>NZ_CP014839.1:4145314-4464185 GCF_001931675.1 Pandoraea thiooxydans | reverse complement strand
CCTCACCAACTAGCTAATCTGCCATCGGCCGCTCCTATAGCACGAGGCCTTGCGGTCCCCCGCTTTCCTCCGTAGAGCTTATGCGGTATTAATCCGGCTTTCGCCGAGCTATCCCCCACTACAGGGCACGTTCCGATGTATTACTCACCCGTTCGCCACTCGCCGCCAGAGAGCAAGCTCTCCGCGCTGCCGTTCGACTTGCATGTGTAAGGCATGCCGCCAGCGTTCAATCTGAGCCAGGATCAAACTCTTCAGTTCAAACCTGTTACTGTTTTCTATTCTCGCGATCGCTCGCGATCGAATAGGTCGCTCAACTCAAGTACTGACAAGTCATGATCAAAAATCACAACTTACCTTTACCGTGTGAGCTCTCAATGTTTTTAAAGCTACCTTCCGAAGAAGGCGCACTCGCCATCGAGCGCCCACACTTATCGGCTGTTCAATTGTTAAAGATCATTCGCTCAAAACTCGTCAACTTCACTTCGTTTTTTGCGTCGCTGCGTTTGCAGCAGAGAAGCGAGATTATCTACTTCACACTCGCTTCTGTCAACAGGTTTTTGCTAACTTTTTCTCGCCAGCGCCGCGCTCAACTCCTCGCACAGCCAATCCCATCAACACTCTTCACTTCCGCCTCGGCCCCTTAACAGCAACCTCGTCTTCGCGAAGAAGCGAGATATTAGTCCACCTCCTCCTCCCTTGGCAAGACCTTTTTTAAATATTCTTTAGCGATGCTTGAAAACAGGTTTGCGCTTTTCCAGAAATGCCGCCATACCCTCTTTTTGATCTTCGGTAGCAAATAACGAGTGAAACATTCGGCGCTCATAATGGACGCCCTCGGCCAAGGTGGTTTCATAAGCACGATTCACCGATTCCTTCACCATCATCACCACCGGCAACGAATACTCGGCAATCGTATTGGCGGCGGCCATCGCCTCGTCAAGCAGCTTATCGGCCGGCACCACCCGCGAGACCAGGCCGGCTCGCTCTGCCTCTGCGGCATCCATGAACCGCGCGGTCAGGCACATATCCATCGCCTTTGCCTTCGACACCGCCCGCGGCAGACGCTGCGTGCCGCCAGCCCCCGGCATGATGCCCAGCTTGATTTCAGGCTGGCCGAATTTCGCACTATCGGCAGCGATGATGAAATCGCACATCATCGCCAGCTCGCAACCGCCGCCCAATGCAAACCCTGCCACTGCCGCAATCACTGGCTTGCGAATACGCCGAACCGCCTCCCAATTGCGCGTAATGTACTCACCCTTGAATACGTCCATATAGGTGTACTGGGCCATCATGCCGATATCGGCACCAGCGGCAAACGCCTTTTCGCTGCCCGTCAGGACAATGCAGCCAATGCCGTCGTCGGCATCGAAGGCGCTCAGCGCAGCGCCGAGTTCATCCATCAGCGCATCGTTCAAGGCATTCAACGCCTTGGGGCGGTTCAAGGTCACCAGACCAACCCGGCCGCGCGTTTCCACCAAGATGTTTTCATATGCCATAGCACCCCTCCTTTTCTCGATAATCCAACAAAATTTATGGCCGAATGCGCATTCACCCAGACTTGATGAGCGCATAAATCGCAGTACGAGAGTGTGACACCGATCGGCAACGCACGCACTCACCATGGATTGCCGCCTAGCGCTACCACCCCCTCGAATTTGGTGTTATATTAACAAACCAACCGGTCGGTCAATTAATAAACCGACATCCCATTTTTGATCTCTCTTAGCCCCCGCTCACCATGACGCATCCCCTTTTCGCGAAGCATCAAAGCACGCTCGAACGGGCTCTCCAAACCGCCGAACAACGCGGTTACTGGAGCGCCTACCCGGAAATGCCAAGCCCGCGCGCCTACGGCGAAACTGCGGCGGCGGACGGCGAAGCGGCATTCAAGGCTCATTTGGGCAAGAGCTTCACGCTCGACCAGCCCGGCGTCGGCACGGTCGGGCGGGAAGTTTCCCCCTACGGCATCGAGCTGAATATCCAATACCCGGGTTTTGCCACCGAGACGCTGCTGAGCGCCGCGAATCAAGCTCGTAAAGCGTGGTCGCTCGCCTCGCCCGATACCTGGGTCGGCGTCTCGCTGGAAATACTGGCGCGCCTGAACGCGCACAGCTTCGAAATCGCCCACAGCGTCATGCATACCACCGGGCAAGCCTTCATGATGGCATTCCAGGCCGGCGGCCCGCACGCCCAAGACCGCGGCCTCGAAGCCGTCGCCTATGCCTGGAACGAGTTGCGCCGCGTTCCCGCCACGGCCTATTGGGAAAAGCCGCAGGGCAAGAATCCGCCGCTGGCCATGGAAAAGCGCTATACCATCGTTCCGCGCGGCATCGCTTTAGTGTTGGGCTGCTGCACGTTCCCGACGTGGAATGGCTACCCGGGCCTGTTCGCGAGCCTGGCCACCGGCAACGCGGTGATCGTCAAACCCCACCCCGGCGCCATCCTGCCGCTGGCGATCACCGTCAAGATCGCACGTGAGGTTCTGGCTGAAGCCGGTTTCGATCCCAACGTCGTCATGCTCGCCGCCACCAATCCGAATGACGGCGAGATCGTGCAGAAACTCGCGCTGCACCCCGATGTTCGCGTGATCGACTTCACCGGCAGCACCAGGAATGGCGACTGGCTCGAGCAAAATGCTCATCAGGCCCATGTCTTTACCGAAAAAGCCGGCGTCAACCAGATCGTTATCGACTCGACCGACGACCTGAAGGGAATGGCCCGCAACATCGCGTTTTCGCTTGCGCTTTATGCCAGCCAGATGTGCACTGCGCCGCAGAACATCTACATTCCACGCAGCGGCATCCGCACACCGGAAGGCACTGTGCCGTTCGACGAGGTCGCGCAAGCGATCGCCGCCAGCGTGCAAAAGCTGTGCGGCGATCCGGCCAAGGCCGTGGAAATCCTCGGGGCGATACAAAACGAAGGCATCGCCGCCCGTATCGACGAAGCCCGGGCGCTGGGCAAACCGGTCGTGCTCGACAGCCAAACCCTGGTTCATCCGGTTTATCCCGACGCCCGCATCCGCACCCCGCTGTTGCTGCAGCTCGACGCCAACACCGATGAAGCGATCTTCACGCGCGAGTGGTTCGGTCCAATCGCCTTCGTCATCGCCACCGACGGCACGCAGCAATCGATGCCCCTCGCCGGCCGTATTGCCGCCGAGCACGGCGCGCTCACCCTCTCTGCCTACACCACCGATGCCCAAGTCGCCGATGCCGCGCATGAGGCCTCTGTGCAAGGCAACGTCGCGCTTTCCCTCAATCTGACCGGCGGCGTATTCGTCAACCAATCCGCCGCGTTCTCCGACTTTCACGGTACCGGCGGCAATCCAGCGGCCAACGCCAGCCTGACCGACGCAGCCTTCGTCGCGAACCGCTTCCGCGTCGTGCAGAGCCGCCGCCACGTGCCCGCCCGTTCCACGGCGGATACACCGCCGAACGCCTGAAGGCATCACCGCGCGATTCAATGACACGGCAGCCGTCCCCATGCCGGGGGCGGCGCCCAAAGCAACGAGACAAAAGACATGACCGAAGCTTTCATCTGCGACGCCATTCGCACCCCCATCGGCCGTTACGCCGGCGCCCTCAAGGATGTGCGCGCCGACGACCTGGGCGCCATTGCCCTGCGCGCGCTGATGGCACGCAATCCGCAAGTCGACTGGCACGCCATCGATGACGTCATTTACGGTTGCGCCAACCAGGCCGGGGAAGATAACCGCAACGTCGCGCGCATGTCGGCCTTGCTGGCCGAGCTGCCGATCGACGTGCCCGGCGCGACGCTCAACCGTTTGTGCGGCTCCGGCATGGACGCAATCGGCACGGCCGCGCGCGCCATCAAAGCGGGTGAAGCCGGCCTGATGCTCGCCGGCGGCGTGGAAAGCATGACCCGCGCGCCCTTCGTCATGGGCAAAGCCGCCAGCGCATTCGCGCGCAGCGCCGACATTTTCGATACCACCATCGGCTGGCGCTTCATCAACCCGCTGATGCGAGCGCAGTACGGTGTGGATTCGATGCCCGAGACTGCCGAGAACGTTGCGGCCGACTTCAAAATCAGCCGCGAAGACCAGGACAAATTCGCCTTGCGCAGCCAGGAGCGGGCCGCGCGCGCCCAGGCCGACGGCACCCTCGCGCAGGAAATCACCCCTGTCTCCATCGCGCAAAAAAAGGGCGACCCGCTGATCGTCTCGCGCGATGAACATCCTCGCGCCACCAGTCTCGAGGCGCTGGCCAAACTCAAACCCATCGTGCGGCCCGACGGTTCGGTTACGGCGGGCAACGCCTCGGGCGTCAATGACGGCTCCTGCGCGGTCCTGCTGGCCAGCGAGGCCGCCGTCAAAGCACACGGCCTGAGCCCGCGAGCCCGGGTGCTCGGCATGGCCATCGCCGGCGTCGCGCCGCGCATCATGGGCATCGGCCCGGCTCCCGCCACGCAGAAACTCCTCAAGCAATTGAACATGACGCTCGACCAGTTCGACGTCATCGAACTCAACGAGGCGTTCGCCAGCCAGGGCCTGGCAGTGCTGCGCATGCTCGGCGTTGCGGACGACGATCCGCGTGTCAATCCCAACGGCGGCGCAATCGCCCTGGGCCACCCGCTGGGCGCGTCGGGCGCCCGCCTGGTGACCACCGCGATGTACCAGCTGCATCGCACCCAAGGCCGCTTCGCACTGTGTACGATGTGCATTGGCGTCGGACAGGGAATTGCGCTGGCCATCGAACGTATCTGATACGGCAGGCGCCACAACAAGTTGACCGAGGAGATGTCATGACAGAGCAAAGCGTGCTTTTTTCCCTTGAAGGCAAGGTGGCCACCCTCACGCTGAACCGGCCGGACAAGCTCAACAGCTTCACCCGCCAGATGCATGAACAGTTGCAGGCGGCACTCGACCACGTCGAGCGCAGCGGCGCGCGCGCGCTCGTGCTGACGGGTGCCGGGCGCGGCTTCTGTGCTGGCCAGGATCTGGCCGATCTGGACTTCTCGCCCGGCAGCATGACGGACCTCGGCGCGCTGATCGACAAACACTTCAATCCGCTCGTGCGGCGCCTGCGTGCACTGCCGCTGCCGGTGATCGCCGCGGTCAACGGCACGGCGGCCGGCGCGGGCGCGAACCTGGCGCTGGCTTGCGACATCGTGCTGGCCGCCAGTTCCGCCAACTTCATACAGGCCTTCGTCAAAATCGGCCTGCTACCCGACTCGGGCGGCACCTGGTTCCTGCCGCAGCGTATCGGCATGGCCCGCGCGATGGGTCTGGCCATGCTCGGCGATCGCGTCACCGCCGAACAAGCGGAACAATGGGGCCTGATCTGGCGCTGCGTCGACGACGCCGAACTCGGCGCTCAGGCGCAAAAGCTGGCGACCCATCTGGCCGGCCAGCCGACCCGCGCGCTGGCCGCCATCAAACAGGCGTTGCACGCCTCGGCAACCAACACGCTCGATGCACAGCTCGACCTGGAGCGCGATCTGCAGCGCGAACTCGGCCAGTCGGACGACTACGCCGAGGGCGTCAACGCCTTCCTGCAAAAACGCGCGCCCGACTTTCAAGGCCGCTAAACGCCAACTTATTCAACGAGGCCCCCCATGTCAGCATTCCACCCCACCCTTGCCGGCGGCACCGACGCCGAGCGGCTGGCGCAAGCCGCAGGCAAAGCCATGTACAGCGTCGACCGCTGCAGCCAATGGCTTGGCCTGCAACTCCAGGAAATTCGCCCGGGCTACGCCCGCATGACCATGGAAGTGCGCGACGATTTCCTCAACGGGCATAACATCTGCCACGGCGGGCTGATCTTCACGCTGGCCGACTCGACATTTGCATTTGCCTGCAACAGCCACAATATAAATACGGTGGCCGCGGGTTGCGCGATCGAGTTCCTCAAGCCCGTGCATCGAGGCGACACGCTCACGGCCGAGGCGACTGAGCAGGTGCTTTCGGGCCGGCACGGCGTCTACGATATTCGCGTGACCAACCGGGCCGGCGAGACGGTCGCCATGTTTCGTGGCAAATCGGCGCAAATAAAGGGGCACGTCGTCCCCGTCGAATAGCCATCGCGGCGCGCGTGGCGTGCCCACCCGGGGTCCCACGGCGTGAAGCCACCGCCATTTAACGCGCGCTTGCGCGAACCAGTTTTTATTGATGTTTCCAGGAGACAGTCATGACCACCGCCTTGCCGCTCGAATCCATCGAAACTGCAAGTCTGGACGAATTACAGGCGCTGCAACTCGAACGGCTTAAATGGTCGATCAAGCACGCGTACGAGAACTCGCCCGTCTATCGGAAAAAGTTCGATGAAGCCGGCGTACACCCGGACGACCTAAAAACGCTGAGCGATATCGCCAAATTCCCGTTCACCACCAAACAGGATCTGCGCGAAAACTATCCGTTCGGGATGTTTGCGGTACCGATGGAGCGCGTGGCGCGAATTCATGCATCGTCCGGCACCACCGGCAAGCCAACCGTGGTCGGTTACACCCAGGGCGACATCGACACCTGGGCCGGACTGGTCGCCCGTTCGATTCGCGCCGCCGGCGCGCGCCGCGGCGACAAAGTTCATGTCAGCTACGGCTACGGCCTGTTCACCGGCGGACTTGGCGCGCACTACGGCGCCGAGAAGCTGGGCATGACGGTCATCCCGTTCGGGGGCGGCCAAACCGAAAAGCAAGTCCAGCTGATTCAGGACTTCAAACCCGACATCATCATGGTCACGCCAAGCTATATGCTGGCGATCGCCGACGAGTTCGAGCGGCAAGGCATGCCGCCGGCCGAGTCGTCATTGCGCATCGGCATCTTCGGCGCGGAGCCGTGGACCAACGACATGCGCCAGGCCATCGAAAAACGTGTCGGCATCGACGCCGTCGACATCTATGGATTGTCCGAGGTGATGGGCCCGGGCGTGGCCTGCGAGTGCGCGCAAACCAAGGATGGCCCCACCATCTGGGAAGATCACTTTTATCCGGAAATCATCGACCCGGTCAGCGGCGAAGTGCTGCCCGACGGCGCGTTCGGCGAACTCGTCTTCACCTCGCTCACCAAGGAAGCGCTGCCGATCATCCGCTACCGCACGCGCGATTTGACGCGCCTGCTGCCCGGTACGGCACGCACCATGCGCCGCATGGAAAAGATCACCGGCCGCTCGGACGACATGATGATCATCCGCGGCGTAAACGTCTTCCCGTCGCAAATCGAGGAATTGCTGCTCAAGCAACCGCTGCTCGCGCCGCACTATCAGATCGTGCTCGACAAGGAAGGGCCGATGGACACCATGATGATCTACGTCGAAGCGACACCGGCTGCACACGATGCCGCCGAGCTTCAGTCGGCCGGTGCCGCGCTCAGGCGCGACATCAAGACGTTCATCGGTGTGTCGACCGGCGTGCAGGTCAAGCCGGTCGGTGGCATCGAGCGCTCGGCGGGCAAGGCGCGCCGCGTGATCGACAAGCGTCCGCGTTAAGCCTCTCGCCCCGCCTCGCCTCGCCGCTGCGGCCGACGGCGAGGCGTGCGCGGTCTCATTGCGAGACCGCCGCCTCCGACAACACCTGGGCGTTCGGCAGCAACACCCACATCCGCCCCTGCTGGCGCATCCGCCCGGCAATATCTCCAGCCTGGTCACCCAGTCCCCAGAAGAAATCGGCACGCACGCCGCCCTTGATCGCGCTGCCCGTGTCCTGCGCGAACATCAGACGCGTCAGCGGCCCGCCCGACACCCCCCCCGGTGCCGGGCGCGTCGTGCTCAGAAAAACCGGGCTGCCCAGCGGCACGGCACGCGGATCGACCGCGATCGAACGCTGCGCGGTCAAAGGCACGCCGAGCGCGCCGATCGGCCCTTCCAGCCCGCCGACTCCGTCGTTCGGCATCTCGCGGAAAAAAACGAAACGCGGATTGACATTGAGCAGCGCCGCCACGCGCTGCGGATTGGCACGAGCCCAAGCCCGAATACCTTGCATGGTTGCCTGGGCCGGGCTCAAATCACCATGATCGATCAGCCAGCGCCCGATCGATCGGTACGGCTTGTCATTGGTGCCGTCGTAGCCCACCCGCATGATCGTGCCGTCATCCAGTTCGATCTGGCCAGAGCCCTGCACCTGGAGAAAAAACGCTTCGATCGGATCATCGACGTACACCAGCTCGTTGCCCCGCAGGATGCCGCTGCGCATCAGGTCGGCGCGCGCCGGCAGCGAGCCTCGCGGCCGTCCGGCAGGCCAATGATAAAGGGGGGTCTGGTAAATGCCGTGGCGCACGCGCGAGCCATGCAACAACGGCTCGTAATAGCCGGTGATCAGCCCTGTGTGGCTGCCATCGCGGTTGAACAACTCGAACGGCGTGAAATATCGCTGGAAGAATGCGCGGATCGCCTCGGGATCAAGCGCATCGAGTTGCACTGCGGCGGCACACGGCGCCCGCCAATTGGGTTGTTGGGACAACTTCGAACAATTTTGCAGGAGCGCCGCATCGGCACCGATCAGGGAGTCGTCCTGCCAGCCGTCGACCTGCGTCCAGGCAACCGCACGCATATCGCCCGATGGCGCCGCCGGCACACCGGCACTACCCCCCACCTCGGATTTCGGCGTATAACTGGCGCAGGCAAACAAAAACAGACTCATCAGCAGCGCCAGGCTCGTTTTGCCGTAGCGCATCATTGTCAACATTCCAGGAGAGGACTTCATGGGCGAGCTATTCGACAAATACCCGGCGTTACTGATCCTGCCGGAAATGTTACTGGCGTTCGTGATCCTCGGCATCATCGTGTGGCGCATGAACCAGCGTGGCGGGCGCGACCGGCGCGACGACGATCGTTCATGACCGGCGCCGCGCTCAATGCAGCGTACGCGGCATGGTCAGCGCGAATTCGGCAATCGGCGCCTCGAACCGCTCACCGTCCTCGGCCACGCAAAAATACGAACCCCGCATCGAACCCACCGGCGTCGCGATCATGGCCCAACTGGTGTATTCGAACTGCTCGCCAGGCTGCAAAAACGGCTGATGACCGACCACCCCCAATCCCTTGACCTCCTGCACCCGGTCCTCGCTGTCGGTGATCACCCAATGGCGGGAAATCAACTGAGCCGGCACCTGACCGGTATTGCGGATCGTAATGGTGTAGGCAAATGCGAACTGGCGTCGTTCGGGTTCGGACTGCTCGGGCAGATACTGCGGCCGAACCGAAATGGTGAATTCATACTGGCTCATCGTTATCCTGTCATGTGCGGCGCGCTGGCAAACGTGGGCGATGTCCCCCGGCAAAGCAGATCGCGGCTTGACGGCTTCTGGCGTCCGTCGATGGGCCATTCTGCGGCAAGTTCGGGCGGGCCGCAACCGGCATCGGCACGGCGACTTTCCCCGGTGGCGCGCCAGACGAATTAAAATAGCGTTTTTGCCCGATCGCTCCTCATGCGCCAATTCCGCCTCGCCCCCAGCATCCTGTCAGCCGATTTCGCCCGTCTGGGCGAAGAGGTGCGCAACGTCGCCGCCGCCGGCGCCGACTGGATCCACTTCGACGTGATGGACAACCATTACGTGCCCAATCTGACGATGGGCCCGATGGTCTGCGAGGCACTGCGCCCGCATGTCGATATTCCGATCGACGTGCATCTGATGGTGCGTCCAGTCGACCGCATCGCCACCGATTTCGCCAAAGCCGGCGCCAATCTCATCAGCTTCCACCCGGAGGCCGTCGACCACGTCGACCGCACCTTGTCGCTGATCCGTGAATGCGGCTGCCAGGCCGGGCTGGTATTCAACCCCGCCACACCCCTGAATTACCTCGATCACGTGCTCGACCGGCTCGACCTGGTGCTGATCATGTCGGTCAATCCCGGTTACGGCGGCCAATCGTTCATTCCGGAGGCACTCAACAAGCTGCGCACCGCGCGCGCCATGATCGATGCCTACCGCGACCGCACCGGGCGCGAAATCCGACTCGAAGTCGACGGCGGCGTCAAGGTGGACAACATCGCCGCGATCGCGGCGGCCGGCGCCGACACCTTCGTGGCCGGCTCGGCCATTTTCGGGCAGCCCGACTACCGCGCCGTGATCGCCAAAATGCGCGCCGAACTGGCGACCGTCCAATGAACCAGCCTCGACTGACAGACGTCCGGGCGTGCCTGATCGATCTCGACGGCACGCTGGTCGACACGGTGGATGACTTCACCGCGGCCATCAACGCCATGCTCGACCAATTCGGCGCAGCGCCGCTGCCGCGCCAGAAAATTCTCCACTTCATCGGGAAAGGGTCGGAACACCTGATTCAATCGGTGCTGGCCGAAACCCTCCCGCCGGCGCGCGCGGCCACAGAATTCGACGCCGCGCTGGCGTGCTACCAGCAGGCCTACGCAACGATCAACGGTCGCCACACCACCGTCTATCCGCACGTGCGCGAAGGGCTCGCGAGCCTGCGCGAGGGCGGCCTGCCGCTGGCCTGCATCACCAACAAACCCCACCGGTTCGCTGTCGAATTGCTCCAATATCATGATTTGGAGGGTTTTTTCGAGCTGGTCTACGGCGGTGACAGCTGGCCACGCAAAAAGCCCGACCCGCTGCCGCTGCTCAAGGCGTGTGAGGCACTGGGCGTGAGTCCGGCCTCGGCGGTGCTCATCGGCGACTCGGAAAACGACGTCATGGCAGCGCGCGCGGCCGGTTGCCGGGTCCTGACCGTGCCCTACGGATACAACCATGGCAACGCTATACAAGCGGCGGATTCCGATGGTATAGTGGCTTCGCTTTTCGCCGCTGCGCAAGCGATTTTGCCGGCCGCGGATCACACAGCGTCACTATCAACCAACTGACCGATTGCATGTTTCTCAACAAAAAACGGTGTCTGAGCGGTATCGACCGGGGGGCATGGCCCTGGCGCCGCTGGTCTTGCTGAGCTAAAAAGCTCCACAGGGCCGCTGAAGTTCGCCTTCAGCTTCCGTTTTTTGCCTCTGCTTCACCGTCCTCATCATCGGCCCAGTCGGCCCGTTTGGACGATCCGCACGTTGCCCGCAGGCCAGCTGGTCGCGGCACGCGGGCCTGAAGCCATAGCGCGCGTCGCGCTCTCCTGGACAGAGAAACATGACCGAACTCGAATTCAAATCCCTGGCCGTCCAAGGCTATAACCGCATTCCGCTGATCGCCGAGGCCTTCGCCGACCTCGAAACGCCGCTTTCGCTATACCTGAAACTGGCGCAAGGTGACCGGCGCGGCGCCTGCACCTTCCTGCTGGAATCGGTCGTCGGCGGCGAACGCTTTGGCCGCTACTCCTTCATCGGGCTGTCGGCCCGCACCCGGCTGCGCAGCTTCGGGCCGCGCATCGAAGTGGTGCGCGACAACGCCGTCATCGAAACCCACGAAGGCGATCCGCTCGAATTCATCACGCAATTCCAGGCGCGCTTCAAGGTCGCGCTGCGCCCCGGCATGCCGCGCTTTTGCGGCGGCCTGGCCGGCTACTTCGGCTACGACGCGGTGCGCTACATCGAGAAAAAGCTCGCGCACAGCACGCCACCCGACGATCTCGGCCTGCCCGACATCCAGCTGCTGCTCACTGAAGAGCTCGCCGTGATCGACAACCTCACCGGCAAGCTCTACCTGATCGTCTACGCCGATCCGTCGCAACCCGAGGCCTACTCGCACGCTCGCCTGCGCCTGCGCGAGCTGCGCCAGCGGCTGCGCGCCCCGGTCGATGCGCCGGTGACTTCGCCGAGCGTGCGCACCCAGACCTATCGCGAGTTCGACAAAACCGATTACCTGGCCGCGGTCGCCAAGGCCAAGGAAGCCATCGCTGCGGGCGAGCTGATGCAGGTCCAGGTCGGCCAGCGCATCACCAAGCCTTACCGCGACGCACCGCTGTCTCTGTATCGGGCGCTGCGCTCGCTGAATCCTTCGCCATACATGTACTTCTACAATTTCGGCGACTTCCAGGTGGTCGGCGCGTCACCCGAAATTCTGGTGCGGCAGGAACAGCGCAACACCCCGGGAGGTCCGGCCGAGATCGTCACCATCCGGCCGCTGGCCGGCACCCGCCCGCGCGGCGCGACGCCAGAGCGCGACGCCGAGCTGGCCACCGAACTGCTGAACGACCCGAAGGAAATCGCCGAGCACGTCATGCTGATCGATCTGGCGCGCAACGACGTGGGCCGCATCGCGCAAACCGGATCGGTGGTCGTCACCGACAAGATGGTCATCGAAAAATATTCGCACGTGCAACACATCGTCAGTTCGGTCGAGGGCCGTCTCAAGCCCGGCCTGAACAACATCGACGTCCTGCGCGCGACGTTCCCCGCCGGCACGCTCACCGGCGCGCCCAAGGTGCGCGCGATGGAACTGATCGACGAACTCGAGCCCGTCAAGCGCGGCCTGTACGGAGGCGCGGTCGGCTACCTGTCGTTCGGCGGCGAAATGGACCTGGCCATCGCCATCCGCACCGGCGTCATCAAGGACGGCACGCTCTATGTGCAGGCCGCTGCCGGCATCGTCGCCGACTCGGTTCCCGAATCCGAATGGCAAGAGACGGAAAACAAGGCGCGCGCCGTGCTGCGCGCAGCCGAACAAGTGCAAGACGGACTGGATTCGGAGATCTGACCATGCTGCTGATGATCGACAACTACGACTCGTTCACCTATAACGTCGTGCAGTATTTCGGCGAGCTCGGCGAAGACGTCCGGGTCTTTCGCAACGACGAAATCACGCTCGATGAAATCGCCGCGCTCAAACCCGAGCGCATCTGCCTGTCGCCCGGGCCGAGCCACCCGTCCAACGCAGGCATCACGGTCGACGTGTTGCGCCATTTCGCCGGCCAGCTGCCGATTCTCGGCGTCTGCCTGGGCCACCAGGCAATCGGCGAAGCATTCGGTGGCAAGATCGTGCGTGCGCAGCAAATCATGCACGGCAAGGTCAGCCGCATTGAAACCACCCAGCAAGGGGTGTTCGCCAACCTGCCCAGGCACTTTACCGTCACGCGCTATCACTCGCTGGCAATCGAGCGCGCCAGCCTGCCCGATTGTCTTGAGATCACCGCCTGGACCGACGACGGCGAAATCATGGGCGTGCGCCACAAACAATTCGCCATCGAGGGCGTGCAGTTCCACCCCGAGTCGATTCTCTCCGAGCACGGCCACGACTTGCTGCGCAACTTCCTGCAGGCTCAGCGGCCATGACGGCGATCCTATCGACACGATTGCAACGCACGCAGACCCAATAATGGAGACTCCCATGACGATCACCCCCCAGGAAGCGCTGCAGCGGACCATCGAGCATCGCGAGATTTTCCACGACGAGATGCTTCATCTGATGCGCATGATCATGACCGGCGAGATGTCCCCGGTGATGGCCTCGGCCATCATTACCGGTCTGCGCGTCAAAAAGGAAACCATCGGCGAAATCGCGGCAGCCGCCCAGGTCATGCGCGAGTTTGCCCGACACGTCGAGGTCCCGCGCATCGAGCACTTCGTCGATATCGTCGGTACCGGCGGCGACGGCTCCCACACCTTCAATATCTCCACCGCCTCGATGTTCGTGGTGGCCGCGACCGGCGCGAAAGTCGCCAAGCACGGCAATCGCGGCGTCAGCTCCAAGTCGGGCAGCGCGGACGTACTCGAGGCGCTCGGCGTCAACATCATGCTCGAACCCGAGCAGGTAGCCGAATGCCTGCAGGCGGTCGGCATCGGCTTCATGTTCGCCCCCAACCATCATCCGGCGATGAAAAATGTCGCACCGATCCGCAAGGAACTGGGTGTGCGCACCATTTTCAACATCCTCGGCCCGCTGACCAATCCGGCTGGCGCGCCCAACCAGTTGATGGGCGTGTTCCACCCCGACCTCGTCGGCATTCAGGTCCGCGTGATGCAGCGCCTGGGCGCGCAACACGTGCTGGCGGTCTACGGCAAGGACGGCATGGATGAAGTCTCGCTCGGTGCCGCCACGCTGGTGGGCGAGCTCAAGGACGGGCAAGTGCGCGAATACGAAATCCACCCCGAGGACTTCGGCCTGCAAATGGTCAGCAACCGCAGCCTGAAAGTCGCCGATGCAGCGGATTCGAAGGTGATGCTGCTGGGCGCCCTGGAAAACCAGCCGGGCGTCGCCCGCGAAATCGTCACGCTCAACGCAGGGGCTGCCTTGTATGCCGCCAACAAGGTCGATTCGATCGGTGAGGGCATCACGCTGGCGCGCGAGACCATCGCCAGCGGCGCGGCCCGCGCGAAAGTCGACGAATTCGCCGCCTACACGCAACGCTTCAAGCAGTAGCGCCGTCACAGCACGCAGGAAAGACGACATGTCCACCATTCTCGACAAAATCCTCGCCGTCAAGGCCGAGGAGATCGCCGCCGCGAGCCGCGCTCGCGATCTGCCCAGCTTGCGCCGCGAGGCCGAGGCGACCCGGCACGACGCCACGCTGCAGCCGCGCGATTTCGCCAACGCATTGCGCGGCCGCATCGCGGCAGGCCACGCCGCAGTCATCGCCGAAATCAAGAAAGCCAGCCCGTCCAAAGGCATCCTGCGCGAGCAATTCGTGCCGGCCGAGATCGCCCAGTCATACGCGCGGCACGGCGCCGCGTGCCTGTCGGTGCTCACCGATCGACAATTCTTCCAGGGCAGTCCGGCCTACCTGCAGCAAGCGCGCGCCGCATGCACGCTACCCGTGCTGCGCAAGGACTTCATGATCGATGCCTATCAGATCTACGAAGCACGTGCGATGGGCGCCGACTGCGTCCTGCTGATCGTCGCCGCACTCGAACTGCCGCATATGCAGGAACTCGAAGCGCAGGCGCATGAGCTGGGCATGGCCGTATTGGTCGAAGTGCACGGCGCCCAGGAACTCGACACCGCGCTGCACCTGAAAACTCCGTTGCTGGGCATCAACAACCGCAACCTCCACACCTTCGAGGTCAGTCTCGACAACACACTGCGCCTGCTGCCGCAAATCCCGGACGAGCGCCTGGTGGTCACCGAGTCGGGCATCCTCGATCGCGACGACGTTGGCCGCATGCGCGACGCCAACGTGCACGCGTTCCTGGTCGGCGAGGCATTCATGCGTGCGGCCGATCCGGGTGCCGAGCTGGCTCGCCTGTTCGGCTGATCATGGCCATCGAGCGCGAAATCAAACTCGCCGTGCCGGCCGGCGATACTGGCTTGCCGTCGGCGCTGGCTGACTATTTCGGCGGCCGCGCCGACATGCGTGCCGGCGCGCCGCAGCATCTGATCAACCGCTATTTCGATACGCCCGATCTGCGCCTGAGCCAGGCCGCCGCAGCCTTGCGGCTGCGCTACGTGGAGCGCGGCGGCACCGGCCGGTGGCTGCAAACCCTGAAGAGCAGCGGGACCAGCGCCGGCGGCCTGCACGTTCGTCACGAATGGGAATTGCCACTCGCGCATGGCGAACTGGATATTGCGGCCTTGCTGGAGGTTTGCGACGCGCCCGGCATCGCGGCAACCCTGCGAGGTATCGCGGCCGAATTGCGCCCGCTGTTCGAAACCAATTTCCACCGCCAAATCTGGACCCTTTCCCATGTGGGCGCGCCGCTCGAAATTGCGCTCGACCAGGGAGAAATCACCGTCGAGCGTGACGGCGTAAGTCATCGCGACCCGCTATGCGAACTCGAGCTCGAACTCGCCAGCCAGGACGCCAGTGGCGAAGCGGCGCTGCAGGCCGTGGCCGCCGACCTGCGCCAGCGCTTCCCGGGTTTGCACCCGGACGACACCAGCAAAGCCGAGCGCGGCTATCGACTGCGCCAACACGTATTGCACAATGCGCTCAACCAACGCGGATGACCGTACTGCCGATCGGTTGGACAGCCAGCCATCGCCCGCCCAGGACCCAATGCCGAACGCCAACACCGTGCCACGACAACAAGATCTGTTCGACGCCCCATCGACGCCGTCCGCGTTGCCGCTGCGAGCGCAATTCGAATCGCTATCGGCCGAGTGGCGCGCACTGCTCGCGCCATTCATGCGCAGCCCCGCTTACGATGAGTTATGCGACTTCGTCGACGCCCAGCGGGCAGCCGGCAAACAGATCTATCCAGACGACGTATTTCATGCGTTGCGCGTCACCTCGCCCGATGCCGTCAAGGTCATCATCCTCGGCCAGGACCCGTATCACGGCGAAGAGAATGGCGTGCCACAGGCCCATGGCCTGGCCTTTTCGGTACGCCCCGGCATTCGCGTGCCGCCATCACTGCGCAATATCTACAAGGAAATCGAACGGGATCTGCATATCGCTGCACCAGGGCACGGCTATCTGGAGACCTGGGCGAGCCAGGGCGTGCTGCTGCTCAATACCGTGCTGACGGTCGAGCGCGCTCAGGCGGCGAGTCACGCCAAGCGCTTCAAGAATGGGGGATGGGAGGCATGCACCGACTGCCTGCTGCGCGAGTTGTCGAAGCATCGCAAGGCACTGGTGTGTCTATTGTGGGGCTCTCACGCGCAAGCCAAGGCGCCGCTGCTTGCCGGCAATGGTCACTTGCTGCTCGAGGCGCCGCATCCTTCGCCGTTGTCGGCGCATCGCGGCTTTTTGGGTTGCGGCCATTTCAGCGCCGTCAATCGGCATCTGGCCAGTGTGGGCGCCACGCCCATCGACTGGCGCATCGCACCGCTGCCCTAACAACCAAGCGTGCCCATCGCGCCTTCCTGATAGCGGCGCAGCGTGTCGACCAGTTGCGCCTCGTCGCGCACGGCAAACGCTCCCTGGTAAATGACCGGCTCATGGAGCGGCGCGCCGCCCAGCAACGCAAGCCCGGCACCGGCCGTGCCGGATACGTTCCATGTACCGGCCGGCAAGGTCGCCGCCATCGTGGAGCCGCCGGCCGCCAGCAAAACGCCATCGATTCTGCAACAGCCGTCGAGCACCAGCGCGAACCAATGCCTATCCTCCGGCAACGCCAACGACAAGGTATCGTCGCTTTGCCAGTTCAAGGTCAACAGGGTCGCACCAGCGTGCGGCACCAGCGGCGCCTGGCGCTCCTGCCATTGCCCGCACACTAGCCGCAGCTCGACACCACCGCTTTGCCAACAAGGCATTTGTTCGCCAGGCACCCGGCGCTGCTGCGGCGCACCCTCGCGCTCGCAGTCCGCATAATTGACGACCACCTGCAGCCCGCGGCACTCGACGCTACCGTCGGCCGGCGTCTCTTGATGCACCGTGCCGCAATGCGCGTCGAGCCACAGCAGGTCGCCCGGACGGGCCACCTCCGCCTCGCCCTGAGCCAGACGGCTGCGCAGGCCGCCCGCGGCATCGGGGAGTATGTAGTGCGCGACTGCGCACCCGGCGTGCGGATGGGGCGGAATCACCGCCCCGGACAAGCGGAACACCTCGAAAGACAACAACGGATCGGTCTGCGTCAGGCGGTCGTGCACCCCGACCGAATGAAACAACGTGCAGCGGCTGCGATGGGTGGTCGACAGCGGCGACGGTTGCGCGGACGGATCGTTGTGTCTCATGAGGCGGGTCGTTGGTTAAATAGCGGCGATCGCTTCACGCGCCTGGGCGAACGCGGTGGCGGCCGCTTCCGGGCCGCGCGCCAAGCCTTCGGCGTAGATGAAGGTCACGTCGGTCATGCCCAGAAAACCCAGAATGGTTTTCAGGAACGGGGTCTGGCTATCGTTGGGCGTATCTTTGTAGAAGCCGCCGCGCGCCAGCGCAACATAAACTTTCTTGCCCTTGATCAGCCCTTCCGGCGTGCCGTCCTCGCCATAGCGGAACGTCACGCGAGCGCGCGTGATCCAGTCAAAATAGGCCTTGAGTTGCGACGGCACGTGAAAGTTGTACAGCGGCACACCCAATACGATCGTATCGGCTGACTGGATTTCTGCGATCAGCGCGTCGCTGCGGGCAATGATCGCGTTCTGCTCCGGCGAGCGCTTGTCTTCCGGCGTGAAAAAAGCCCCGATCACCGTCTCGTCCAGGTGCGGCAGGCCGTCGGCCAGCAGGTCGCGCACGATCACCTTGGCTCCCGGTTGGGCAGCGCTCAGGCGTGCCACCGTCTCATTGGCCAGTGTCGTGGAATTTGCGCCCTGCGAGCGGGCTGCGGCATTGATCTGCAAAATGGTGGTCATCAATCTCTCCTTGGGTCGTTAAGGACGTACATGTCTTAGGAGAAATTCTAATAACCACGCAAAATGAAACAAGCCGCTAAAATTGAATTGTTTGTTCCCAATTTGGAACAGTGCTCCCCGAGATAACGCCATGATCGATGACCTGAACGACATGCTGATCTTCGCCGAGGTCGTGCGCTCCGGCAGCATCACCCGCGCCGGCGATCGGCTCGGCTTGCCGAAGGCCACCGTGAGCCGGCGCCTGACGCGCCTGGAAACGCGGCTGGGCACCAAGCTCATGCACAAGACGACCCGTCGCCTGGAGCTCACGGAAGTCGGACAAGCCTATTATGAACGGTGCCTGCCGATCCTGGAAGAAGTCGAAGAAACGCGCGACTTCGCCAGCCAGCTGTCGAACCGGCCGCGCGGCCGGCTGCGCGTGACCGCGCCGAGCGATTTCGCCATGCAGTGGCTCGCGCCTGCGCTGGCCACCTTCTGCGCCGCCTACCCGGAAATATCCGTCGATATGGATCTCAGCCCGCGCCACGTCGACCTGATCGCCGAGCGCGTGGACGTCGCCATCCGCGCCGGCCATTTGAGCGACTCGACGCTGGTGGCACGCCATTTTCTGGACCTCACACGCAGTCTCTACGCCAGTCCGATCTACCTCTCGCAAACCGGCATGCCGACTTCGCCCGACGAACTCGCCGGGCATCGCTTCGTACTGCTGCAGGGCGCGCGCAACGTCATCGATAGCGACGTGCTCACGCGCGGGCGCCAGCGCGTCGAGTTCACCATGCACGGCGCCCTGCAGGTCAACAGCATGGGGATGGTCAAGGAGTTGGCGCTGGCCGGCGCCGGCATGGCGGCGTTGACCGACGGGCTGGCCGCGCCCAGTGCGGCCCTGGGCCGTCTTGTCAAGGTCTTGCCGGAATGGTCGTTGCCCAGCCATCCGGTGCACATGGTGACGCCATCGCGACGCTTCCTGCCGCGCAAGACGCAGGTGTTCATCGAGCACATGATGGCGGTGGCGCGGCCTCCGGTCTGATGCGCCCACACTCTGAGGCTGCTCAGGCGCTTGGCTGGCATCAACCGTGCAGCCAGCGCGCACGGCGTGCCGCTGCGCCGTGCTCTTTGACAACACTCAGGCGGTAACGGGCAGGCTCGGGCGCGCTCAAGGTCGCCACGTATTCGTGCAGTTCATCGCGCCGGAACGCATGCAGGCGGACATCGTCGCCGGGCCGATAGCGCGCCAGCAGCTTATCGAGGTTGCTGGCCGTCACGCGCAAGCCGTCGAGCGCCACCAGCGCGTCGCCGGCCGACAGGCCTGCGCGCTGCGCCGCGCCGCCGTCATGGACCTGCGCCAGCGTGCATGAGCCATTGCTGGTGCCAAGCTTCACGCCGAGCGACGGCTTGGCATTCTCACCGGGCTCGGCTTTGAGGGTCACGCCAAACCATTCGAACAACCGCGCCAACGGTAAATCGCTCGTGCCATGTACCGCCGAGTCGAAAAATTCCTTCAGCGGCATGCCGCTGACCTGCTCGAACAGCGGCCTGACCTCCTCCTCGCGCACGCCGACCGGGCGGCCGCGATAGAAGTCGCGCCCGTAGCGCTGCCACAGGGCACGCATGATGTCGTCGAGCGACTTGCGGCCACGCGTCCTGGTGCGAATCATCAGGTCCAGCGCCAGCGCGATCAGCGAGCCCTTGGTGTAATAGCTGACGATCGCATTGGGCGCGTTTTCGTCCTGCCGGTAATACTTGATCCAGGCATCGAACGAGCTCTCGGCCACGCTTTGCTTGTGCCGCCCGCTGCCGCGCAGCACGTTGCCGATGGTCTTGCCCAACAAATCGAAATAGTCCTGCTCGGCGATCACGCCGCTGCGCACCAGCATCAGGTCATCGTAGTAAGACGTGAAGCCCTCGAACAGCCACAGCAGCGAGGTGTAGTTCTCGCGCGCCAGATCATACGGCGCGAAAACCGCCGGCTTGATGCGCTTGACATTCCAGGTGTGAAAGTACTCGTGACTGACCAACCCGAGAAATCCCCGGTAGCCTTCGCTCATCGCCGCGTGCCCCAGCACCGGCAGATCGCCGCGCGTGCACAGCAGCGCGGTCGAGGCGCGGTGCTCGAGCCCGCCGTAGCCGTCCCCCACCGCCATCACCAGGAACACATAGCGCGACACCGGCGCGCGGCCGCGCCCGCCGGGAGCCGGCTCGAAGAACTTGATCTGCGTCTCGCAGATCCGCTTCATGTCACGGCACAGGCGCGCGATGTCGAGATTGGGTACGTTGCCGGTGATCGCCACTTCGTGCAGCGCGCCGCACGCCTTGAAGCTCGCGTGGGCAAACGTGCCGAGTTCCACCGGCGAGTCGATCAGTTCGTCGTAATCGCAAGCCAGATAGCGGCCGAACCCGAGCGCCTTGGTGTCGGGCGCCGGCGCCAGCGCCGTGGCGACCTGCCAGGCTCGGTACTGCACACCGCCCGGCCGCACGATATCGATCTCGCAAGGCGTCGCTTCCTGGCCGGCAACGCACAGAAATACGCTGCTGCCGTTGAAGAAGCCGTGCGTCTGATCGAGATGCGCGGCCCGCACCGACAGGTCCCACGCATAGACTTGATAGGTCAGCGTGAGCGCGCCCTTGCATGGCGCGGCCTGCCAGGTATGTTTGTCGAGTTTGGCCAGCGCGACCTTGCGCCCCCGGCACACCGCGTCGATCGTGACAATATGCCGGGCAAATTCGCGCACCATGTAGCTGCCGGGAATCCACGCGGGCAGCGTAAAGCGCTGCCCGGCCGGATCGGGCTGCGGCACGGTAACGCTGACTTCGAACAGGTGGGCGGCGGGCTGCTTGGGGACGATGCTATAGCGAATCGGTTTCATCAGGCGTCGTTATTGTTTCGGCATCCGCCGGCTTACTTGCCGGTTCCCAGCACCTGGGCCAATTGGGTTGCCGTCAGGGCGCCCGGCAAGCGGCGGCCATCGGTCAGAAAGATCGTCGGCGTGCCGGTCACGTTGAGCCGACGCCCGAGCGCCAGGTTCTGTTCGAGCGGCGTGCTGCAATTGCCGGCCTGTGCGGGCAACTGTTGATCGAGCATCCAGGCGTGCCATGCCTTCAATCGATCAGGCGCGCACCAGATCGCCTTCGACTTGGTCGCCGAGTCGGGCGCCAGCACCGGGAACAGGAAGGTGTACACCGTTACGTTAGTGACGCTGCTGCTCTTGAGCGCCTCCTCGAAGCGCTTGCAATAGGGGCAGTTCGGGTCGGCGAACACGGCGATCTTGCGGCTGCCGTCACCCTTGACGTACTTGATCGCGTCGTTCAGCGGCAAGGTATTGAAATCGATCTTGTTGAGCTCCGCCAGGCGCGCCTGCGTCAGGCTATGCCGGGTGTGCGCGTCGACCAGATCGCCCACCAGCATATAGTGCCCTTGCGCATCGCTGTACACGATCTGGGTGCCGAGATCGATCTCATAGATACCCGGCAGCGGCGTCTTTTCCACCGCCTTGACCTGCGCATCAGCGCCCAGGCTCTTTTGCACCGCCGCCTTGACCCGATCCAGCGTTGCGTCGGCGTGCGCCGGCACGGTTGCCGCCAGCGCCGCGCAGCTCAGGAAAAGCGCGCCAAAAACATGCGCGACACGCGTGTACGTGCGATTTCGTTCAAACATACCGATCAGCCCCTTGGCGTTGAGAAAGGCCGGCCGCGCTCACCCAAGCGCGCGGCCAACCAGGAATTTCTTGAGAAACGGCGTTGCGTTGACCCAGTCCAGGCCGGTATTGCGCAGCCGCTGCATCACCGGACCCGGCAACGCAAACAGCCGCTGCAGGCCGTCACAGGTGAGCGCCATGCGGCGAATGTCCTCGCGACGCGCGCGCTCGTAGCGGCGCAGCACCGTGAAGTCGCCGCAGTCGCGAAACCCCTCGCGCGCGGCCAGCACCTCGCCCAGCACCGTCACGTCGCGCAGGCCGAGGTTCATGCCCTGGCCGGCCAACGGATGCACGGTATGCGCGGCGTCGCCCACCAGCGCGATGCGCGGCGAGATGAGCCGGTCGGCCTCGCTCAGCGCGAGCGGAAATCCTTGCGCGCTCGCCGACACGCAGGTCAACTCGCCCAACCCGGCATCGCCGCTGACGCGCGTCACCTCGGCGGCCAATGCCGCCGGCGGCAGCGCGAGCAGTTCGTCGGCATGGTCTGCAAAGGCCGACCAGACCAGCGACACATGCTGCTGCGGCAACGGCAGCAGCGCAATGATTTCGCCATCGCGAAACCATTGATACGCGGTATCGCGATGCGCCCGTTCGGCCCGAAAATTGGCAACCACCCCGACCTGCCGGTAATCGCGCCGCTGCACGGCGATGCCGGCCTGTTCGCGAACCCACGAGTGCGCGCCATCGGCCCCGACCACCAGCGCCGCGTGCAGCGTCGCACCGTCGTCGAGCTGCAACGCCGCGCGTTCGGCCGACACCGCGAGCGCCGCGCCGCGCGCATCGAACACATGTATTTGCGGCGCGAAGCGCAACGCCGCATCCAGCGCCCGCTCGACATTGGACGATTCGGCAATCCACGCGAGCTGGGGCACCGCCGCCTGATAGGCGGAAAAATGCAGGGCGCCGCGCGCGTCGCCAAACACCTCCATGTCGTACACCGGATTGACCCGGGCCGCATCCAGCGCCTGCCACACGCGCATGCGCTCGAGCAAGGTTTGCGAACTGGCCGACAGGGAGTAAATGCGCGCGTCCCACGCATCGGCCGGCGCGGCGGCCGGCCGCGCCAACAAGGCCACCTTCAGGCGCGCCTGCGCCAGCAGCAGCGCGGTCGACTTGCCGACCAGCCCGCCGCCGACGACGATCACATCGAATGAATTGGAATTGGACATACACAGCGCGCATGGGCGCAAGATCTCAGACTCAGGGCATTATAGCCCTGGGCATCGCCGCTTATGCGCCCGGCACGCGCAGCCGCGCCAGGATCGCTCCAGTACAATAGCGGTTTTCCTCTGCACTGTTCGCGCCATGAGCCTCCAATGCGGCATCGTCGGCTTGCCCAACGTCGGCAAATCGACCCTTTTCAATGCCTTGACCAAAGCCGGCATCTCCGCCGAAAACTATCCGTTCTGCACCATCGAGCCCAACGTCGGCGTGGTGGAGGTACCGGACCCCCGTCTCAAGGCGCTGGCCGAGATCGTCAAACCCGAGCGTGTCGTGCCGGCCACCGTCGAGTTCGTCGACATCGCCGGCCTGGTGGCGGGCGCCTCCAAGGGCGAGGGCCTGGGCAACCAATTCCTGGCGAATATTCGCGAGACCGATGCCATCACGCACGTCGTGCGCTGCTTCGAGGATCCGAACGTGATCCACGTCGCCAACAAGGTCGACCCGCTGTCCGACATCGAAGTCATCAACACCGAACTGGCGCTGGCCGATCTGGCCACCGTCGAAAAAGCGCTGCAACGCTACACCAAGGCTGCCCGCTCCGGTAACGACAAAGAGGCCCAACGGCTGGTCGCCGTGCTCGAAAAAGTGCTGCCGGTGCTCAACGAAGCCAAGCCGGTACGCGCGCTCAAGCTCGAGCCGGAAGAAAAGGCGCTGCTCAAGCCGTTCTGCCTGATCACCGAAAAGCCGACCATGTACGTGGCCAACGTCAAGGACGACGGCTTCGAGAACAACCCGCACCTGGACGCCGTGCGCGCCTACGCGGCCGCCGAGAACGCGCCGGTGGTCGCCATTTGCGCGGCCATCGAGGCCGAGATCGCCGACCTCGACGACGCCGACAAGGAAGTCTTCCTGGCCGACATGGGCATGGAAGAGCCCGGCCTGGACCGCGTGATTCGCGCCGGTTTCAAATTGCTCGGCCTGCAGACCTACTTCACCGCCGGCGTCAAGGAAGTGCGCGCCTGGACCATCCCGATCGGCGCCACCGCGCCGCAAGCCGCCGGAGTAATCCACACCGACTTCGAACGCGGCTTCATTCGCGCGCAAACCATCGCCTTCGACGACTTCATCGCCTACAAGGGCGAACAAGGCGCCAAGGAAGCCGGCAAGATGCGCGCCGAAGGCAAGGAATACGTCGTCCACGACGGCGACGTCATGAATTTCCTGTTCAACGTCTGATCCACCCCTGAGCGCGCGGTCCAGGCCGACCGCGCGGGCTCGCCCTCGCATGCGCGCCGCGCCGTCGCGGCGGCCTTGTGTTTGCTACACTTCGCCCACACCTCCCATTTTCAGCACTTCAGGCTAAACCGCCCATGGCACAGTACGTCTTCACAATGAACCGGGTCGGCAAGATCGTGCCGCCCAAGCGCCATATCCTCAAAGACATTTCGCTGTCGTTTTTCCCCGGCGCCAAGATCGGCGTGCTGGGCCTGAACGGCTCGGGCAAGTCCACGCTGCTCAAGATCATGGCCGGCGTCGACACTGAAATCGAAGGCGAGGCCACGCCGATGCCCAATCTGAATATCGGCTACCTGCCGCAAGAGCCGAAGCTCGACCCGGCGCACACCGTGCGCCAGGCCGTCGAGCAAGGCCTGGGCGAGGTATTCGAGGCACAGCAGAAGCTCGACGAGATTTACGCGGCCTACGCCGAGCCCGACGCCGATTTCGACGCGCTGGCCGCGGCACAGGCCAAATACGAGGCGATCATCGCCGCCAGCGGCGGCAACAGCGCCGAGCAGCAACTCGAGGTGGCCGCCGACGCGCTGCGCCTGCCGTCGTGGGATGCCATCATCGGCAACCTCTCGGGCGGCGAAAAACGCCGCGTGGCCCTGTGCCAGTTGCTGCTGTCCAAGCCCGATATGCTGCTGCTCGACGAGCCCACCAACCACCTCGACGCGGAATCGGTCGAATGGCTCGAACAATTCCTCACGCGCTTTGCCGGCACGGTCGTCGCGGTCACTCACGATCGCTACTTTCTCGACAATGCCGCCGAGTGGATTCTCGAGCTAGACCGGGGCCACGGCATCCCCTGGAAGGGCAATTATTCGAGCTGGCTGGAGCAGAAGGAAGAACGCCTCAAGCAGGAAGAAGCCTCGGAATCGGCGCGGCAAAAGACCATCCAGAAAGAACTGGAGTGGGTGCGCCAGAATCCCAAGGGCCGGCAGGCCAAGTCGAAGGCCCGTCTGGCGCGCTTCGACGAGCTGAATTCGCAGGAATACCAAAAGCGCAACGAAACGCAGGAAATCTTCATTCCGGTGGCCGAGCGCCTGGGCGACAAGGTGGTCGAGTTCGAGAACGTCAGCAAGGGTTATGGCGACCGCCTGCTGATCGACAACCTCAGCTTCAGCGTGCCGCCGGGCGCGATCGTCGGCATCATCGGCCCGAACGGCGCCGGTAAATCGACGCTGTTCCGCATGCTGACCGGCCGCGAGCAGCCCGATTCGGGCACCGTCACGCTCGGGCCCACCGTCAAGCTGGCCTATGTCGACCAGAGCCGTGACGCGCTGCAGGCAGACAAGACTGTCTTCGAGGAAATTTCCGGCGGCGCCGACGTGCTGACCGTGGGCCGCTTCGAGACACCCTCGCGCGCCTATCTGGGGCGCTTCAACTTCAAGGGCGGCGACCAGCAAAAGCTCGTCGGCAATCTGTCGGGCGGCGAGCGCGGCCGGCTGCATCTGGCCAAGACGCTGATCGCCGGCGGCAACGTGCTGCTGCTGGACGAACCGTCCAACGATCTCGACGTGGAAACCCTGCGCGCGCTCGAAGACGCGCTGCTCGAATTTGCCGGTTGCGTGATGGTCATCTCGCACGACCGCTGGTTTCTCGACCGCATCGCCACGCACATCCTGGCCTTCGAAGGCGACTCCCAGGTCACCTTCTTCAACGGCAACTACCAGGAATACGAGGCCGACAAGCGGCAACGGCTCGGCGAGGAAGCGGCCAAACCCAAGCGTATCCGCTACCGGCCCATCGCGCGTTAGGGCGCGGCACCGGCTGCGCGGCGCGGCGTCAGCGCCGCGCCAGCCGCAATACCGCGAGCAGCACGATCGCGCCGATGGTGGCGGTAATGATGCGCCCCAGCGTGCCGTAGCCCACCGAGACGCCGGCATGGCGCAAAATCCAGCCGCCCAGGAACGCGCCGATCACGCCGACCACCATGTCACCGATCAAGCCGTAGGCCCCACCCACTACCAGGCTGGCCAGCCAGCCCGCCACCAACCCGATCAGCAACAGAACGATAATGCCGTGCATGCGGTCTCCCGTAAGATAAGCTGTCAATTCGAGCCCGACGGCTCAACTCGCGCGGCGCGCCACGGCGCCGTAAATCACCAGCAGGACGATGGCCCCCAGAATCGAAGCGATCCAGCCGGCCGATTGGCCTGCCTGATAGAAATGCAGCATCTGGCCGACGTATTTGGCCAGCAGCGAGCCGGCGATGCCGAGCACGATCGTCATGATGACGCCCATGCTCTGCCGCCCGGGGTGCAGCGCGCGCGCCACGATGCCCACCACCAGTCCGACAAAGATCGTGCCGACGACGCCCATGATGCCTCCTGTGCGGCTGAGTTGCCCGGCGTGGCGCCGGCTTGCAGCCGGCGCCACTCTCGCCGCGAGTATAGCCAGCTTTGCCGGGCCGGATGCCGGAAAATCGTTACAGAACGTTGCACGGCCAGACGCCGGCGAGGCGGCCAATGCGGCCCTGTGCAAAATCGTCAAAAAAGTCGCAAAATCGTGTCAGAAGCGGATTCAAACCACAGAATTTTCGCTGTTAACGAGGAAAATCCTTGCCCCGCACGCGCCGCCAGGAAGACCAGCAACGAGATATAATGAACGGTTGCCCCCGCTCATCGAACATGCAACTGCTTACACTCGGCATCAACCATCACACCGCCCCGGTCGCACTGCGCGAACGGGTGGCGTTTTCGCTTGAGCAGTTGCAGCCGGCGCTGGAAACCCTCAAATCGCTGTGGCGCGCCAACGGCAGCACCGCCATGACGCCGGAAGCGGCGATTCTCTCGACCTGCAACCGCACCGAAATCTACTGCGCGACCAATAACGCCGCGGCGCGCGAGAGCACCGTCGAGTGGCTGGCGCGTTTCCACAACATCCCGGCCAGCGAACTGGCGCCCCATATTTACGCGCTGCCGCAATCCGATGCCGTGCGGCACGCGTTTCGCGTGGCCAGCGGCCTGGACTCGATGGTGCTTGGCGAGACGCAAATACTCGGCCAACTGAAAGATGCCGTGCGCAGCGCCGCCGAGGCGGGCGCGCTGGGCACCTACCTGAACCAGCTGTTCCAGCGCACCTTCGCAGTCGCCAAAGAGGTGCGCGGGCAGACCGAGATCGGCGTGCATTCGGTATCGATGGCCGCCGCCGCGGTCCGGCTGGCGCAGCGCATTTTCGAGAGCATCAGCACGCAGCGCATTCTTTTCATCGGCGCGGGCGAGATGATCGAGCTGTGCGCCACGCATTTCGCCGCGCAGCACCCGAAGGCCCTGTTCATCGCCAACCGCACCGCCGAGCGCGGCGAGCGGCTGGCCGAGCGCTTTGGCGGCACGGCGATCAAGCTGTCCGAGTTGCCTGCGCGCCTGCATGAATTCGATATCGTCGTGTCGTGCACGGCGAGCACCCTGCCGATCATCGGGCTCGGTGCGGTCGAGCGCGCCGTCAAGGCACGCAAGCACAGCCCGATGTTCATGGTCGACCTGGCCGTGCCGCGCGACATCGAGGCCGAGGTCAGCCGCCTGGACGACGTATTTCTTTACACCGTCGACGATCTCGGCAATATCGTGCGGGAAGGCCATGCGCTGCGCCAGGCCGCCGTGGCCCAGGCCGAGGCGATCATCGAAACCCGCGTGCAGCATTTCATGCAGTGGCTCGACGCGCGCAGCGTCGTGCCGATCATCCGCGACCTGCACGGCCAGGCCGAGCGGCTGCGGCAAACCGAACTGGAGCGCGCCCAGCGCATGCTGGCACGCGGCGACGACCCCGCCGCCGTCCTCGAGGCGCTGTCCCAGGCACTGACCAAGAAATTCCTGCATGGCCCGACCCATGCGCTCAACTATGCGCGCGGCGAGCAACGCGAGCGCATCGTTCAACTCATTCCCGACCTTTTCCATCATTCGGGAACTGCCGACAAATAAATGAAAGCGAGCATGCAAGCCAAGCTCGATCAGTTGAGTGCACGACTGACCGAGCTCAATGCGCTATTGAGCCAAAGCGACATCACCGACAATCTCGACAACTATCGCAAGCTGACTCGCGAGCATGCGGAATTGTCGCCGGTGGTCGAACAGTACGGCCTTTACCGCCAGGCAAGCGACGATGTGCTGGCCGCCCAGGATCTCGCGGCGGACCCGGAGATGCGGGCGTTCGCCGAGGAAGAGATCGAGACCGCGCGCAAGCGCATGGCTGAACTCGAGGCCGAACTTCAAAAAATGCTGCTGCCGCGCGACCCCAACGACGACCGCAACATCTTTCTCGAAATCCGGGCCGGCACCGGCGGCGACGAAAGCGCGCTGTTCGCCGGCGACCTGCTGCGCATGTACTCGCGCTATGCCGAGCGCCAGCGCTGGCAGATCGAAATCGTCTCGTCGAGCCCGTCAGACCTGGGCGGCTACAAGGAAGTCATCGTGCGGCTGGTCGGCCAGGGCGCCTACTCGCGCCTGAAATTCGAATCGGGCGGCCATCGCGTGCAGCGCGTACCGGCCACCGAAACCCAGGGCCGCATTCATACGTCGGCCTGCACCGTCGCGGTCATGCCCGAAGCCGACGACGTCAGCGACGTGCAGATCAATCCGGCGGATATCCGCATCGACACCTTCCGCGCCTCCGGGGCCGGCGGCCAGCACATCAACAAGACCGATTCCGCGGTACGCATTACCCACTTGCCCACCGGCATCGTGGTCGAATGCCAGGACGACCGCTCGCAGCACCGCAACAAGGACCAGGCGCTGAAGGTCCTGGCCGCGCGCATCAAGGACGCCCAGGTACGCGCGCAGCAGGCCAAGGAAGCGGCCACGCGCAAGAGCCTGATCGGCTCGGGCGATCGCTCCGAGCGCATTCGCACCTACAACTTTCCGCAAGGCCGCATGACCGACCATCGCATCAATCTGACGCTCTACAAGCTCGATGCGATCATGGACGGCGATCTGGACGAACTGATCAACGCGCTGATCACCGAACACCAGGCCGAACTGTTGGCCTCGCTGGGCGAGTCCGACGCATGAACGTTCGCGCCGGCCCGCCAGCGGCCACCGTGGCGGCGCTGCTGCAAGACTCGCCGCTGCCGGCGCTCGAGGCGCGCATCCTGCTCGGCCACGCGCTCGGCTGGACCCGCACGCAATTGATCACGCGCGATCGCGACGCCTTGCCGGCAGCGGCTGTGGCGGCCTTCCGGCAACTCGAGGCGCGCCGCCTGGGCGGCGAGCCGATCGCCTACCTGACCGGGCAACGCGAATTCTATGGCTTGAGCTTGATCGTCACGCCCGATGTGCTGATTCCGCGGCCCGAGACCGAATTGCTGGTCGAACTCGCGCTCGCGCGCTGTCGCGAGCTGCGCACCGATGCCCCGCGCGTGCTCGATCTGGGCACCGGCAGCGGCGCGATCGCGCTGGCCATCGCTCATGCCTGCCCGAGCGCGCAGGTAACCGCAATCGACCGTTCCGGCGCGGCGCTGGCGGTGGCGCGCGCCAATGCGCAGCGGCTGGGCCTAGCGCTCACGCTGCTCGAGAGCGACTGGTACGGCGCGCTGACCGACCAGCCGGCCTTCGATGTCATCGTCGCCAATCCGCCCTACATTCGCGCCGGCGACCCGCATCTGAGTGCCGGCGATCTGCGCCACGAACCGACGCACGCGCTGACCGACGGCCACGACGGCCTGAGCGCGTTGCGCACCATCGTCAACGGAGCGCCCACCCATTTGGCCGAGGCCGGCTGGCTATTGTGCGAGCACGGCTACGACCAGGCCGGGGCGGTGCGCGACCTGTTGCACCGGGCCGGTTTTACCGATGTCTTTTCCGCCCGCGATCTGGCGGGCATCGAACGGGTCAGCGGCGCTCGCCTGGCGTCGGCGCGCAAGACCGAAATTCGCTAGAATGACCATTAAATTTCCTCACAGGCCGACATCATGAATACTCAGGAACGCATCCAGCAAATCGTCACCGGCAGCCCGGTAGTGCTCTTCATGAAGGGCAACGCCCAGTTTCCGATGTGCGGGTTTTCCGGGCGCGCGATTCAAATCCTCAAGGCATGCAACGTGACCGACTTCCTCACGGTCGACGTGCTGCAGGACGAAGAAATCCGCCATGGCATCAAGGAATTCGCCAACTGGCCGACGATTCCGCAGCTCTACGTGAACGGCGAATTCATCGGCGGCTCGGACATCATGATGGAGATGTACCAAAGCGGCGAACTGCAGCAAGTCCTCGGCGCTGCCTGACCCGGCTTCGTGACGATCCCCAACGACGCATCGACAGCCGCGACGCCACGCCGGCTGATCGTCGCCATCACCGGCGCGACCGGTGCCGTGTATGGGGTACGGCTGCTGCAGCAATTGCGCCGCCACACCGACGTGCAGAGCCACCTGATGGTGTCGAGCGCCGGGTGGCAAACCCTGCACCAGGAACTGGGACTGGGCAAGGCCGAAGTGCAGGCCCTGGCCGACGTCACCCACAGCGTGCGCGAGGTCGGCGCCACCATCGCCAGTGGCTCGTTCGCCACGCATGGCATGGTGGTCGCGCCATGCTCGATGAAAACCCTGGCCAGCATCGCCCACGGCCTGTCGGACAATCTGATCGCCCGCGCCGCCGACGTCACCCTCAAGGAGCGTCGCCGCCTGGTGCTGATGGTGCGCGAGACGCCATTCAATCTGGCTCATCTGCGCAACATGACGGCCGTCACCGAAATGGGCGGCATCGTTTTCCCGCCCTTGCCGGCGTTCTATCATCGACCTGCCACGCTTGACGACATGATCGATCATACGGTCGCTCGCGTGCTCGACATGTTCCAGCTGGCGCCGCCGCAGGCGCCCGCCTGGGCCGGCCTGGCCGCCGGCCGGGAAGACGCGGCAGCCTCGTAATTCGGCGGCTCACCGGCAGCGTCATCGCCTATAGTGAAATGGCCCCGGCCATCGGTCGGTCTGTCTCGGGACGGAGGATGCAATGTCGCAGATCGCTATTTTCGACCTCACGCTTTGCCTGTTGATCGCCAGCGCCCTGCTGAGCTTGCCCTGGCGCGGTGCCCTGAGATCGCTGCTGCAGGCCAACCAGGATTTCGCCCTGAGCATGATGCGGCGCCCGCAGCCGGTCGCTTCGCGCAGCCAGGCCCTGCGTCGCGGACCTCACGGACACCGCGGCTCGCCCGCCGCGCATCCGATGCCGCACCATCATCGGCATGTTGCGCGCGAACATGCGTATCGGGGCCATGAACCGCGCCCGTAGCAAGCCATGCACCGGGCAAGCTTCACAGTCGTTGCCATATCGACCAACACGGTCAGGCGTCCCCAGCACCACCACAGCCAGATAGCGGGGCCACGCCGCCGCGCCGGCACGATCCCGAAATTGCCCCTTAACCGATTGTTACATCTTTGGAACCCTGGTTTCACCTCTGCGCAGGGTCCGTTCGTACAATGGAACCATATGACAACGCCGCCTCGGCGTTGCCGCGACAAGGAAAAAACATGAAACGACCATTGATATTGCTTGCTTCGGGCCTGATCGCGTTGGCCGCATCCGGTGCCGCGATGGCGCACACCGACATTGGCATTTCCATCGGCGTTCCGCTGCCGGTATACGTGGCTCCGCCTCCTCCGGTCTACTATCGTCCGGCGCCCGTGTACGCACCGCCGCCCGTGGTAGTGACCTCCGGCTGGTATGGTGGCGACCGCGATTGGCATGACCGCGATTGGCATGACCGCGACTGGCACGATCGGGATTGGCGCGATCATGATCACTGGCGTCATGACCGTGGCTGGCACGGCCGCGGGCATGACAGGCATTGAGCACCGCTGGCGCGGCAGGCTGCCGCGCCACACCGACGGCCGGGCCATACGGCTCAACGGCCAGTGTGATGCGGCAGCGCAACAGCCGATAAAAAGGTTGCCGGAATTGCATCAATGTGATTGACTAAAAAGATGGGCGCCGCATAAAATTCGCTCGTTTTCACGATAGGGACAAATACCTTGGACAGTAGTAGTTGTCGATCTTCGATCGGTTTGACTGCCTGACTGGCAAGACTCCCCGCTAGCTTCCCCTAGCCACCGTCTTGCCACTGGGCAGACGGTGCGCGCTGCAGTTTCGCAGTATCTCCCGTGCACCTGTTTTGACGCGCAGCAGCGCCAGGGTATCGCCGTATACCCTGCACTGCCGCGCATCGTGCGTTCGGATCGCGCATGCACGCGTGGGCCCGCCGGTCCCCGCGCGCATGCGGCGGCCAGCGTTTGTATTTCCACGTCTATCGGACTGGAACCTACTTTTGCCTGACCACGGAGAAACACCATGACACCACCCGCCAACGTTCTACCGCCACGCAGCGCGGTACTCGACGAAGCTCATCTGGGCGACATCAAAGGAGCTTTCGGCACCATCGCGCATCACGACACCGCGCCGCGCCGCGACTGGCAGGCGCGATTTCGCACCCTGCTGGCGATCCTCGGCCCCGGCCTGATCGTCATGGTGGGCGACAACGATGCGGGCGCCTTCGCCACCTACACGCAAGCGGGTCAGAACTACGGCACGACGCTGCTATGGACCCTGGCGCTGCTGATTCCCGTGCTGTACGTCAACCAGGAGATGGTGCTGCGCCTGGGCGCGGTTACCGGCGTCGGTCACGCCCGCCTGATTTTCGAACGCTTCGGCAAGTTCTGGGGCGCCTTCAGCGTCATCGACCTGTTTATCCTCAACGCATTGACGATTGTCACTGAGTTCATCGGCATCACTTTTGCCTTTGACTTTCTTGGCGTCCCGAAGTTATGGGGCGTGAGTATCGCCGCGGTATTAACGATGGCAGCCGTCAGTACGGGGAGTTTCAGGCGTTTCGAGCGCTTTGCGATGGTGCTGGTGTTTGCCAGCCTGCTGCTGATCCCGGTGCTGGTTGCCGTACACCCGCCGGTCGGACAAATCGCACGAGACTTCGTGGTGCCGAGCTGGCCGGTCGGCTCCAAGCTCAGCGACGTCATGCTGCTGGTGATCGGCATCGTCGGCACCACCGTCGCGCCCTGGCAACTGTTCTTCCAGCAAAGCTACATCGTCGATAAGCGCATCACGCCGCGCTTCATCAAATACGAGAAAGCCGACCTCTGGATCGGTATCGGCCTGGTGATGATCGGCAGCATCGCGATGATGGCGTTCGCCGCCGAGCTGTTCCACGGCCGGCCGGAATTCGGGCAATTCACCGACGCCGGCGGCATCCTCAGCGGGCTCGACAAATACGTCGGGCGCACACCCGCGATCCTGTTCGCGATCGCGCTGATCGATGCCTGCATCATCGGCGCGGCGGCCGTGTCGCTGTCGACGGCTTATGCGATCGGCGATGTCTTCTCGATCCGCCATTCGCTGCATCGCGGCGTCGGTGACGCCAAGGGTTTTTATGTGATCTATTTCGCCGTCGTCGCGCTGGCTGCGGTGATCGTGCTGATTCCAGGCTCGCCGCTGGGGCTGTTGACCGAAGCGGTGCAGACTCTGGCCGGCGTATTGCTGCCCAGCGCCACGGTGTTCCTGCTGCTGCTTTGCAACGACAAGGCCGTGCTCGGGCCGTGGGTCAACTCCCGGGGACTCAACCTGTTCACCGGCGCGGTCGTCTGGGTACTGGTGATGCTGTCGATCATCCTGACCGCCTCGGTGCTGTTTCCGGACATTTCGGGCCAGGCGATCATCGGCATCCTGGTCGGGGGCACCGTGCTGGCGCTGGCCGGCTACGCGGGCACAATGGCGCTGCGCAAGCTGCGCTCCGGCGCAGATGCCTCGGATGACGAAGCAAGTATGCCGGCACAGGACATCGAATCGCTGCGCGCCACCTGGCGCATGCCGCCGCTCGACCAACTGCCGGCGCCCCGGCTGTCGCTGGCCAACCGCCTGTGGATGGGCGTGCTGCGCGGATACCTCGTGATCGCCGTCGGGCTGGTGATCGTCAAGGTAATCGAGCTCACATTGCTCAGATAGCGCCGCCCCCCGGCGTTTTCCGGCCGATCCGCGCCTGGCGCGGATCGGCCGCTGGAGCGAGCCGGCAACACGGTCAATCGTCATCATCATGGTAATGATGGTAACCGCCGCCATACGGATAGTAATAAGAGCCGGCGGGAACCACGACGCAGCCGCCCAGCGTCAGCAGCAAAACCGCGGCAATCAGATATCTCATAACGACTCCCGAAAAAAATTCAGTCAGGCGACGCGCGACACGCGCGGCGGACAATCCGCTCGCGCCGTATCGGCCGTTAACCCCGTTATAACCAAGCAACCGGCTTGGGAGATAGCGCCGTTTTGTAAGGCATGTAAGCAGATCTAACGCATGCGTCCGCCCCAAGGCAACGCACCGAACCCGTGCATGCCGCCCGGCACGGCAACCCGCACTGGGGTTCAGGCGGCAAATGCGCCAAAATAGCGCGCTGGATTCACCAAATAGCGGCGTGTCAGCGACGCGCAAAACAGAGAACTCAATTAAATCAATTACATAAAAATACAGGCATTCTTTTTGCTTGCAATATCATTCACTTCAATTTGCACCAAAAGTGAGCATTCATGCCCTCGAACAGCCCCGCATACGACGTTCTTTTCCTTTTATTGGGCGCCACCATGGTGCTCGCCATGCACGCCGGTTTTGCCTTTCTGGAGCTCGGCACGGTCCGCAAGAAAAACCAGGTCAACGCGTTGGTCAAGATCCTTACCGACTTTGCCGTATCGGCGGTGGCCTATGCGTTCATCGGCTATCCGCTGGCTTATGGCGTGAATTTCTGGAGCGGCGCGAGTGCCCTCTCGGCACACCACGGCTATGAACTGGTGCGCTTCTTTTTCCTGCTGACCTTCGCCGCGGCGATTCCGGCCATCGTCTCGGGCGGCATCGCCGAGCGCGCCAAATTTCACCCGCAGTCGGTCGCGACCTTCTTCCTGGTCGGCATCGTCTATCCGTTTTTCGAGGGTATCGCCTGGAACGGCCATTTTGGCGTGCAGGCCTGGTTCACGAAGATGTTCGGCGCGCCGTTCCATGACTTCGCCGGCTCGGTCGTGGTTCATGCCGTGGGCGGCTGGATCGGTCTGGCGGCCGTGCTGATGCTCGGCGCGCGGCGCGGCCGGTATCACCGCGACGGTCACGTGGCCGCGCATCCGCCGTCGTCGATTCCGTTCCTGGCGCTGGGCGCGTGGATTCTGATCGTCGGCTGGTTCGGCTTTAACGTGATGAGTGCGCAACGGGTCGGCGGTATCTCGGGCCTGGTGGCCGTCAATTCGCTGATGGCGATGGTCGGCGGCACGCTCGCCGCCATGCTGCTCGGCAAGGACGACCCGGGCTTCATTCACAACGGGCCGCTGGCCGGCCTGGTCGCGGTGTGCGCCGGCTCCGACTTGATGCACCCGTTTGGTGCACTGATCGTCGGCGCGATCGCAGGCGCGCTGTTCCTGTGGCTGTTCACCCTGACCCAAAACCGCTGGAAGATCGACGACGTGCTCGGCGTGTGGCCCCTGCACGGCCTGTGCGGCGTGTGGGGCGGTATTGCCGCCGGCCTGTTCGGCCAAACCTGGCTGGGCGGCATCGGCGGGGTCAGTCTGATGTCTCAGTTGCTCGGCACCGCGCTGGGCGTGGCAATCGCGTTTGCCGGCGGCCTGGTGGTCTATGGCGTGCTCAAGGCCACGATGGGCCTGCGCCTGAGCGAAGAGCAGGAATTCAACGGCGCCGACATCTCGATCCACAACATCACGGCGACGCCGGAACGCGAAACCAGCTGGTAAGAGGCCAGCGACGCCATGCCCCCGCCGTCGCGGGGGCTCGCCTCACAACACGCACTCGCACTCGGCGGCACGTTCGGGCGCCAGCCCGGCCGGCGTGGGGCGCGGCTCGGACCCGGCAAATTCGCAGACGCCGGCGTGCTCGCCCTGTCGGCCGCTGAGCAGCGGACAGCGCTCGAACAGCTCGGCCACCCAGTCCACGAACGCCCGCACCTTGGGCGACAGATGGCGGTTGTGCGGATACACAATCGAAATCGGCATCGGCGCCGGACGGCAATCGGGCAGCACCTCGCGCAATTCGCCGGACTCCAGATAATTGCGCACCATGTAGCGCGCCGGCTGAATCAGCCCGAACCCCTGCAGGCCGCAAGCGACATAGGCGTCGGCGTCGTTGACCGATACCGTGCCGTTCATCTTCACCGCCAGCGGCTTGCCGTCGACGATGAAATCCCAATCGATGATGCGGCCGGTGCGGCTGGAGAAATACTGCACCGCGACGTGCTGGTCGAGATCCTCCAGGCTGCGCGGTTCGCCATGACGCTCCAGATAGCCGGGCGCCGCGCAGGTCACACCCTCGAACGTACCGATGCGGCGCGCCACCAGCGTCGAGTCGCGCAATTCGCCGACCCGGATCACGCAATCGACCGCTTCCTGCACCAGGTCGACCGGCTTGTCGCCCAGTCCGATCGCCAGCTCGATCTCGGGGTAGCGCAGGTGAAACTCGCATAGCGTCGGAATCAGGATCAGCCGCCCGATCGAACCCGGCACGTCGATGCGCAACCGGCCGCGCGGGCGCCGCGCGGTATCGAGAAACGCTGCCTCGGCCTCCTCGACGTCGGCCAGGATGCGCAGGCAGCGCTCGTAATAGGCGGCGCCGTCCGGCGTCAGGCTCAAGCGCCGGGTGGTGCGATTGAGCAGCCGCACGCCGAGCATTTTCTCCAGATTCTGGACGATCGTGGTCACCGTGGTGCGCGGCAGCTCGAGCGTGTCGGCCGCCTTGGTAAAACTGTTGGCGTCCACCACGCGGGTAAATACTTGCATCGCCTGAAAGCGGTCCATGACTCTCTCCCAAGGAAATGACGGCGCGAGATTGTTCGTTTTTGCCGACTATTGTTGCCGGATTATAGGCGTTTATCCGGCAACGCGTAACGATCACAATCCGTTTCACTCGAACTCGGCATCGGGCAACCCCGATCGGCTTCATGAAGACGCACCGTCCCCCCCTCGCAGCGGTATCCCGGCTTGCCGCGCTGCTCATCGAAGAACGCACGATCGACGGCTATGCCGGCGCCATACGGGTGCGGCTGTATCGGCCAGATGACGCCGCGGCGCTGCCGGTGGTGCTGTATTTTCATGGCGGCGGCTTCACTTCGGGCTCGCTAGACGACGCCGACACGCCGGCCCGCTTCATTGCCGCGCACTGTCCCGCGCTGGTGGTATCGGCCGGCTATTCTCTGGCCCCGGCCGCCCCCTTTCCCGCGGCGCCGGAAGACAGCCATGCCGCCGCCGTATGGATTGCCGCGCATGCGCACGATTTTGGCGGCGATCCGACACGCCTGGCCGTGGCCGGGGACGACGCCGGCGGCAACCTGGCGACCTGCCTGACGCTGATTGCACGCGACCGCCACAGCGTCGAATTCGCCGCGCAGGTATTGCTCGGCCCGATGCTCGACCCGAGCATGACCCGCCTGGGCGACGCCGCCCGGTTGCACTCGGACATCACCGCGCAGGCATGCGCGCTGTGCTATCGGCAGTATCTGCCCCGCGCCGACCAGCGCGTGCATCCGTATGCCGCACCGCTCGAATCGCTGCGCCTGCACGGCCTGCCGCCGGCCCTGATCGCCACGGCGCAATGCGATGTGCTGCACGTCGAAGCGGAAAAATACGCGGCCGCGCTGATCGCCGCAGGCGTGCCGACCCAGGTCACCCGTCACGCCGATCTGACCCACGCGCAGTTGCCCACCCACACGCCGGCGCTGGCCGAAGCGGCCGAATTCCTCGGCCGCCGGCTGGCGCCACGCACTCGCCGCCCGCGCGCCTTGCGCACGCCAAATCTCGGTTAACCATCCAGGGGATTCCACATGTCACTGTCTCGCAAACGTCTTGTTCTGTTCGTCGCCGCCACGCTGGTGGTGGCGCTCGCCGGCGGCCTGGCCGCCATCCGTGTCAATGCCAACGTGCCGCGCACCCTGTCGAGCGCGCCGGCGCCCGCTCAGGTCGACGTCGCCGCCGTGGTCAGCCGCACCATCACCGACTGGCAGGATTACTCGGGCCGGCTGCAGGCGGTCGATCGCGTCGAGATACGCCCCCAGGTGTCCGGGACGCTGATGGCCGTGCATTTCAAGGACGGCAGTCTGGTCAAGAAAGGCCAGTTGCTGTTCACGATCGACCCGCGGCCCTATCAGGCCCGCGTCGATCAGGCCGAGGCGCAATTGAGCGCGGCGCGGGCACGGGCGGCCTACACGGCCTCGGATCTGGCCCGCGCGCAGCGGCTGCTGGCCGATAATGCGATCGCCAGGCGCGACTTCGATGAAAAGCAGAACGCCGCGCGCGAAGCCGCCGCCAACCTGCAGGCGGCACAGGCCGCGCTCGCGGTGGCACGCCTGAATCTGGGCTATACGCGCATCGTCGCCCCGTTTGCCGGGCGCGTCTCGCGCGCGGCCATCACCGCAGGCAACGTGGTGGCCGCCGGTGCCGCGTCCGCGCCGCTCACCACACTGGTCTCGGTCTCGCCGATCTATGCAAGCTTCGACGTCGACGAGCAAAGCTATCTCAAGTTCATCGCCCATGCCGGCGTCGACCACGGTCGCGACGTCCCGGTCTACCTGGGCCTGGCCGATGAGCACGGCTATCCGCGCAAGGGCGAGGTGCAATCGATCGACAACCATCTCGACACGGCCTCCGGCACGATCCGCGTGCGGGCCGTGTTCAACAATCCGGACGGCGCGCTGATTCCGGGTCTGTATGCCCGCATTCGCCTGGCCGGCAGCCAGCCCCACCCTGCCGTGCTGGTCAGCGAGCAGGCGATCGGCACCGATCAGAACAAGAAATTCGTGCTGGTGCTCGACGCGCATTCGCACGCCGAGTATCGCGAAGTCACGCTCGGCGCCGTCCAGGATGGTCTGCGCGTAATCACCCATGGCCTGAAGCCGGGCGAACGCATCGTCGTCAACGGCCTGCAGCGCGTGCGCCCCGGCGACGCGGTCGCGCCGCACGTGGTACCGATGGCCTCCGACGCGGCGCTGGCCGCTGCCGAGGCGGCCCAGGCCGCACAGGGCTGAGCCCAGCCAGTTCACAGGAAACACTATGAATATTTCCAAATTCTTCATCGACCGGCCGATCTTCGCGGGCGTGCTGTCCGTGCTGATCTTGCTGGCCGGCGTGCTTGCCGTGTTTCAATTGCCGATTTCGGAATATCCCGAAGTCGTGCCGCCGTCGGTCGTGGTGCATGCGCAGTATCCGGGCGCCAACCCGAAGGTGATCGCCGAGACGGTCGCCGCGCCATTGGAGGAGTCGATCAATGGCGTCGAGAACATGCTGTATATGCAGTCGCAGGCCAATAGCGACGGCAATCTCGCGCTGACGGTCAATTTCAAGCTCGGCGTCGATCCCGACAAGGCGCAGCAGCTGGTGCAGAACCGTGTGTCGCAAGCGCTGCCGCGCCTGCCCGAGGAGGTCCAGCGGCTGGGCGTGACCACCATCAAGAGCTCGCCCACGCTGACCATGGTGGTGCACCTGATTTCGCCCAACAACCGCTACGGCATGACGTACCTGCGCAACTACGCGGTACTCAACGTGAAGGACCGGCTCGAGCGGATTCCCGGCGTCGGCCAGGTGCAGGTGTGGGGCTCGGGCGACTACGCCATGCGCGTATGGCTGGATCCGAACAAGGTCGCGCAACGGGGCTTGACCGCCACCGACGTGGTCAACGCGATCCGCGAGCAAAACGTGCAGGTGGCCGCCGGCGTGATCGGCGCCTCGCCCAGTTCGCCGGACGTGCCGCTGCAACTGTCGGTCAATGCGCGCGGGCGGCTGAAGACCGCCGCGCAGTTCGGCAACATCATTCTCAAGGCCTCGCCCGACGGCTCGGTTACCCGGCTCTCGGACGTCGCGCGCATTGAGCTGGGCGCCTCCGAGTATGGGCTGCGCTCGCTGCTGAACAACAAGCCGGCGGTGGCGCTGGCGATCATGCAGTCGCCCGGCGCCAATGCGCTGGCCATCTCCGACCAGGTGCGCGCGGCCATGAAGGATCTGAGCCGCGATTTTCCGGCCGACGTGCAGTACCGCATCGTCTATGACCCGACCCAGTTCGTGCGCGCCAGTATCGAGGCGGTCGTGCACACGCTGCTCGAGGCCATCGCGCTGGTGGTGCTGGTGGTGATCGTGTTCCTGCAGACCTGGCGCGCCTCCATCATTCCGCTGCTGGCCGTGCCGGTGTCGATCATCGGCACCTTCTCGCTGCTGCTGATGTTCGGCTTCTCGATCAATGCGCTGTCGCTGTTCGGCATGGTGCTGGCGATCGGCATCGTGGTCGACGACGCCATCGTGGTGGTCGAGAACGTCGAGCGCAACATCGCCGCGGGCCTGTCGCCACGCGACGCGACCTACCGGGCAATGCGCGAAGTCAGCGGGCCGATCATCGCCATTGCGCTCACCCTGATCGCGGTGTTCGTGCCGCTGGCCTTCATGAGCGGCCTGACCGGGCAGTTCTACAAGCAGTTCGCGATGACCATCGCCATCTCGACGGTGATCTCGGCGTTCAATTCGCTCACGCTCTCGCCAGCGCTCTCGGCGCTGCTGCTCAAACCCCACGACGCCCCGCCCGATCGGCTCACGCGGGTGATGAACCGGCTGTTCGGCGGCTTCTTCGCACGCTTCAACCGCCTCTTCGGACGCGCCTCGCACGGTTACGCCACCGGCGTGGCCGGCGTGATCTCGCGCAAAGCCGGCATGATGGGGGTCTATCTCGTACTGCTCGCGCTGGCGGTGCTGGTCGCGCGGATCGTGCCGGGCGGCTTCGTACCCGCGCAGGACAAGCAGTACCTGATTAGCTTCGCGCAACTGCCGCCGGGCGCCTCGCTCGATCGCACCGAGGACGTGATTCGCCGCATGACCGCCATCTCGCTCAAGCAGCCCGGCGTCGAAGATGCGGTGGCCTTCCCCGGGCTGTCGATCAACGGCTTCACCAACAGCTCGAGCGCGGGCATCGTATTCGTCACGCTCAAGCCGTTCGACCAGCGTCGCGCGAAAAATCTCTCGGCCGGCGCGATTGCCGCGGCGCTCAACCAGAAGTACGCCAGTATCAAGGACTCGTTCATCGCCGTGTTTCCGCCGCCGCCGGTGATGGGGCTGGGAACCATGGGCGGCTTCAAGCTGCAGCTCGAGGATCGCGGCGCGCTCGGCTATAGCGCGCTCGAGGCGGCCACGCAGAAATTCCTCAAGGCCGCGCGCGCCGCGCCCGAACTCGGGCCGACCTTCTCCAGCTATCAGATCAACGTGCCGCAACTGAACGTCGACCTCGATCGCGTCAAGGCCAAGCAACTGGGCGTAAAGGTCACCGATGTCTTCGACACCATGCAGATTTACCTGGGCTCGCTCTACGTGAACGATTTCAATCGCTTCGGCCGCGTCTATCAGGTACGCGTGCAAGCCGACGCGCCGTATCGCGCCCATGCCGACGACATTCTGCAACTGAAGACGCGCAACGCCGCCGGCGACATGGTGCCGCTCTCCTCGCTGGTCACCGTGAGTCCGACCTTCGGCCCCGAAATGGTGGTTCGCTATAACGGCTACACCGCGGCCGACATCAACGGCGGGCCGGCGCCCGGCTACTCGTCGGGCCAGGCGCAGGCGGCCATCGAGCGCATCGCGGCACAAACGCTGCCGCGCGGCATCGGCTACGAGTGGACCGACTTGACCTATCAGCAGATTCTGGCCGGCAACTCGGCGCTGTGGGTGTTCCCGATCAGCGTGCTGCTGGTGTTCCTGGTGCTGGCCGCCCTCTATGAAAGCCTGACCTTGCCGCTGGCGGTGATCCTGATCGTGCCGATGAGTCTGTTGGCAGCGCTGACTGGCGTGTGGCTCACGCGCGGCGACAACAACATCTTCACGCAGATCGGCCTGATGGTGCTGGTCGGACTGGCCTCGAAGAACGCCATCCTGATCGTCGAATTCGCACGCGAGCTCGAAATGCAGGGACGCAGCGCGCTGCAGGCGGCCATCGAAGCAAGCCGGCTGCGGTTGCGGCCGATTCTGATGACCTCGATCGCCTTCATCATGGGGGTCGTCCCCCTGGTGAGCTCGACCGGCGCGGGCTCGGAAATGCGCCATGCGATGGGGGTGGCGGTGTTCTTCGGCATGCTGGGCGTGACGCTGTTCGGGCTGTTCCTGACACCCGTGTTCTATGTCGTGCTGCGCACGCTCAACAGGCGCCGGCTGCACGCGGCCGCGCCGCACGACGCCCCGTTGTGCGCCGACCAGACGCCCGACACCGAACTCCAAGGATGATGCAATGAAAAATACGATACGTATGCTGCCGGCGCTGCTCGCCGCGCTGCTCGCGCTGGCGGGCTGCTCGGTCACGCCGACCTACGAGCGGCCGGCGGTGGCCACGCCCGCCGCCTTCAAGGAAGCAAAGCTCACCCCTCGGGAAGCCGGCTCCTGGAAACTGGCACAGCCGTCCGAAGCGATGCCGCGCGGCCAATGGTGGCAAGTGTTCGGCGATAGCACGCTCGACCGGCTCGAGACCCAGGCGCTGGCCGCCAATCAGGATCTGAAGGCGGCCGCGGCCCGCCTGGCGCAAGCCCGCGCGCTGCAGCAAGGCGCGCGCGCCGGCCTGTTCCCCGAGCTCGATGCCGGCTTCGGCCCGACACGCCAGCTCGACTCGCCAGCCTCGCAAGGCCTGCCCGCCGATGGGCAAACCACGCCGTTCACGCTATGGCGTGCCCAGGCCAATGTCTCATATGAGGCGGATCTGTTCGGGCGGGTGCGCGCCACCGTCAGCGCCGCGAGCGCCGACGCTCAGCAAAGCGCCGCGCTGTTCCGCTCGGTGCAATTGGCGCTGCAGGCCGACGTCGCGCAGAATTATTTCGGCTTGCGCGAACTCGACGCCGAGCACCGCCTGTTCCGCCAGACCGTCGCGCTGCGCAAGCATGCGCTGGATCTGGTCGAGCGGCGTTTCAGGGACGGCGACATCAGCGAGCTCGACGTCGCGCGGGCGAAGTCCGAGCTGGCTTCGGCCCAGGCGGACGAACTCGGTGTGGCGCGCCAGCGCGCGCTCGCCGAGCACAGCCTGGCGACGCTACTGGGTTTGCCGCCGGCCGATTTCTCGCTGCCGCCGCAACCGTTGGTGCCGGTCGGGGTGCGGATTCCCGCCGGCCTGCCCTCCGCGTTGCTCGAACGCCGGCCCGACATCGCCGCTGCTGAGCGCGCGATGGCCGCGGCCAACGCGCGCGTGGGCGCGGCGCGTGCGGCCTTTTTCCCGCGGCTGGAGATTACCGGCGGGCTCGGTTATGAATCGTCGCGCCTGACCGACCTGTTCAACTGGTCCAGCCGCACCTTCCTGCTCGGTCCGCTGGTTGGCACCATGCTTTCGCTGCCGATCTTCGATGGCGGCCGCCGCGAGGCCGGCGTGGCGCAGGCGCGCGCCCGTTATGAGGAAGACGTGGCGAACTACCGGGAAAGAGTTCTGGTGGCGTTTCGGGAAGTCGAGGACAACCTCGCCAGCCTGCGCATTCTGGCCGCCCAGACGCGAGCGCAAAATGCCGCGGTGGCGGCAGCCAGTCGTGCGGCCAAGCTCTCGGGTATGCAGTACCGCGAAGGCGAGGTCAGCTATCTCGACGTGATCGACGCCGATCGCACCGTGCTGCAGGCACGGCGCAGCGCCGTGCAGCTCGAGGGCCAGCGCGCGGTGGCCACGGTCAACCTGATCCGCGCGCTCGGCGGCGGCTGGGGCCCGCTGCCGCAGGGCGGCCAGACACCGGCGCAGCCCATCGCCGATCATGCGTCGACCCTCGCCGCGCTACCGCGGCACCGGGCAACGCCTTGAATCGACATTTATGCCGCTGTTGGCATGAAATCGATAAACCCGGTCACGGCCCGCAGGCGGCCATCGGCCGTCAGTTGTCCGAAATCGGTGCCGCCGGCCACGGCGGCACCGTCGGGCGGCGCAAGCTCCCACGAAAAACGCACGCAGTCATGGTGTTCATCGATTTCGCCGATACGGCGGAACGCCAGACCGGCGAATTGCGCCTGCACCGCCTGCAGCATCGCATCGATGCCGGCATGGCCGTCGCCCCGCATCAACGGATCGAGATAGACCGCGTCGTCGCTCCAGGTCTGCGCGATCAGTTCGCGACGTCGACCGGCGTCGGTCGTGTTCCAGGCGGCAAAATAACGGTCGACCAGCGAGGCGACATCATGATGCTGAGAGATCGGGTTCATATCGGACTCCATTGAAAATGCAGTCGGGCAGCACGCGTCGGCGCGAGGCGTGAACCATCCCGATGCACGGGTCCATGATCCTGCCGCCATGGTCCGGCGTCGATTACTTGCGAGGTAATGGAAGCACGACCGGGGGCGCGCTATGATCGCGCCATGACACTCTCTGCCCCAACCGATGCGCCCTCCGTGGGCGGGCTGCTTCGCCAATGGCGTCTGCTGCGCCGCATGAGCCAGCTCGATTTGGCCTGCGAGGCCGACATCTCGACCCGCCACCTGAGTTTTGTCGAAACCGGTCGGGCGCAACCCAGTCGAGAAATGCTGCTGCACCTGGCGGAGCAGCTGGCCATGCCGCTGCGCGAGCGCAACAGGCTGCTGATGGCCGGCGGCTACGCGCCGGTATTTGCCGAACGCTCGCTGGACGATCCGGCGATGAGCGCCGCGCGCCAGGCGATAGATCGGGTGTTGGCCGGCCATGAACCCTATCCGGCGCTGGCCGTCGACCGGCATTGGACGCTGGTCGCCGCCAATCGCGCGCTCGAATCGTTGATGGCCGGCGTCGACCCCGATTTGCTGAAGGCGCCGGTCAATGTGCTGCGCCTGAGCCTGCATCCCGCTGGGCTGGCGCCGCGCATCGCCAATTACTGGGAGTGGCGCGCGCATATCCTTTCGCGCCTGCGCCGGCAGGTCGAGCTGAGCGGCGATCCCGTGCTGGCCAGCTTGCTCGACGAGCTGCACGGCTATGCGGCGCCGAAAGGCCAGGACCACTGCGCCGCCGTGCCGTCGAGCCACGCGGGTGTGATCGTCCCCTTCGAGCTGGTCACGGACGACGGTATCCTGTCGTTCATCAGTACCACGACGGTATTTGGCACGCCGATCGACATCACGCTCTCGGAGCTGGCATTGGAAACGTTTTTCCCGGCCGATCAGGCAACTGCCGACAGGCTCAGGCGGCAAGCCCCGTAATCCCCAATCGTCGTGCTGCGGCACGCAACCCCTGCGCAACAGGCCGCAGCCGTGCCGCAGCCGGCCAGGGAGCATATGTCCTGGCTCGAGATTTCAGGCTGCCGCCTCGCGCAGCCAGGTCATGGCGGGCGCTTGGGCCAGCCCCCAGATGCGCGTCAACATGCGCGCCACTTCGGCATCGTCGGCGGCTCCGGTAAAGCGCGCCAGCGCGGTCGCCTTGCTGGCGATTTCATCGCGCGAGAGCGTGTTGTCCGGATCGCCCTTGGGCACGTCGACGCGGCCGGCCAGTTGCCGGCCATCACGCGTGCGCAGCGTCACGCGTCCCAGCCAGCGCGCCGGGTAGGCGGCGTCCACCTCGGGGTCGAGCGCCATCGTCACGCGCTCGCGGAACGCCTGCACGGGCGCGTCGCGCCATGCGTCGGCGAAGGCGTTGACGTCGGCCCGGCCACGCACGGCGATCAGGCCAAGCACCGTGCCCATCGAGAACTTCGCCTGATGCACCGACTGCGGTACGTCGACCGCGCCGAGCACATCGATGGCGCCCTGATGCACATGCGCGGTGACGGCCTGGATATCGTCGGCAGACAGGCCGTGTGCGCGCATCGCCTGTTGCAGCGCGTCGGCGGCCGGATGGGTGTGGCGGCACGAGGCATGATATTTGAACGACGTTTCGGCCAACGCCCAGCGCTCGCCGAGCCGATCCGTCAGGCGCGCGGCCACGGCGTCTTGCGACATGCCGGCGGCCAGCCCTTGCGCGCCGGTCAGGATGCGGCGCGCTCCGGTGAGGCCCTCGCGCGCGAGCCAGGCGGCGCTCAGGCCGTTGGCCGCCGCCTTGCCGGTATGGAGCTGCTTGGAATCGGCCGCGTCGCGCAGAAATTCCCAGAGCCCGGCAGCCTGCGTGCCGGCCGAGCCGAACGCATGCAGCATCTGCGTCGCATCGAGCCCGAGCAATCGGCCGGCGGCGGCCGCCGCGGCAAGCGTGCCCGCGGTGCCGGTCGTGTGAAATACCTTGTAATGCGAGCGGCCGAGAAATTCGCCGACGCGGATGCCCACTTCGTAGCCCGCCACGCACGCGGCAATGAATTCTCGCCCGCTGGCCTGATGGGCCTGCGCCAGCGCGAGCGCCGCCGGAAACACCACCGCGGCCGGGTGAAACACCGAGCCGTTGTGCACGTCGTCCTGCTCGGCGAAGTGCGATGCGGCACCATTGACCAGCGCCGCGAACAGCGGCGAGCTCGCGCGCCCGGACATCACCACCTCGGCGCTGCCCGGCGCGCCCGAATCCAATGTGGGCCCCATCGCCTGGGCAAAGCGCTCGATCGCCTCGACCGGCCGCGCGCCCTTGCCGGCCAGCGCCGAGCCCACCCAATCCGCATACAGGTCCAGCGTGCGCTCGACCACTGCCGCCGGTATGTCGTCAAAGCGCAGCGTGGCGGCAAAGCTCGCCAGGGTTGCGTCGCCAAACGTCTGTTCGCTCATCTGTACGGTCTCCTCTGGATGGTCAGACCACGCCCTGTGCGCGCCATTGCGCGATCTGCGGCGCGGTAAAGCCGAGTTCGGCCAGTACGCTGTCAGTGTGCTCGCCCAGCGCGGGAATCGGGTCCATGCGCGCATCGAACGCGTCGCCCCCGGGCGGCAACAGGGCCGGCAGCATGCCGGCCGGCGATGCGACGGTTTGCCAGCGCCCGCGCGCGGCCAGTTGCGGGTGCGTCCAGACGTCGTGCATGGTGTTGACGTGCGCGTTGGCGATGCGCGCGGCTTCGAGGCGGGCAATCGCCTGCTCGGCGTCGAGCCCGGCGAAGGCCTGCTCGATCAGCGTGCGCAGCGCCTCTCGATTGGCGCTGCGCGCGCTGTTGGTGGCAAAGCGCGGGTCGGCGGCCAGCGCCGGCTGCTGCAGCACGTCGCTGCAAAACACGACCCACTCGCGCTCGTTCTGCAGGCCGAGCATCACCGTCTTGCCGTCGCCGGTGGGAAACGGCCCGTAGGGGTAGATCGTCGCGTGCGCGGCGCCGGCACGCGGCGGCGGGCTCGCGCCCTGATAGGCGTAATAGAGCGGAAAGCCCATCCATTCGACCATCGCTTCGAGCATCGAGATATCGAGCCGGCAGCCGCGCCCGGTCTTGCCGCGCTGAATCAGCGCCGCAAGGATATTGCTGTAGGCATACATGCCCGCGGCGATATCGGCGATCGAGCAGCCGGCCTTGACCGGTTGCTCGGGTGTGCCGGTCACCGACAGAAAGCCGGCCTCGCTTTGCACCAGCAGGTCGTAGGCTTTTTTATCGCGATAAGGGCCGTCGGCGCCATAGCCGGAAATGTCGCACACGATCAGACGCTCGTGACGCTCCCGCAAGCGCTCGTAGCTCAGCCCGAGCCGCTCGGCCGCGCCCGGCGCGAGATTCTGCACCAGCACGTCGGCCTGTGCGAGCAGGCGCTCGAGCACCGGCCCAGCCTGCGCGTGCTTGACGTCGAGCGTGACGCTTTGCTTGGAGCGATTGGTCCAGACGAAATGCGAAGCCAGTCCGTCGACGCGATCGTCATAGGCGCGCGCGAAGTCGCCCACGCCCGGGCGTTCGATCTTGATCACGCGCGCGCCGAGATCGGCCAGCTGGCGCGTCGCGAATGGCGCGGCGATCGCCTGTTCGAGCGAAACCACGGTGATGCCTTCCAGAGGTCGATGCATGGCGGTGTCGGCGGCACTCAAAAGGAACGGGGCAAGCCGAGGATGTGCTCGGCCACGTAGGAAAGGATCAGGTTGGTCGAGATCGGCGCGACCTGGTACAGGCGGGTCTCGCGGAATTTGCGCTCGATGTCGTATTCGCAGGCGAAGCCGAAGCCGCCATGTGTCTGCAGGCAGGCGTTGGCCGCTTCCCAGGAGGCCTTGGCGGCGAGGTACTTCGCCATATTGGCCTCGGCACCGCACGGCGCGTGCGCGTCGAACAGCTCGCAGGCGCGATAGCGCATCAGATTGGCCGCGCTGGTCTCGATATAGCTCTCGGCGATCGGGAATTGCACGCCCTGGTTCTGCCCGATCGGGCGATCGAAAACGACGCGCTCGCGGGCGTATCGGGCCGCGCGATTGATGAACCACCACGCATCGCCGATGCACTCGGCGGCGATCAGCGTGCGCTCGGCATTCAGGCCGTCCAGAATATATTTGAAGCCGCGCCCCTCCTCGCCGATGAGGTTTTCCGCCGGAATCTCGAGATTGTCGAAGAACAGTTCGTTGGTCTCATGGTTGACCATGTTCAGGATCGGCCGCACCGACAGGCCCTGGCCGATCGCCTCGTGCAGATCGACCAGAAAGATCGACAAGCCTTCGGACTTGCGTTTGACCTGCTCTGCCGGCGTGGTGCGCGCCAGCAGAATCATCAGGTCGGAGTGCTGGATGCGCGAGATCCAGACTTTCTGGCCGTTGACCACGTAGCGGTCGCCTCGCTTGACAGCAACGGTCTTGAGCTGGGTCGTGTCGGTGCCGGTGGTCGGTTCGGTCACGCCCATCGACTGCAGGCGCAATTCGCCGCTGGCGATTTTCGGCAGGTAGTCGCGCTTCTGTGCTTCCGAGCCGTGGCGCAGCAGCGTGCCCATGTTGTACATCTGGCCGTGGCAGGCGCCGGCGTTGCCGCCGTTGCGATTGATTTCTTCCATGATGACCGACGCTTCGGCCAGCCCCAGGCCCGACCCGCCATAAGCCTGCGGGATCAGCGCGGCCAGCCAGCCGGCTCCGGTCAGCGCATCGACGAACGCTTCGGGATAGTCCCGCGCGCCGTCGACCTCGCGCCAATATTCGTCGGGATAATGCGAGCACAGGTCGCGCAGCGCATCGCGGATGTCCTGGTAACGGTCTTCGGCGGGCAGATTCATAAGGTGATCGGAACCGGTTGAAAAACGCGCCAACGCCGGCGCGCACGGCAAACTCAGGCGAAACTGGCGGAGCCCTCGAGGGCTACCCGGCCGTCGGCCGTGTAGGTCAGCAGATGCGCCTCGCCGGTGCCGGCATCGAGATCGCCGCAGACGTGGAACGGCGCGATATCGAACACCGGCTGGCGAGCCTGAAAGCTGAATGCGCCAAGCTGCGCGCCGGGTCGCTCGCGACCGAGCAAATCGAGCATCAGCGTGGCCTGCAGCGGGCCATGCACGACCAGCCCCGGATAGCCCTCGACCTCGGTCGCATAGGTGCGGTCGTAATGAATGCGATGGCCGTTGAAGGTAAGCGCGGAATAGCGGAACAGCAGCGCCGCATCGGGTGCGATGGTGCGCTGCCAGGCATGCGCCGGCGGCGCCTTGGGCTCGGGCGCAACCTTGGGCGCGCCAGCGGGCGACGGCGCGCGGTAGACGATGTCGTGCTCCTCGCGCAGCAACACTTCGCCGTCGGCGCGGCACACCTCGTGCCCGACGCAGACGAACACCAGCTCGCCGGAGCGTCCGGTCTTTTGCTCGATGTTCAAAATGGTGCTGGTGCGCTCGATCGCGTCTCCCACGCGCAGCGGTGCGACGAACTCGAAGCGGCTGCCGGCCCACATGCGGCGTGGCAGCGGCACCGGCGGCAGGAAGCCGCCGCGCCGCGGGTGGCCGTCCTCGCCCAGCTCACGCTGCGGCGCAACAGGCAGGAAGTACAGCCAGTGCCATAACGGCGGCAGCGGATCGCCCGGGCGGGCGGTAATGTCGTCGCGATCGAGTGTCGCGGCCAGCGCGCGCACAGGCGCGGCGCTCACGGTGTCGGTGCTGTGCTCGGTGCGGCCAAGCCACGGCGCGTAGGTATCGGACACGGGGCGTCTCCATCGAGGTCTGAGAATGCCGTACAGTGTGCCGCACGCCGCTCGTCGTTACAATTCAGCTTTGCTTAAGACGGTGTTTCGTTCATGCCCAGCCCCGCCCCGCCGCCGCTGCATTTCGACCTGACCGACCTGCGCCTGTTCGTCAATATCGCCGAATCGAACAGCATGACGCGCGGCGCGGCGCGCTCCAGCCTGTCGGTGCCGGCGGCCAGCATGCGCGTCAAGCACCTCGAGGATGCGCTGGCCACGCAGTTGCTGTATCGCACCCGGCGCGGCGTGACGCTCACGCCGGCCGGCCAGACGCTGCTGCACCATGCGCGGCAGATCGTGCGCCAGCTCGAATCGCTGCGCGGCGACTTGCAGGACTACTCGGCCGGCATCCGGGGCCACATTCGCCTGTTTGCCAATACCACGGCAATGACCGAATTCCTGCCGACGGCCCTGAGCGGGTTTCTGACCGGCCATCCGAGCATCAGCGTCGATCTGCAGGAGCGCCTGAGCCACGAGATCGTGCGCAATGTCGCCGAGGGCGTCGCCGATATCGGCATCGTCGCCGGCAACGTGCGCACCGACGGGCTGCAGGCGCTGCCCTATCGCAGCGACAAGCTGGTCCTGGCGACTGCCCGCCGGCATGCGCTGGCCGGTGCACGGCGCGTCGATTTTCTCGACGTGCTCGAGCACGAGTTCGTCAGCCTGCATTCCGGTAGCGCCATTCACGCCTTTCTCACCCAGGCAGCAGCCGATGCGGGGCGCGAGTTGCGCGTGCGGATTCAAGTCGGCAGCTTCGATGCGATGTGCCAGATGATCGGCCAGAACGTCGGTATCGGCGTGCTGCCGCAGTCGGCGGCGCGCAGGCACCAGCAAAGCGCCGGCCTGCATCTGGCGGCACTGGCCAACCCCTGGGCGATTCGGGACCTGAAATTGATCGTGCGCGAGATGGGCGCGCTGCCGGCTTTCGCGCAGCGCCTGGTGGCGTTTCTGCAGCAATCGGTGGGAAACTGAAGCGGCGCGATCGCCGCCGCACGGCCGCGCGAAGATCGGCGTAACATTGAAGCTTCCTGCCTTGCCTTCCCTGCCCTCTCTGCCTAAAGGAGCCATCATGCCGCGTGCCATCTGGAACGGCGTTGTGATCGCCGAAGCCCCGGCCGACGAAGTCGAACGCGTCGAGGGCAACGTCTATTTTCCGCCGGGCACCGTCGACCCGGCCGTGCTGCAATCCAGCGACTACCACACCGTGTGTTCATGGAAAGGCACCGCGAGCTACTACAACGTGGTCGTGCAAGGCGAGGTCAATCCCGACGCGGCCTGGTACTACCCGGAGCCCAAGCAGGCCGCCGCCCAGATTCGAGGCTATATCGCCTTTTGGCGCGGCGTCGAAGTCGTCGAGTGACCCGTAGAGGCGGCCGTCTCCATCTTTTCCTTTATATTGCGTGAGAGCGCGCTATACTAAATATGCCCGCTCTTGACCGTACGGGTGAACTCCATTGACCCGCCTAGGCGGGTTCTTTTTTTGGCGCTCGCCGGCCGCGCCCCACTCTCTGGGTATCCATCCGCACCCCGCGACGCCAGATGCCGCCATCCTCGATGGCATGAAAAATCCGCTCGGCAAGACGCTGCAAGCCGGCCTGCTGGCCGACGCCGGCATCAATGAAATTTTCCCGCGACGGAATGTTGAATTGATTCGCTATCCTACTTTTCTCGCCTCGTGACTTTCGGCTTCCGACCGGGTGCGGCAGGCTTCGGCAACATGGCTGCCAGCAGACACTCGGCCGCACGTCGTGCGTCGCCGGCAGCATCGGCCTGGCGGCTGACCAGCGCCACCGAGATCGCGCCGTCGACCAGCAGCAGCAACTGGCGCGCCAGCGCGGCGGCGTCGGCTGCGCCCGCCGCGCGACACAGGCTTTCGATGAACGCCAGCAAGCGCTGCTTGTGCAAACGCGAGACGTCGAGTATGGCGGTGTCCGACGGCGCGATCTGCCCGGCCGCGTTGAGAAATGCGCAACCATGGAAGTCGTCGCGGCAAAACCAGGTGCGCAGCACATCGAACATGCCGAGCAACTGCGCGGCCGGTTGCGGGGCCGAACGCAGTGTTTCGTGCTCGAACCAGGCCATCCAGCGATCGTCGCGACGCCGCAGCGCCTGCGCCACGAGGTCTTCCTTCGAAGCGAAGTACGTATAGAAGCTTTTGCGCGCGGTGCCTGACTGGCGCACGATCGCATCCACGCCGGTAGCATGGATGCTCGATGCATAGATGAGTTGCTCGGCCGCGTCGAGCAGACGCTCGCGCGGACCGGCGACGGATGTCTGCTTCATCGCTTGCTCGGAGAGAATGCCGTGGGCCGCAGGCAAGGCGCTTACAGGCCGAGATCGCTCAGGCCGGGATGATCGTCCGGCCGGCGCCCCTGCGGCCAATGAAAGAGCCGCTCGGATTCGCGAATCGGGCGGTCGTTGATGCTGGCGTGGCGTACCGCCATCAGACCTTGTTCGTCGAACTCCCAATTCTCGTTGCCGTACGAACGAAACCAGTTCTGTGCGTCGTCGTGCCATTCATAGGCAAAACGCACGGCGATCCGATTGCCGCCAAACGCCCACAGTTCCTTGATCAGCCGGTAGTCGAGCTCGCGCGCCCACTTGCGCGTGAGAAAAGCGACGATCTCGGCGCGCCCCACCGCAAACTCGGCGCGGTTGCGCCAGCGGCTGTCGGTGCTGTAAGCGAGCGACACGCGCTGCGGATCGCGTGTGTTCCAGCCATCTTCGGCAAGCCGCACCTTCTGTGTGGCGGTTTCAAGCGTGAACGGCGGCAACGGCGGGCGCGATTCGGTCGACATCATTTCACCTCGGAAGGAAGAACGCAGGGCGTGCTGACGCACGGAAAATGCGGTATTGAGTTGCGATGGTAGAACGATCGTTCCACCATGTCAAATGGGCTTCATGCCCTGCGCCGGCAGAACCCGTCAAGCCGGCTCATTGACCAAATTCGCAATAACGGGGCGGCCCGCATGCACGGCTCCGAGGCATCAATACGCATTTTCGGTGCAAATTGGCAACAAATCCATCGGGAGTTTCGGGGCTTGCCAGGCACGGGTATTGCATCGATACTGGATCTATCGGCGCCAAGGAGGTCAGATATGACGGTGAGCTACAACGAAATGGCGAGCGAATCCGGGGAAGTGCGGCGGCACTATTACAACTTCCGCGACTGGCTGCAGCGCCAGTCGGCAGACACACTGATACGCAAGCGCACCGAAGCGGACCTGGTGTTCCGGCGCGTGGGCATCACCTTCGCGGTGTATGGGGACGATGCGGGCGCGGAGCGCTTGATCCCGTTCGATCTGATTCCGCGCATCATCCCGGCACACGAATGGAAGACGCTCCAGACCGGGTTGCAGCAGCGCGTCAAGGCGCTCAATCGTTTCATTCACGACATCTATCACAACCAGGAAATCGTGCGCGCCGGCATCATCCCGGCCGAGCAGATCTTCACCAATGCGCAATACCGGCCCGAGATGCAGGGCGTGGACGTGCCGGGCGGCATCTACGCGCACATCGCGGGCATCGACGTGGTACGCGCGGGCACCGGCGAGAATGGCGAGTTCTATGTGCTCGAGGACAACCTGCGCGTGCCTTCGGGTGTGTCGTATATGCTGGAGAACCGCAAGATGATGATGCGGTTGTTTCCCGAGTTGTTCGCGCAAAACCGCATCGCGCCGGTGGCGCACTACCCTGACCTGCTGCTCGACACGCTGCGCGCGGTCGGGCCGCAAGGCAGCAGCGACGCGCTGACGGTAGTGGTGATGACGCCGGGTATCTACAACTCGGCCTATTTCGAGCATGCCTTCCTGGCGCAGCAAATGGGCGTCGAGCTGGTCGAGGGCAAGGATCTGTTTGTCGAGGACAACACGGTGTTCATGCGCACCACGCAAGGCGCGCAGCGGGTCGACGTGATCTACCGGCGAGTCGACGACGATTTTCTCGATCCGTTGGCGTTTCGCGCCGACTCGACCCTGGGCGTGCCCGGCTTGCTATCGGTCTACCGCGCCGGACGCGTCACGCTGGCCAACGCAATCGGCACCGGGGTGGCCGACGACAAGTCGATCTACCCCTACGTGCCCGACATGGTGTCGTTCTATCTTGGCGAGAAGCCGATTCTGAATAACGTGCCGACCTACCAGTGTCGCAAGCCGGACGAACTGAGCTACGTACTCGCCAATCTGCCCGAGCTGGTGGTCAAGGAAGTGCACGGTGCGGGCGGCTATGGAATGCTGGTCGGGCCGGCTTCGACGCGGGCTCAGATCGAGGCGTTTCGTGCGCAGTTGATGGCGCATCCCGACAAATACATTGCCCAGCCCACGCTGGCGCTGTCGGCCTGCCCGACCTTTGTCGAGAGCGGCATCGCGCCGCGGCACATCGACCTGCGGCCATTCGTGCTCTCGGGCAAGACCGTGTCGATGGTGGCCGGCGGCCTGACGCGGGTCGCGCTCACCGAAGGCTCGCTGGTCGTCAACTCATCCCAGGGCGGCGGCACCAAGGACACCTGGGTCCTCGAAAAATAACTCGCAGGCACACTATGCTCAGCCGTACCGCAGATCATTTGTTTTGGCTGGCGCGCTACATGGAGCGCGCCGAGAATACGTCGCGCATGCTCGACGTCAATTTGCAGAACGCCCTGCTGCCGCAATCGAACGCCAGCGAGGAACAGGGCTTGCAGGCGATCTTGCGCATTTCCGAGCTGGAGACGGCATTTCAGGCACGCCACAACCGCCTGAGCGGCCCGGCGGTAGTCGATTTCATGGTGCGCGACCCAGAGAATCCGTCGAGCATTTACAACTGCATCGCCGCAGCGCGCGAGAACGCTCGCGCGGTACGTGGCGCGCTGACTACCGAGCTGTGGGAAACCCTGAACGACACCTGGCTGGAGTTTCGCAAATTGCTGGCCGACGACCTGCTCGAGCGCGACGCACAGCATCTGTTCGAGTGGGTGAAGTTCCGCTCGCATCTCTCGCGCGGCGTCAGCGTGGGCACTTCGCTACACGACGAAGCGTATTACTTCATGCGGCTGGGCACTTATCTGGAGCGCGCCGACAACACCGCGCGCATGCTCGATGTGCGATTTCACGAAGCGCAGCAGGACATGCGTGGCGACGAGGACCCGACCCACCCGACCGATTTCTACTACTGGGCGGCGGTGCTGCGCTCGGTGTCGGGCTTCGAGATCTACCGCAAGGTGTATCGCGACGTGATCACGCCCGAGCGGGTGATCGAACTGCTGATTCTGAATCCGCGCATGCCGCGTTCCCTACTGGCCGCCCTCAACGGGGTGTGCCAGAACATCGAAGTGGTGCGCAATCGCCTGTCGCAGGATTGCGAGCGGTATGCCGGCAAGCTGCGGGCCGAATTGACCTACACCGATATCGATCAGATCCTGGCCGAGGGCATGCATACATATCTCACCGATTTTCTTGAGCGCATGTATATTTTGGGGAACAAGGTCAGCCAGACTTTCCTGATTCCCCTGACCTCTTAATGCGAACCGACCCATCATGCGCCTGAAAATCCGCCATGAGACAACGTATCGATACGCGGCGCAGGGCTATTACACCATCCAGCAGTTGCGCCTGACGCCGCGCACCGAAGTGCATCAGCGCGTGATCGACTGGCGCATTTCCGCGCCGGACAAGCTCACGCCGGCCGAGGATACTTTCGGCAACACCATGCACACGCTGGTGATTCACCATCCGCATGACAGCATCTACCTGCTCGCCGTCGGTGAAGTGGAAACCACCCCGCTGAACGAAGGCCGCCTGGACGAAGGCGAAGGGCGTCTGCCGCTGCTGCAGTACACGTGCGCCACCCGGCTGACCGAGGCCGACGACACCATTCTCGCGCTCTCGGCGGGCACCGCATTCAACACCCCGCAAGACCTGCTTCGGCTGGCCGAAACCATCCTGGGCCGGGTCGAATACGAATCGGGCGTAACCGAGGTGACCAGCTCTGCCTCGCACGCGCTGGCGCTGGGCCGCGGCGTGTGCCAGGATCACGCGCATCTGATGCTGGCCTGCTGTCGCGCGCACGGCGTGCCGGCGCGCTATGTGAGCGGCTATATCGATCCGGGCGACGTGCCGCACGCGGCAAGCCACGCATGGGCCGACGTATGGCTCGACGGCTACGGCTGGGTAAGCGTCGACGTCACCCATGCGCGCTACGCCAGCGGCAACTATTGCCGACTGGCTATCGGCCGTGACTACGATTCGGCCGCGCCGGTGCGCGGCATGCGCGTGGGCGGTGCCACCGAGCATCTGAGCGTAAAGGTCTCGGTCGACAGCCTCGATCAATAGAAAACGCGCGCGCCGGGCGGCACGGACACGCCGTGCGCCCCGCGGGAACGGAGTAAAATGCGCCGATTCGTCTCGTTGAGTTTGTTATGACTTACTGTGTGGCCATGCGGCTCGATGCCGGCCTGGTTTTTCTGTCGGATTCGCGCACCAATGCCGGCGTCGATCATGTCAGCACGTTCCGCAAAATGACCGTGTTCGAGCGCGCCGGGGAGCGCGTGCTGGTGCTGCTCTCGGCCGGTAACCTGGCCATCACGCAGGCGGTGCGCCTGGTGCTCACCGAAAGCGCCAATCCCGACCAACCGAGCCTGTGGAACGCCGCCAACCTGCATGACGCGGCGCGCGCGGTCGGCGACGCGGTGCGCTTCGTGCATGCGCGCGATGCCAGATCGCTCGACGAGTTCGGCGTCGACTTCAACTGCAGCTTCATCCTCGGCGGCCAGATCGCCGGCGAGCGTAGCCGGCTATTCCAGATCTACGCGGCTGGCAACTTCATCGAAACCTCGCCGACCAATCCGTATTTCCAGATCGGCGAATTCAAATACGGCAAGCCGATCATCGACCGCGTCGTCACCCCCGCCACTTCGCTCGACGAAGGCGCCAAATGCGCGCTGATCTCGATGGACTCGACGCTGCGCTCGAACATCTCGGTAGGATTGCCGCTGGACCTGCTGGTCTACGAGGAAAACAGCCTGCGCGTGACTCGCTTCGCACTGCTCGACAGCGAAAACGCCTACTATCGAATGATCCACGGCACCTGGGGCGAACGCCTCAAGCAAGTGTTCTCGGAAATTCCCGATCCCGACTGGCAGCACCTCGCCGGCACCGCGCCGGCCGCCGGACGCGCGATGGCGCAGCCCGTCTATGCGCCGGTACCGGCCGGCGATGCCGCACCAGGCGCGGCCGTGCCGCAAACGCTGGCGCAGGATTTCGATCGGAAAGTGCCAAGGTAAATTCGACGGTGTGGCCAATACCAGGGCGAGCTCACGCCGGATCCTTTGCGCCACTCCCTCATGCGCATTGACATGGCCGATGGCGCCGCCAAAACCGGTAGATCAACAAGTCCGCGGCGCTCGGTCAGATAGGCGTAGCCAACACCTGCCGTCAAATCGTCACCCCCCTCCCGTTGCAGCTCGCCTTGACAAACCCGGTAGGGTCGCTGCCCAGCATTCGCCCCGTCGCGCCACTACGAACGAACCGTTTCCTTGAACGCCGGCCGCTCGATCAACTCACGATGCCAGGCAATCAGCGACGGCATCGCCGGCGGCGCGGGCAGCACGCCGGCGAAGTTCTCGAGCAATCCGATCCAGCGGTGCACCGCCAAGCCGATCACGATGTCCGCCACGCTAAAGCCGGTCGCCGCGATGAAAGGTTGTTTGGCCAGCACCGCTTCGGCCATTTGCAACTGGCGAGAAGCATTTCCAAACGATGTGTTGATGGCATCGTAATCCCGCTGCGGCTCGGGAGTACGGGTCAAGCCCAGGAAGGCCACGCGCAGCGTAGCCCAGAGGGTGCCGAGCTGCCAGTCCATCCAGCGCTCGACGTCAGCACGCTTGGCCGGATCGCCGGGCAACAGTGCGCCGTCGCCGCGCGTTGCGGCAAGGTAGCGCACGATACTGTTCGATTCCCACAGCACCAGATCGCCCTCGACCCAGGTCGGCACCAACCCGTTCGGATTGAGCGCCAGATACTCCGGGGTGCGCACGACGCCGAAGTCGAGGCCGGCATCGATGCGTTGATAATCGCGCTGCTCCATCAGGCCGAGCTCGGCCAGACACCAGATAACCTTCTGGACGTTGATCGAACTGCGTCTGCCATACAGTTGCATGAAAGGCTCCTTGAGGTTGGATTGCGGATTCTGACCTGCCGCGCCGTGCTCGGGGATACACGAGGCTGCGGGCATAGTGAGCCTCGGGGGCGGTCAGCGTCCGGCCGCCCGGAGGGCGCGAAGCATCACGCAATGTACTTTTCGGCGCCCAGAAAGCACAAGGGGTTACGTGAAATTCACGTAACCCCTTGACTTGATTGGTGCCGGCTGCAGGACTCGAACCCGCCACCTGATGATTACAAATCAACTGCTCTACCAGATGAGCTAAGCCGGCGAAGACGCGTATTGTACCCGATTCCGTTGGTCGCATTCATCCGAATCGAGCCGCATGCGGCGCGGGGCGCCGGGTTGCGCTATTTGATGACCTTGAGATGGCCGCGGTTGCCGTTGGGGCCGCGTGGCGGTTCGTCGTTGTCGTCGTCGCTGGCGTCTGTGGAGGCGAGCTCCGGGGCGGCGCCGGCCGTCGACAGCGGCGCGAGGGCCGGGGCGGTTTTGTCGACCGGGAAAGCCATGCCTTGTCCGTTTTCGCGGGCATAGATGGCGAGCACGTTGTTGACCGGGATTTCGATTTTCTGCGCAACGCCGCCAAAGCGCGCGCTGAATTCGATCCAGTCGTTGCCCATTTGCAACCCGCTGGTGGCGTCGAAGCTGATGTTCAGGACGATTTCGCCGTCCTTGACGAATTCGCGCGGCACACGTGTGCCCGCGTCGACGTGCACCGCCATGTAGGGGGTGTAGCCGTTGTCGGTGCACCACTCGTAGAGCGCGCGCAGCAGGTAGGGTTTGGTTGAGGTTTCTGGCATGGGGTGTGGCGTGAAAACCGGCGCGCCGACAGCGGGCGCGCCTCGGGTCGCTGACGGATCAGCGGCGCATCACTTTCTCCGATGGGGTCAGTGCTTCGATGTAGGCGGGCCGGCTGAAGATGCGCTCGGCGTATTTGAGCAGCGGGGCGGCGTTTTTGGAGAGTTCGATGCCGTAGTGGTCGAGGCGCCACAGCAGCGGCGCGATGGCCACGTCGAGCATCGAGAATTCGTCGCCCAGCATGTATTTGTTCTTGAGGAAGATCGGCGCGAGTTGCGAGAGGCGGTCGCGAATGGCCAGGCGCGCTTTTTCGTGCGCCTTTTCGGCCGCGCGGCCTTTGTCGTTCTCGAGCGTGCTCACGTGCACGAAGAGTTCTTTCTCGAAGTTGAACAGGAACAGGCGCGCCCGTGCCCGCTGCACCGGATCGGCCGGCATCAGTTGCGGGTGCGGAAAGCGCTCGTCGATGTATTCGTTGATGATGTTGGACTCATACAGAATGAGATCGCGCTCGGCCAGGATGGGCACCTGGCCATAGGGGTTCATCACGGCGATGTCTTCAGGCTTGTTGAAGAGATCGACGTCGCGGATTTCGAAATCCATGCCTTTTTCGAACAGCACCAACCGGCATCGCTGGGAGAATGGGCAGGTGGTGCCCGAATATAGAACCATCATAAGCGTTATCCTTGAAAACCAAAGGGGCTAGCAGCGGGAAGGCCCTTCCCCCGTTCCTAGCCCCACTACGAAATTGTGATTACTTGACGTCTTTCCAATAGGCCGCGTTCAAGCGCCAGGCCAGCACAGTGAACAGCCCGAGGAACAGCAGCACCCACACGCCAAGTTGGCGGCGGGTACGCTGGGCCGGTTCGGACATCCAATCCAGATAAGATACCAGATCGGCCACCGTGCTATCGAATTGCACCGGCGTGAGCGTGCCCGGCGTTACCTGGGTGAAGCCCGCAAAGGCTGGCGCATGCCCTTCTTCACCGCCCGCGCCGGCACTGGCGACCTGCTTCAACACCCGCTCGCCTTGCAGTTGCCACAGCACATTGGGCATGCCGACATTGGGGAACACGATGTTGTTCCAGCCTGTCGGGCGCGAATCGTCGCGATAGAACCCGCGCAGGTAGGTGTAGAGCCAATCGGTGCCGCGCGCGCGGGCCTCGACCGACAGGTCGGGGGGCGCCGCGCCGAACCACTTCTTGGCGTCTTCGGGACGCATCGCCACCTTCATGGTGGCGCCGATCTTGTCGGTGGCGAAGAGCAGATTATCCTTGATTTCCTTGTCGGTGAGTCCGAGTTCGGTCAGGCGCGAGTAGCGCATGGCCGCGGCGCTGTGGCAGCTCAGGCAGTAATTGACGAAAATTTTCGCGCCATGCTGGAGTGCCGCCAGGTCGTCGATGCGATTGGGGGCCGGGTCGAGCGGTACAGGCGCCTCCTGGGCGAGCACCGGCGTGGCGAACAAACCGATGAGCGCGAGAATTGCGAACAGTTTCTTCATCTTGGTATCCCGTGTCGTTTGGTTTCGCTCAATGGGCCGCGTAAGTGACGCGCTCGGGCACAGGCTTGAAGGTGCCGGCCCGAGTCCAGAACGGCATGCCCCAGAAGAACGCGAAGTAGTACAGCGCGAAGACTTGCGACAGCGCGGTCTTGAGCGGGGTCGGCTCTTGCGTGCCCAGGTAGCCGAGGATGAAGAAAACGATCACCAGGATGCCCAGCAGGACCTTGTGAAATCCGGGACGGTAACGAATCGATTTGACCGGACTCTTGTCGAGCCAGGGGAGGAAGAACAGCGTAAGCACCGCACCGCCCATGACGACCACGCCCCAGAACTTGGCCTCGGTGAAGTACATCGCGAGCAGCAGCAGCACCACCAGCACCGTGCCGATGCCCTTGCACTTGAGGCTTGCCCTGCCTCGTACCAGCCATAGCACGGTAAGGGCGGCGGCGATGCCCATCAGGATGTGCTTGAAGTCGTCGGTGGTAGCGCGCAGCATCGAGTAGAACGGCGTGAAGTACCACACCGGCGCGATGTGCGGCGGCGTCTGCAGCGGATTGGCCGGAATGAAGTTGTTGGCTTCGAGGAAGTAACCACCCATGGTCGGGGCGAAGAATACGATGAAGCTGAACACCATCAGGAAGACTCCGACCCCCATGATGTCGTGCACCGTGTAATAGGGGTGGAACGGCACGCCGTCGAGCGGCACGCCTTTTTCGTCTTTCTTTTCCTTGATTTCGATGCCGTCGGGATTGTTCGATCCGACTTCATGCAGCGCGATGATGTGCGCGACCACCAGACCGATCAGCACCAGCGGGATGGCGATCACGTGAAACGCGAAGAAGCGGTTGAGCGTGGCGTCGCTGATGACGTAGTCGCCACGAATCCAGAGCGAGAGGTCCTTGCCGATGAACGGAATGGCGGAGAACAGGTTGACGATCACCTGGGCGCCCCAGTACGACATTTGTCCCCACGGCAGCAAATAGCCGAAGAAGGCTTCGGCCATCAGGCACAGGAAAATCAGGCATCCGAAGATCCATACCAGTTCGCGCGGCTTGCGGTAGGAGCCATACAGCAGGCCGCGGAACATGTGCAGGTAGACCACGACGAAGAACATCGAGGCGCCGGTCGAGTGCATGTAGCGAATCAGCCAGCCCCACGGCACGTCGCGCATGATGTACTCGACCGAGAAGAATGCCAGCTTCGCGTCGGGCTTGTAGTTCATCACCAGGAAGATGCCGGTGAGCACCTGAATCACCAGCACCAGCATCGCCAACGAACCGAAGAAGTACCAGAAGTTGAAGTTCTTGGGCGCGTAGTATTCGGAGAGATGCTCTTTCCAGAGCTTGGTCAGCGGAAAACGCCGATCGATCCAGCCGATCAGCCCTGTCGTTTCGACTTTCTTATCGGCGGCCATGTTACGCCTCTCCTTTTTCGTCTTTACCGATCACCAGGTGCGTGTCGGACAGGTACATGTAACGGGGGACATCGAGATTCTTGGGCGCCGGCTTGTTCTTGAAGACCCGCCCGGACATATCGTAGGTCGAACCGTGACAGGGGCAGAAGAAGCCAGGAAAGTTGCCGAGAGCCGGAACGATATCGGCTTCGAACGGACCGGAAGGAATGCAGCCGAGGTGGGTGCAGATGCCGATGACGACGAGGAGATCCTTGTGTTCGACGCGAGCCCGGTAGGGGTTCTCGCAGTAGGACGGCATCGGGTAATTGAAAGGATGCTTTGAATCGGGATCGGCCAGCTGACTCGTGTCGGCGCTCAGAGAGGCCATTTCATCGGGCGTGCGCCGCACGATCCAGACCGGCAGACCGCGCCAGCTGACGGTCATCTTGTCGCCGGGCTTGAGACCGCTGATGTCTGCCTCGACCGGCGCGCCGCCCGCCTTGGCCCGCTCCGAGGGCTCCATTGAACTGACGAAAGGTACCAGGGTTGCCACACCACCGACTCCACCGACCACAGACGTTGCGATTAGCCAAGTTCGGCGGCTGTTGTCGACGTTCTTTTCTTGATTGTCACCCATCACAGTCCCCAAGTTTGAATTTGGATTTTCCGTCAACCGTAAATTATACTCCACCACCCTTGGCGGCCAGCCTGTCGGCAAGTATCGCCGCCATAACGCATTTCGGTATTGACCAGCGCCTCGCATTGACGCCAGGCGCGTATTTGTTCATGATCGGCGTGCGGTCTCGACCAGCTCGAAACAAAACCAACAGCGGGAGGTTTAGCATGAGTATGCTGCAGGAGTTCAAGACATTCGCACTCAAAGGCAATGTGATGGATCTGGCCGTGGGCGTCATCATCGGCGCCGCCTTCGGCAAAATCGTCGATTCAGTCGTCAAGGATCTCATCATGCCAGTGGTCGGGGCCATGTTCGGCGGTCTGGATTTTTCGAATCACTTCATCAGGCTTGCCGCGATTCCGCCAACCTTCAAAGGCAATCCGGAATCCTATGCAGACCTGACGAAGGCCGGCGTCGCGGTGCTCGGCTATGGCAGCTTCATCACCGCCTTGCTGAACTTTATCATCCTGGCCTTTATCATCTTCGTGATGGTCAAGCAGGTCAACCGTCTGCGCAAAGAGCCGCCGCCCGCGCCTCCCGCGCCCACCCCAGAAGATATCCTGTTATTGCGCGAAATTCGCGACAGCCTGAAAAAATAAATCGCCGTTGGGTCGGAACGGACAGCTCCGGTTCATACCGGATTGACGATATCGACGAAACGGTGCTCGATGCCGAAGCGCTGGGCCAAATGCTCGCCCAGCGCCATGATTCCCCAGCGCTCGGTGGCGTGATGTCCGGCCCCGATATAGGCGACGCCCGTCTCGCGCGCCAGATGGGTGGTCTGCTCCGAGACTTCGCCGCTTATGTAGGCATCGGCGCCAGCTGCCACGGCCGCCTCGAACATACCCTGCGCCGCGCCAGTGCACCATGCCACGTGCCGCACCGGCCGGCCGGGCTCGCCCAGCAGTAATGGCGAGCGCCCGAGCGCCGCACCGATCCGTTCAGCCAGCGCGCCGGCATCCATGGGGGTCTCGAGTACGCCCAGCCAGCCGAGCTGGTCGGGCCCGAACCGCCCCGTGGCGCGCAGGCCGAGCCGGGCGCCGAGCTGCGCGTTATTGCCGAGCTCGGGATGCGCGTCGAGCGGCAGGTGGTAGGCAAACAGATTGATGCCATGGGTGAGCAACAACCCCAGACGGCGCCCCTTGTAGCCGACGATGCGAGGATCCTCGCCCTTCCAGAAGTAGCCATGGTGCACCAGTACGGCATCGGCCCGCCACTGGATGGCTTCCTCGAGCAGAGCCTGGCTGGCGGTGACGCCGGTGATCAGCCGGGCCACCTCGGGGCGCCCTTCGACTTGCAGTCCGTTGGGACAGTAATCGCGAAATTGCGCGGTTTGCAGCGCTTCGTTCAGATACAATTCCAGTTCATCTCGGTTCATCGCCTCTATCCCTTACATGCTCAGACGCTTCTGGCTGTTATTCGCGCAAGCCGTGACGGTCCTGCTGGCACTGCTGTTCATCGTCGCGACGCTCAAACCGCAGTGGCTGCAGCGCCAGGGCTCGTTCGGACGCCAACTGGCCAACCCGATCATCGCCCTGCAGGAAGTCGCCCCCAGCTTCAGCGACAAGCCCGCGCCGGGCTCGTACGCCGAGGCTGCCGAGCGCGCCACGCCGGCAGTGGTCAGCATTTTTTCCAGCAAAGATACCGCCCCACGCTCCACCCCGCAGGCGAACGATCCGCTGTTCCGTTATTTCTTCGGCGACGGCGGCGCCATGCGCCAGGAGCCGGTGTCGAGCCTGGGTTCGGGCGTGATCGTCAGTCCCGATGGATACATTCTAACCAACCATCACGTGGTCGCGGGTGCCAACGAGATCGAGGTGGCGCTCCCTGACGGCCGCAAGGCTGCCGCCAAGCTGGTGGGCAGCGACCCGGAAACCGACCTGGCGGTGCTGAAGATCAATCTGAATCATTTGCCTGCCATCACGCTGGGCCGCATGGACCGCGTGCATGTCGGGGACGTTGTGTTGGCCATCGGCAACCCGTTCGGTGTGGGCCAGACGGTGACGATGGGCATCATCAGCGCGCTGGGGCGCAATCATCTCGACATCAGCGCATTCGAAAACTTCATTCAGACCGATGCCGCAATCAATCCCGGCAATTCGGGGGGCGCGCTGGTGGATACGCAGGGTAATCTGGTCGGCATCAACACGGCGATTTACTCGCGTAACGGCGGCAACATGGGGATCGGCTTTGCGATTCCGGTATCGACCGCGCGCTCGGTGATGGAAAGCATTATCACAACCGGCACGGTAACGCGCGGCTGGATCGGCGTCGAGCCGCAGGATATTACCTCCGACATCGCCGAGTCGTTCAATTTGCAGCAGGATGCCGGGGTGATTGTCGCTGGCGTCGTGCAAGGCGGGCCGGCCGATCTCGGCGGCATTCAGCCGGGCGACATCCTCACGCAGGTCAACAAGCAATCGATAACCGACACTTCACAGCTGCTCAACGTCATTGCACAACTCAAGCCCGGCAGCAGTGCCGTGCTGCATGTGCTGCGCAAGCAGAAACCAATGGATATCACGGTATCGATCGGCAAGCGTCCGCCGCCTCCGCCGCAGCCGGACGATACCGGCACCGACGGCGGCGGCGCCGAGTGACGTAGTTCGGGATTCACCTTCGGCGCACTGCTCGGTGTAACCAGCGCGCGCAATGCGTGACCGAAGGCGCGGCACTCAGGACGCGGATTCTTCCGCCTCGTCGGCCTCGTCGGCGTCCTCAGCCGGCCGGTTTTTCGCCCACAGGCGGGCCGCGATGATGCCGAATTCATAAAGCAGGCACAGGGGCACCGCGAGCATCATCATCGAAAGCATGTCGGGCGGCGTGACGACGGCGGCGACGATGAACGCGCCGACAACCGCATAGGGACGCATCTGCTTGAGCTTGGCAATGCTGACGAAACCCATGCGCACCAGCACTACCAACACCACCGGCACCTCGAAAGTCACCCCGAACGCGAGAAACATGGTCAGCACGAAGCTGACGTAGTTATCGATGTCGGTGTTCATCTGCGCGCCCAACGGGGCGTTGTAGTGCGCCATGAAATGAAAGATGGTGGGAAACACCAGGAAGTACGCGAACACCATCCCCAGCAGGAACAGAACATAGCTGCTGACCACCAGCGGCATCACCAGCTTTTTTTCATGCTTGTACAGCCCGGGCGCAATGAAAGCCCAGGCCTGGTAGAGCACGAACGGCAGCGCGATGACGAAAGCGACCATCATCGTGACTTTCATCGGAACGAAAAACGAGCCGGTCACATCGGTCACGATCATCTTGCCGCCAGCCGGAAGATTGCGTGTGAGCGGCCGCGACAGCAGCCGGAAAATGTCCGGCGCCCAGTACACCAGCCCGAAGAAAATCACGATCACCGAAGCGCCTGCCCGAATGATCCGGTCACGCAATTCGATCAGATGCGAGATGAAGGTTTCGTTGCCCTCATCCGAAACTTGGTTGTCGTCGCTCACGCCCGACCTTAATGAGAGGTTATCGCGGCTCGCCGGACCGGCGCCGCATTATTAGAAGAATCTGGCCGGCCGCCGCATGCGGGCCGGCGTGTGACGCGCTACACGCGCCGCCGCCGACTGCACCTGGGTCCGTTTGAGACTCGCCTTCTTGAACCAGACCGGTGTGGCGCTCTGCCGCACGCGCCAGTTGCGACGCTTGGTCGTTGTTCGCAGCGAACTGCCGATACGCGACTCGATCATGCCATCGGTCGTCTCGGCAGTCGCGCTATCCCCCGCTACCGCGCTCTGCCAGGCTTCATTGAGCGCGCTCTCCTGCTCCTTTAGGTTCTTGCGAATGGCCGCCTCGGTTTGACGGGCTGCGTCCTCGAATTCCGCGCGCATGGAACGCAGGCCGTCGAGCTCGATTTCGCGGCTGACTTCAGCCTTAACGTCGTTGATGTAGCGTTGCGCCCGGCCGAACAGCGCGCCCGCGGTGCGCGCGACCTTGGGCAAACGCTCGGGACCGATGACGACCAGCGCCACGATACCGATCAGCATCATCTTGGATAGATCGAAATCGAACATGCCGCGCGCCTCAACCTTGCTTTTGGCTGCTGCTATCCTTGACTTCCACGTCGATCGCGTTGCCGTCGCGCAGTTCTTTCACTGCCGGCTTGTCGGAGGCGGCCGACGTCGAAGTCGTGCTATCGCCTTCCTTCATGCCTTCCTTGAAGCCCTTGACCGCGCCGCCCAGATCGCTGCCGATATTGCGCAGCTTCTTGGTGCCAAACACCATCATCACGATGACCAGCACGATCAACCAATGCCAAATGCTCAACGAACCCATATCCACTCTCCTTGCAGCCGTGCGGCTGTGCCGCCCGGCAAACACGACGCCAATCCAGCCGGATAGGCATCAACCCCTTGAAAACCTGTGGTGTCCGGTATTTGGCCGGTTGCCACGCCGTCATCCCATGCGCTTCCATGGCCGTGGTCCGGCCAGCACATGCATATGTAAATGATAGACCTCTTGGCCACCATCCGGCCCCGTATTAATTACCACACGGAATCCGCCCGCGCCATCGGCATAACCATGGCCTTGCTCACGAGCCAGATTGGGCGCCAACGCAAGCATTCTACCAAGCAACGCCTGATCCGCCGGATTTTCTGGCAGGCAATCGGCCAGTGTCTCGATATGCCGCTTCGGGATGACCAGCAAATGCAGCTTGGCGGCCGGATTGATGTCGTGAATGACGATCAGTTGATCGTCTTCGAACACCCGCTTGCCAGGAATTTGACCCGCGGCGATCTTGCAGAAAATACAATTCTCGTGACTCATATGCCCTCGTTTTTTTGAGTCGCGCGGCGCGACGTTGTCATGACCGGGTCGCCATCATGGGTACATGCGCTTGCCGTCATGGAGATAGAGCCAACCCTTGACGATACGGTAGAGCGTCCAGATGCCCAACACCCACAACACGGCAAAGCCGACCAGCACCAGAGCCAGCGCCACGCCGATCACGCCCCATAGAACCGACCACCAGAAGGTGCGAATTTGCCAGTCGAAATGGGATTCGTAAAGCGTGCCGGCGACGTCGTCTCGCTTGACGTAATTGATGATGATCGCCACCAGCGCGGTCACTCCGCCGGTCAGCCAGAAAATGGCGTACAACGCATACAGGATATGCGTGAGCTTGCGGAGCTTGTCGTCCTGTTCGGCGTCGAGCGGCGTGTGCGCCGCCGGATAATCGGTCATCAGGTGCCCCCCGACAAATGGTAGTGAGATGCGCCGCTCGTGCGACTCAATCGCCCGCCTGCTCGCGAGCACGCACCTTGCGCAGGGCCTTTTCCTCGATGCCGGAGAGTCCCTCCCGACGGGCCAACTCGGTCAGTACGTCGTCGGGCGACAGGTCGTGGTGCGCCAGCATCACCATGCAATGAAACCAGAGATCCGCCGTTTCGCCGACCAGTTTGGCACGCGTATCGCCCTGGTTGCCGGCGTGTTGGGCATCCTTGGCCGCCATCACGACTTCGGTGGCTTCCTCGCCGATCTTCTTGAGGATGCCATCGTCGCCCTTGTGAAACAGGCGAGCCACGTATGACTTCTCGGGATCGCCGCCCTTGCGGGATTCGATGACAGCCGCCAGGCGGCGCAGGGTATCGCTCATGCTTGAACCTATTTACTTGTAAATGCTGTGCGGATCTTTCAGTACAGGCTCGACCGCGCTCCAGGTGCCGTCGGCCGCATTGCCCTCGAATTTCTGAAAGAAACAGGCGTGCCGCCCCGTGTGACAGGCGATGCCGCCGTGTTGCTCGACCTTGAGCAACACCACGTCTTCATCGCAGTCCAGGCGGATTTCACGGACCGTCTGCACATGGCCGGACTCTTCGCCCTTGTGCCAGAGCCGGTTGCGCGAGCGCGACCAGTAAACCGCCTCGCCCGTCTCGACCGTGCGCGCCAATGCCTCGCGATTCATCCACGCGACCATCAGCACATCGTTGCTGCCGACTTCCTGCGCGATGGCGGGCACCAGCCCTCGCTCGTCCCAATTCACCTTGTCCAGCCAGTTAGCAGACATGATCGTTTCCTGTAGTCCCGGTTGGTTGACGTCCAACGGCCCGCTGGCGTCGGTGGGCTGCCGCACTAAAGCCTGACGGCAATGCCGTGGTCGGCCATGTAGCGCTTGGCTTGACCCACCGTGAATTCGCCGTAGTGGAAAATGCTGGCGGCCAGCACCGCGTCGGCATGCCCTTGCGTAACGCCATCGGCCAGGTCGGCCAGACTGCCGACGCCGCCCGAGGCAATGACCGGGATGCCGACGGCATCGGACACCGCGCGTGTGAGTGCCAGGTCGAATCCATTCTTCGTACCATCGCGGTCCATGCTGGTGAGCAGGATTTCGCCGGCCCCGAGCGATTCGACGCGCTTGGCCCACTCGATCACGTCGAGCCCCGTGCCCTTGCGCCCGCCGTGCGTGAAGACCTCCCAGCGGGGCGCCTCGCCAGCCTCGGTGCCGGCGCTGCGCTTGGCGTCGATCGCCACGACGATGCATTGAGAGCCATATTTGCTAGCCGCGTCGCCCACCAATTGGGGATCGGCCACGGCGGAGGAATTCATGCTGACCTTGTCGGCCCCGGCGTTGAGCAGGCGCCGCACGTCGGGCACGGTGCGCACGCCACCGCCGACGGTCAGCGGGATGAATACCTGGGCGGCAACGGCCTCGATGATCGGCAAAATCAGGTCACGTCCATCGGAGGTCGCCGTGATGTCGAGAAAGGTCAGTTCGTCGGCGCCCTGGTCGCCATAGCGGCGCGCGATTTCGACCGGATCGCCGGCGTCGCGCAGTTCGACGAAATTGACCCCTTTGACGACTCGTCCCGCCGTCACGTCGAGGCAGGGAATAATGCGTTTGGGTAGTGCCATAGATGTGCGCGCGGCCGCCGGCCGGCTACGCCGCTCCTTCGCTCAATTGGTCCGCGCGGTCTTGCGCGCTGGCGAAATTCAGTTCGCCGGAATAGATCGCGCGACCGCAAATCACGCCGTCCACGCCTTCCCTTTCGACCGCGCAAAGCGCGTTGATATCGTCGAGCTTGGACAAGCCGCCACTGGCGATCACCGACACCGTGACGGCTTGCGCCAGGCGAACGGTCGCGTCGATATTGATCCCCTGCAGCATGCCGTCGCGGCCGATGTCGGTGTAGACGATCGCCTCGACGCCGTAATCCTCGAACTTGCGCGCCAGATCGACGACCTCGTGGCCGGTCAGCTTGCTCCAGCCATCGGTGGCGACCTTGCCGTCCTTGGCGTCGAGTCCGACGATGATGTGGCCACCGAACGCCGCGCAGGCATCTTTGAGGAAGCCCGGGTTCTTGACCGCCGCGGTACCGATGATGACGTACGACAGGCCGCCGTCGAGATAACGCTCGATCGTGTTCAGATCGCGAATCCCGCCGCCCAGTTGCACCGGCACTTCCTCGCCGACCTCGGCAATGATCGAGCGGATGGCCGCCTCATTGCGAGGCTTGCCTGCAAAGGCGCCATTCAGGTCGACAAGATGCAGCCTGCGAGCTCCCTGCTCCACCCAATGGCGTGCCATGGCGGCGGGGTCCTCGGAAAACACGGTGGCTTGATCCATATCGCCTTGCTTGAGGCGAACACATTGACCGTCTTTCAGGTCGATGGCCGGGATGAGCAGCATAGATAATCGTGATGCTTACAAGTGAAAGAAAGGAATTAAGCTAGCCCCAATACTGGCCAGGCTTGGCGACGGCGTGTCGGGTTCATATTAGTACAACATGCGACGCGATGGGTATCCCGCGCCGGCGCCCGGCTTGCGGTGATCGCGCCAGGCCCCGCCGCAAGACGGATTCAGGGGTTCCAGTGAACAAAATTGCGATATAAGGTCAGGCCCGCCTCTGCGCTTTTTTCAGGGTGAAACTGCGTCGCGAAAATATTAGCGTTTGCCACCGCGCACGTAAAGCGCACGCCATACTCGGTTTCGCCGACGATATCGGCCTCGTTGGCCGGCTGCACGTAGTAGCTGTGCACAAAATAGAAATAGCTTTCGTCGGGGATGCCCTGCCACAGCGCATGCGGGCGGCGCTGATGCACGCGATTCCAGCCCATTTGCGGCACCTTGAAACGGGAACCGTCGTCCTGCAGGCGGCCCTCGAGCCTGAAGCGCACGACCTTGCCGGGCAGCAGCCCAAGCCCCGGCGTATCGCCTTCCTCGCTCACGTCGAACAGCATCTGTTCACCGACGCACACGCCCAGCAACGGGCTGCCGCGCCGGGCGACTTCCAGCACCGCATCGCGCAGGCCCGATTCGCGCAGACTGCGCATGCAGTCGGGCATCGCACCCTGCCCTGGCAATACCACGCGGTCGGCAGCCACGATCTGGCCGGCGTCGGCGCTGACATTGACGTCGGCTTGCGGCGCGGCGGCGCGCAGGGCCTGGTAGACCGAGCGGATATTGCCCATCCCGTAGTCGACAATCGCAATCTTGTTCGTCATCTCAAACCTGGCAACAATATTTTCAAACCATCCACGATAAATTCCACCGCCAACGCGGACAGAATCAAACCCATCAGCCGCGTGCCGACGTTGATGCCGGTGCGACCAAGCCAGCCTTCGATCGGCTCGGCCATGCGCAAGGCCAGCCAGGTAACGAACCCGAGCAGCGCCCCGACCGCCAACAGGAACAGCAGGTCATACCAATGCTGAGACCTGCCGGCATAGACGATCACCGTGCTGATGGTTCCTGGCCCGGTCAGCAGCGGGATCGCCAGGGGCACGACCGCTACGTTCTGGCGCGCGCCGGCTTCGTCGCGCTCCTCGGCCGTGGAGCGCGTGTTGCCAACCTGCGCATTCAGCATGTTGACAGCCATCAACAGCATGATGACACCGCCGCCGACCTCCAGCGACGCCACCGAGATACCGAAAAAATGGATGATTCGCTCGCCGAACAGCGCCGAGCAGGCCACCACCAGCGCCACCGAAATCGCCGTGGTCCGAAGCGTGGCTTGCTTCTCGGCGGGCGTTTGCTGCTCGGTCAAGCTGATGAACAGCGGAATAGCGCCTATCGGGTTGATCAACGCCAACAGCGAAATGAACGATTTGAGAACATCCAGCGTATGGGTGTTCGTCATGACCTCAGCACCCGATCGGCTCGGCCGGCGATTTCATAGACTGCCCTTGGTCGACGGAATCGCTCCAGCGGCGCGCGGGTCGATTTCGAGCGCCATGCGCAACGCGCGGCCAAACGCCTTGAACACCGTTTCGCACTGATGGTGGGCATTGATGCCCCGCAAATTGTCGACGTGCAGCGTAACCCCCGCGTGATTGACGAAACCGCGGAAGAACTCGATGGTCAGGTCGACGTCGAAACTGCCGACCCGCGCGCGCGTGAACGGCACGTGGAACTCCAGCCCGGGGCGCCCCGAGAAATCGACGACCACGCGCGACAACGCCTCATCGAGCGGCACGTAACTGTGCCCATAGCGCACGATACCTTTCTTGTCGCCGACAGCCTTGGCTACCGCCTGACCCAGCGTTATGCCGACGTCTTCCACGGTGTGGTGGTCGTCGATGTGCAGATCTCCGTTGGCCTCGACATCCAGATCGATGAGCCCGTGGCGGGCGATCTGGTCCAGCATGTGATCGAGAAATGCCACGCCAGTGGCCAGATGACGCTCACCGGTGCCGTCGAGATTGACCTGGACGCGTATTTGCGTTTCGCTGGTGTTGCGAACGACTTCCGCGATGCGCATGATGTTGTTGGGTCCGTTCAGAGAAATGGAAATTGCCGCCTATCCCGCTCGCTCGTTCACAACGAGGCATCGAGCGCCGCCAGCATCACGGCATTTTCCTCCGGTGAGCTGACGGTCAAACGCAGGCATTGGGACAGCAATGTGTGCATTTTACCCACGTTTTTGATCAAAACCCCGCGCGCCAGCATCCCATCGAAGGTTTTTGCTGCATCCGGCACGCGAATCAGCAGGAAGTTGGCGTCGCTCGGATACACCGTCACGCCCGGTATCGCACCGAGCGCCTCGCTCAGGCGCTGCCGTTCGGCCCTCAGGGTCGCAGCCTGCGCGTCGAGCACGTCGACGTGCTCGAGCATGAAATCGGTCGTCGCCTGCGTCAGCACATTGACGTTGTAGGGCGGCCGCACTTTATCGAACTGTGCGAGCCAGGCCGGCGAGCCGGCCAGATAACCGAGACGAATACCCGCCAGGCCGAGCTTGGACACGGTGCGCATCACCACCAAATTGGTGAAATCGGGCAGGCGCGCCATCCAGCTGCGTTGCGCAAATGGCTGATAAGCCTCGTCGACGACCACCAGGCTATGGGTGGCGGCCGCGATGATGGCTTGCATCGCCTGCTCGTCGAACAGATTACCGGTCGGATTGTTCGGGTAGGCCAGATAGATCACGGCCGGCCGATGGCGCTCGATCGCCGCGAGCATGGCGGGCAGATCGAGCGCGAAATCCTCCCGCAATGGCACGCCGACGAACTCGAGGCCGTTCAGGCGAGCCGACATTTCGTACATCACGAAACCCGGCACCGGTGCCAGCACCGACGCGCCGGGCCGCGCGCAGGCCAGCGCAATCATGCTGATGATTTCATCGGAGCCATTGCCCAGCAGGACGTCGTGGCCGGCGGGCACCTGCATGACGTGCTTGAGCTTGTCGAGCAGCGCCTGCGGCCGCGGCGCCGGATAGCGATTCAGCGCCACCTCGCTCAGGCGCCGGCCCAGCGCCGCGCGCAGATCGTCGGGCAGGCGATAGGGATTTTCCATCGCGTCGAGCTTGAGCAAGCCGGTGGCATCGGGCACCGGATAACTGTGCATCGACAGGACGTCGGGGCGAATCAGTTGCTGCACGAGCGAAGCGGACATGAGTGGTTCTCGGCGCCTCAGGAGGTACGCAAACGGTATTCGGCGCTGCGGGCGTGCGCCTGCAGCCCTTCGCCATAGGCCAATTCAGCGGCGATCTCGCCCAGCATCTGGGCGCCGTCCTCGCTGACCTGAATCAGGCTCGAGCGCTTGAGGAAGTCGTATACGCCCAGCGGCGACGAAAAGCGCGCGGTACGCGAGGTCGGCAACACGTGATTTGGCCCGGCGCAATAGTCGCCCAGGCTCTCGCTGGCGAACTGCCCCAGGAAAATCGCCCCGGCGTGGCGAATCTTGTCCGCCCACGGCTGCGGGTTCAGCGCGGAGATCTCGAGGTGTTCAGGGGCGATCTGGTTGGCGATGTCGCAAGCCTCGTCCATGTCGCGCACCTTGATAAGCGCGCCGCGCCCTTCGAGCGAAGCGCGGATGACCGCTTGCCGGGGCATTTCGTCGATCAATCGTTGCATGGCCGCCTCGACCTTGGCCAGATACGCGGCGTCCGGGCAAAGCAGGATCGATTGGGCCAGCTCGTCGTGCTCGGCCTGCGAAAACAGATCCATCGCCACCCAGTCGGGGTTGGTGGTCCCGTCGCACAGCACCAGGATCTCGGACGGACCGGCGATCATGTCGATGCCGACGGTGCCGAACACTCGCCGCTTGGCCGCAGCCACATAGGCATTGCCCGGCCCGACGATCTTGTCGACCGCCGGCAGGGTCGCCGTGCCGTAGGCAAGCGCACCGACCGCCTGCGCGCCGCCGATGGTGAAGACCCGGTCGACCCCGGCGATGTGGGCGGCCGCCAATACTAGCTGGTTGCGCACGCCGCCCGGCGTGGGCACCACCATGATGATTTCCTTGACGCCGGCAACGCGCGCCGGAATCGCATTCATCAGCACCGACGACGGGTAAGCCGCCTTGCCGCCGGGCACATAAATGCCGACACGGTCCAGCGGCGTGACTTTTTGCCCCAGCACGGTGCCGTCGGCCTCGGTGTACTGCCAGCTATGGCTGCCGCATTCGATGCGCTGCTTCTCATGATAGGCCCGCACGCGGGCCGCGGCGGCCTCGAGCGCGGCGCGGCGCTTGGGCTCCAGGCCATCGAGCGCGGCCTCCAGCTCGCCGGGCGGCAGCTCGAGACTCGCCATGCTGGTGGCATCGAGTTTGTCGAAATTATTGGTGTACTCGAGCACGGCATCGTCGCCACGCGCCTTGACGTCGGCCAGAATCGCGGCGACTGCGCGCTCGATCGCTTCGTCCTCACTCGCTTCGAAGGCGAGCAACTGGCTCAGTTGCCGCGGGAAGTCCGCCGCGGCAGCATCGAGTTTGCGTATCTTCATCTTCATGCTGTGTTACCGGGCGGCCCGTTCAAAAGCCGCCAAAATAGGCTGCAGCGATACTCGCTTGAGTTTCAACGCAGCCTGATTGATGACCAGGCGCGAGGAAATCGGCATGATTTCCTCCACCTCAACCAGATGATTCGCCCGCAAGGTGCTGCCGGTGCTGACCAGGTCGACGATTGCATCGGCCAGCCCCACCAGCGGCGCCAATTCCATCGACCCGTACAGCTTGATGAGGTCGACGTGAACCCCCTTGGCGGCAAAATGCTCGCGCGCCGTCTGCACGTATTTGGTCGCCACTCGCAGGCGCGCACCTTGCCGCACGGCATTGGCGTAATCGAAACCCGCCGGTACAGCCACCGACATCCGGCATCGGGCAATGTTCAGGTCGATCGGCTGATACAACCCATTGCCGCCATGCTCGAGCAGCACGTCCTTGCCCGCCACGCCGAAATCCGCCGCACCGTATTGGACATAGGTCGGCACATCGGAGGCGCGCACGATAATGACGCGCAAATTCGGATCGGTGGTCGGCAAAATCAACTTGCGCGACGTTTCAGGATCCTCGGTGACTTCGATACCGGCCGCTGCCAGCAAGGGCATCGTTTCTGTAAAGATACGCCCTTTTGACAACGCGAGTGTGAGTGGCTGCGGCGAGCTGCGACGAACCGGTTCAGGCGTTTGCGCGGCGGCAGTGGTGGCGGTGCGGGTCATGCGAGGTCTCCCTGACGTGCACCGACGCGACGCACTGAGGCGCCAGCCGCGCACAGCTTGGCTTCCATGCGGTCGTAACCGCGATCCAGGTGATAAATGCGGTCGATCGTGGTCTGGCCGTCGGCCACCAGTCCGGCCAGCACCAGGCTGGCCGAGGCGCGCAAGTCAGTCGCCATGACCGTGGCGCCGGACAGGCGCGGCACGCCGGTCACCACGGCGGTATTGCCCTCGACGGCGATGTTCGCACCCAGCCGGGTCAATTCCTGCACGTGCATGAAGCGATTCTCGAAAATGGTTTCCACCACCTGAGACGTGCCTTCGGCCACGCTGTTGAGGGCCATGAACTGCGCCTGCATGTCGGTCGGAAACGCCGGGTATTCGGAGGTGCGAAAACTCACCGCCTTGGGCCGGCGCTGCATGGCGACCCGAATCCAGTCGTCGCCGGCGCTGACGGCCGCTCCCGTCTCGCGCAGTTTTTCCAGCACGGCATCGAGCAGCCCCGGCGTCACGTGACGCAGCACGATGTCGCCCATGGTCGCGGCCGCCGCGCAGAGAAACGTGCCCGCCTCGATGCGGTCGGGAATGACCCGATGCTCGGCACCATGCAGCCGCTCGACGCCCTGAATCACCAGGCGGTCGCTGCCGATGCCGTCGATGCGGGCGCCCATCTTCACCAGCAGGTTCGCCAGATCGCCCACCTCCGGTTCCCGGGCGGCGTTTTCCAGGATGGTCTCGCCATCGGCGAGGACCGCGGCCATCATGAGGTTTTCCGTGCCGGTGACGGTGATCATGTCGGTGACGATGCGCGCCCCGCCCTTGAGACGGGCGGCCTTGGCCACCAGGTAGCCATGCTCGACGCTGATCTGGGCACCCATTGCCTGCAGGCCCTTGACGTGCTGATCCACTGGCCGCGCGCCGATCGCGCAGCCGCCCGGCAGCGAGACACGAGCCTCCCCGCAGCGCGCCAGCAGCGGACCCAACACGAGAATCGACGCACGCATGGTCTTGACCAGATCGTACGGCGCCTCGGGGCGCGAGATATGCTGCGCGCCGATCGTTACCGTATCGCCGTCGCGGGTTGCCGTCACGCCCATTTGCCGCAGCAGCTTGAGCATCGTGTGTATATCGTGCAGCTCGGGGACGTTGCTCAGCGCGATCGGTTCCGCGCTGAGCAAACTGGCGCAAAGAATCGGCAAAGCGGCATTCTTCGCACCCGATACGGGGATTTCCCCGCTCAGGCGCCCGCCCCCCTCGATAACCAGTTTATCCATGCTTGGCTCGTCCGTGGTCTGCTTTTCCCTGGCCCGAGCGACGCCCGATAGCCCATCGTCTTGCGTGATTCTCATGAGTCACGCCACTCGTTTGATGCGTTTGTCACCTTGCTTTCGTTCCTGCCGTAATGTCGGGGGATGCTGCTCGGCCTGGCCTCAGGCGCGCCACTCGGCCGGCGTCAACGTCTTCATCGACAGCGCGTGGATTTCCGCTTTCATGCGCTCACCCAACGCGCCGTAGACGAGTTGATGGCGCTGAATCAGCCGTTTGCCCTCGAATGCGCTGCTGACGATGGTCGCATAGAAGTGCTGGCCGTCGCCTTCGACTTCGATGTGCTCACAGGCCAGGCCTGTCTCGATATATTGCTTGATCTGTTCGGGGGTGGGCAGCATGGCCGCTCCTTGCAAATGTGTTCAATGACGCAGCTTGTAGCCGGTGCTCAACAGGCGCAGAGCAATCGCCGCCAACACCAGAAACGTAGTGCCGACGACCGTCAGACTGACGAACGGATCGACGTCGGAGACACCGAAAAAGCCGTAGCGAAAGCCGTCGATCATGTAGAAAAAGGGGTTCAGATGAGAAATAGCCTGCCACAACGGAGGGAGCGAGTGAATCGAGTAAAACACGCCCGCCAGGAAAGTGGCGGGCATGATCAGGAAATTCTGGAAGGCAGCCAACTGATCGAATTTCTCCGCCCAGATGCCCGCAATCAATCCCAGCGTGCCGAGAATCGCCGCGCCCAGAAACGCAAACATCAGAATCCACAGCGGATCGGCAAACAATAGGTGCGTGAAAGCCACGGTGACGAGAAAAACCCCGAATCCGACCGTCAGTCCGCGAGCCACCGATGCCAGCACGTAGGCCGCGTACATCTCCCAATGCGTGAGCGGCGGCAGCAGCACGAACACCAGATTACCGGTGATTTTCGATTGAATCAGCGACGAGGAACTGTTGGCGAACGCATTCTGCAATACGCTCATCATCACCAGCCCCGGCACCAGGAACGCCGTGTAATTGAGCTGGCTGTAGACCTTTACCCGGCCCTCGAGAACGTGGCCAAAGATCAGCAGGTAAAGCAGCGCCGTGATGATCGGCGCGGCGACCGTCTGAAAACCGACCTTCCAGAAGCGCAACAGCTCCTTGTACAGCAGTGTGCGAAAACCCGTCATATTGCCGTCTCTCTTAGCGGCGCCGGCTCGGCGCCGTGCGCGTCGCCCATGATCTGCACGAAAACGTCTTCCAGGTCGGCCCGCTGAATATCGATATCTTCGATCACGCAGCCGTTGGCACGGCACGTCGCGAGGATCGATTCGACCTCGTCGCAACCGCCCAGGCGCAGCGCGAAGTGGCGGCCGTCCAGATTATGGGATTCGATCAGCAGCGGCCGCAGGCTCTGCGGCAGGGTGCCCTGCGCGAAGCGCAGCACCAGGCGAGGGCCGCCGAACCGCTGCAGCAGCTGGGTGGTGGGTTCGAGCGCGACGACCTCGCCGAGCTTGAGCATCGCGATCCGGTCGCACAGCGCCTGGGCCTCCTCCAGATAGTGAGTGGTCAGGACGATCGTATGACCCTCGCGATTGAGCCTGGAGATGAACTTCCACAGCGTCTGACGCAACTCGACGTCGACCCCGGCGGTCGGCTCATCGAGCACGATCACCGGCGGTCGATGGACCAGCGCCTGCGCCACCAGCACGCGGCGCTTCATGCCGCCGGACAGCGCGCGCATATTGACGTCGGCCTTGTCGGTCAGATCCAGATTGGCCATGACCTCGTCGACCCAGGCGTCGTTGTGGCGCAGCCCGAAATAGCCGGACTGCAGGCGCAGCGTCTCGCGCACCGTAAAGAACGGATCGAACACCAGTTCCTGAGGCACCACGCCCAACTCCCGACGTGCCTGACGGTAGTCGCGCACCACGTCGTGCCCGAGCACGGAAATGCTGCCCGAGTCGGCGCGCGCGAGTCCGGCCAGAATGCTGATCAGCGTCGTCTTGCCGGCACCGTTGGGCCCGAGCAAGCCAAAGAATTCGCCCTGCTCGATGGAGAACGTAACGCCCTTGAGCGCCTGCAGGGCTCGGTAGCGCTTTTTAACGTTACGGATTTCGATAGCCGCCATAAACGATCCGCGCCGCTCGCGGGCGGCGCATCCGGATAAATTGGAACGGGAATTTGAAGAAACCCCAGATTATAGGGGAAGTCGCCCCCGGCCGCCGAGCGGTCGGCCGGCGCAGTGCTCAGTTAGCCAACAAATGAGTGATCCCGTAGACCTGTGCCAGACTGGTCAATTCGTCGGGCAGATTGCTGAAGGCCAGCGTCGCGCCGCGGCGGATCGCGTGTCGCCGCAACGCCAGCAATACCGCCAGCGCCGACGAGTCGAAACGCATCAGCGCGGCGCAATCGACCTGGGTCTCCCCAGCGTCGATCGACGCCATGCCATCACGCAGTACCGCGGCTGCGGTGTCGTGCGTCAGTTCGGATTGCAGCGCGAGCATAGATCAGTTTGCCGTACCGGAGGCCAGTTGGCGGTTGCGCTCGGTCAGGAAGCTCAGCAAGCCACTGACGCCGTGCTCGCTGATCTGCTGCGTGAATTGATCCCGGTAAGCCTGGATCAGCCATGCGCCAAGCACGTTGATATCGTAAACCTTCCAGCCAGCGGGGGTTTTCTCGAGCCGATAGTCGATCTCGATCGGCTGGCCGTTGTTGACCACTTGCGTGCGAATTACCGCGTCGGTATCACCCGGCTGGCCGCGATAGGGCAAGTAAGTCACCGTTTGATTGCGGATCTGCGCGATCGCACCCGAGTAAGTGTGGATCAGCAGTTGCTTGAATTGCTCGGTGATTTGCTGCTGCTGCTCAGGCGTAGCCTTGTTCCAGTTGCGCCCCATCACCAGGCGGGTCGTTCGCTGGAAGTCGGCGTGCGGGAGGATTTTTTCCTGGACCAACTCGGAGATATGCTGAATATCGCCGGCTTGTATCGACTTGTCCGCCTTGACTGCGGCCATGACCTCGTTGACGGTCTGCTTGACCAGGTCCTCGGGTCCCAGGTTGTTCTGCGCGAGCGCCGCACCGGCAATGAAAAACGATATGACGGGGATGAGAAAGAATTTTTTCATCTAATGCCTTCCTTGGATTCTCATGGTTGTTCGCCTTGGAACAAATACTGCAAAGGGAGTTCGGCGCCGGCAATGGCGCCCTTGTAACAAACTGTTTCCCTCTAATGGAACAGACGCAGCGAATTGGGCACCATCTGCCGGTTCGGCACCGGCACCGCATTGTCGTTGTCATTGTTCGAGGGCTGGGCCGCGCCCGGGGCGGACGCACCCGCCGGTGCGGCCGCGCCAGCCGGTTCGGACGCGCTTGCCGGCGCAGCTGGCGCACTCGTTTCAGCTGGCGCAGCAGGCGCAGCCGCGGTCGGCCCGCTTTCATCGTCGTAATTGGGCAGATTCTGTTCGCTCGCCGAGCTGCCCTTGATCAAATACTGCCGGCGCTGCAAATAGGCATCACGCGTGAACGAATATTTGTCCAGCGCCGCCTGCGCCAACAGATTGGTGGCGCCGAGGTAATTGGCCCGCGTGTTGACCACACGCAAGCCATACAACGTGTTGCGGAACCAGATCGGCTTGAAATAACCGGACGGATCGATTTGCAGATCCGCGACCGTGCCGACCGTATCGCGTATCGTGCTGGGGCCAAACAGCGGCAGCACCAGATAGGGCCCCGAAGGCAGCCCCCACTTGCCCAGCGTGACACCAAAGTCCTGGTTATGTTTGGGCAACCCGGCTGGCGTGGCGAAATCGAACAACCCGCCGACGCCAAACACGGTGTTGATCGCAATGCGCATCAAATCCTGCGTGGCCGCGGTCACATTGGCCTGCAGCAGATTGTTGGCCAGGTTGTCGACATCGCCCAGATTCGAGAAGAAGTTGGTCACCGAGGCGCGCACCGGTGTGGGCAAAACGAATTTATACCCTTGCGCGACCGGCTTCATCGCATAACGATCGAGGTCGTCGTTGAATTGAAAAACGGTGCGGTTGAATCCTTCGAGCGGATCGGCCGGACTCGGCGCCCGGACCGTCGAACATCCCGCGACGCTGATGCACGTCGCCAAAAGTAACGTTAAGTGTTTTTTGTTTTTCATGGCTTATTTCCCTTGCGGGGCAGGCGCGCCTGGAGCGCTTGGCGAGTGCCCGCCGCCGGCATCAGCCGCTTTGCTGTAAAGGAACTGGCTGATGAGATTCTCGAGCACGATTGCGGACTGCGTCATGGTAATGGTGTCGCCGGGCTTGAGCATTTGATCGTCGCCGCCCGGCTCGATGCCGATGTACTGCTCGCCAAGCAGGCCCGAAGTCAGGATCTTGGCCGAGGAGTCCTTCGGAAACTGGTATTGCGAGTCGATATCGAGTGTGACGTCAGCCTGAAAGCGCTTGTCATCGAAATTGATCGAGGCGACCCGGCCGACCACCACGCCGGCACTCTTGACCGGCGCGCGCAGCTTGAGCCCGCCGATATTGTCGAAGCGCATCTTGATCGGGTAAGTGGCGTTGAACGAAAACGAACTCATGTTGCCCGCCTTGAGCGCAAGAAACAGCAACGCCGCAAAACCAGCGATCACGAACAAGCCGACCCAAAAGTCCAGTGCATGTTTTTTCATCGTCATTAAATCGATTAATTGCTGAACATCAATGCGGTCAAGAGGAAGTCGAGACCGAGCACAGCCAACGAAGCGAATACCACCGTGCGGGTCGTGGCACGGGCCACGCCCTCCGGCGTCGGTTGGGACTCATAGCCCTGATACAGCGCAATGAACGTCACCGCCACACCAAATACCGCGCTTTTGATCACGCCGTTGGCGATATCACTCCAGATATCGACGCCGCTTTGCATCTGCGACCAGAAAGCACCCGAATCCACGCCGATGAGCTGTACGCCGACCAGATAGCCGCCAAAGATGCCGATCGCGCTGAAGATCGCCGCCAGAAAGGGCATCGCGATGACGCCCGCCCAGAAACGCGGAGCAACCACCCGCGCCAGCGGGTTGATCGCCATCATCTCCATCGCGGTCAACTGCTCACCGGCCTTCATCAAGCCGATTTCGGCGGTCAGCGAGGTGCCGGCGCGCCCGGCAAACAGCAGCGCGGTGACCACCGGACCGAGCTCGCGCACCAATGACAGGGCCACCAGCAGACCCAGTGCCTGCTCGGAACCGTATCTGTTCAGCGTGTAATAGCCCTGCAGCCCGAGCACGAAACCGACAAACAGGCCCGACACGGCAATGATCACGAAAGAATAGTTGCCGACGAAAAAAATCTGGTCGGTCACCAACCGGGGCCGGCGCAGCATCGCGCCCGAGGCGCCCAGCACATGCCACAGCATTCGCGTTGCATAGCCGACGCGCTGGACCCGGGTGCGTATCATACGGCCCAACGCGGCAATCATGCACGACCTCCCAGACCGAAGTCGTTGGCCAGCGGCGCGGCCGCATAGTGAAACGGCACCGGCCCATCGGGTTCGGCATCGATGAACTGCCGCACCATCGGATCGCTCGACGCGCGCAGTTGCGCGGGCGTGCCCTCCGCCGCGATGCGACCGTTGGCAATGAAATAGACATGATCGGCAATCGCAAACGACTCCGGCACGTCATGCGTGACCAGGATGGACGTCGCTCCCAGCGCGTCGTTGAGCTTGCGGATCAGATTCGCCGTGATGCCCATCGAAATGGGATCGAGTCCGGCAAATGGTTCGTCGTACATGATGAGCTCCGGATCGAGCGCCACCGCCCGGGCCAATGCCACGCGACGCGCCATCCCGCCGGAAATTTCGGCGGGTTTGAGATCGCGTGCGCCACGCAGGCCCACGGCATTGAGCTTCATCAGCACCAGGTCGCGAATCACCTCGTCGGGCAGATTGGTGTGCTCTCGCAGCGGGAACGCAACGTTGTCGAACACGCTCATGTCGGTGAATAACGCGCCGAACTGAAACAGCATGCCCATCTTGCGTCGCAACTGATAGAGGCCCGCGATGTCGAGCTGGCCGATATCGCGACCGCGGTAAGCGATTGTGCCCTGATTGGCTCGCACCAGCCCGCCGATCAGGCGCAGCACAGTCGTTTTGCCGCAGCCCGAGCCGCCCATGACGGCCACCACCTTGCCGCGCCCGAAACGCATGTTCAGTCCGGACAGTACCAGACGCTCCGCGTAGCCGAAGCTGACGTCGTTCAGTTCAAGCAGGGTTTCTGTAGACACGATCGACACGTCAATTAGTTTTTTTGCGGTGCAATGTGCGGATTATAGGGGGTAAATGTGATGCACGCAGTCGGCATGGGCCGACGGCCCCCGCCGACGACCGCGCGCGGGCAGATCAGTCACGCCCGGAAACCGGCGTCGGACCGGGGCAATCATGCGCGGAGAAAGGGATATTTTTATGACATCGTCGGCGGCCGATCGCCAGCTCGGCGATCGGCCGCCGACGTTTCACTCAAGATCGAGCACGGAAATGCGCTTGCAATTCGGTCACGGCAGCGGCCAGATCGCCGGCTTCGGTAACCGCGCGCACCACCGCCGCACTGCCCACGCCAGTGGCCAGCACCTGGTCAAGATTTTCCTCGTTGACGCCGCCAATCGCCACCAGCGGCACGTGCGGCGCCATCAATCTGGCATAGCGCGCCAATTTGGCCAAGCCTTGGGGTGCCGTCGGCATTACCTTGGTCGTAGTGGGAAACACCGCCCCCATGGCAATGTAGCTCGGCGAGAAATGCCAAGCGACCAGCATCTCGTAGTAACCGTGGGTGCTGATTCCCAGCCGCACGCCCGAGCGCTGCAACTCTGCCAGCTCAGCGGCATCGAGGCGCTGAAAGTCTTCTTGCCCCAAATGCACGCCATAGGCGCCGGCGGCCAAGGCAAGCCGCCAGTGGTCATTGATGAAAAGGCGGGTGCCGTGCGCCCGGCCAGCCGTCACCGCGCGCTGGATCTGCGCATTCAGATAGGCGGGCTCGCCCGTTTTGGCACGCAACTGCAGTGTCGCCACGTCCAGGGCGGCGAGTCGTTCGATCCAGTCGGCATCCGGCACGACCGGATACAGGCCCAGCGCGCGCGGCGCCGGCGCGAAAGGGCCCGGCGTGGGCTGCAAATCGAGCACGCGAGGGAAACAGGCCAGCCGGACCGGCCATGCGCCGAATGCGTCCGATTGCGCCTCGGCGTGACTGCCGTCGCCGCGCCAGGCGCGTGCCAGGCACAGCGCGTCGTGCGGCGCAAAGCCGGCATCCAGGAAAGCGGCCAAAGCCGGCTCGAAATCGTCGTCGTGGGTTCCTTCCAGGCGGTACGCGCGCTCGGCCGTATGCAAGGTGTCGCAAACCTTGCCGTCGGATGCTCGCACGCTTGCCAGCACCACCGCACCAGCGGCCAGCCAGTTCGCCACGTCGGCCTTGGCGGGCGCCGCCCGCAGGCAGAGCAGGTCGCCCGGCCCGACACTGGGCGGCACTTGCAGATGCAAACGCCACGACGCTTCACTGTGCGCCTGCCAGGGCGCCAATGCCTGACTGATCTGTTCGGCCCGGCGCTGACGCGCAGGCGCATCGGCCGAGACAAATATCGCTCGCATCGCCGCGCTCATCGCTGGTCCTCCACCTGATGCCAGAACGGCACGCCGACCACTGGCGTGCTGGCATGCGCACTTGCGCGCTCAGGCATCGGCCCGGCAAGGAATGCACCGCGACCGGCGGCGACGGCCCCGGCAAAGGCGCTCGCCATGGCCACCGGATGGGTTGCCTGGGCCACCGCGGTATTGAGCAATACGCCGTCGAAACCCCACTCCATGACCTGGCAAGCGTGCGAAGGCAGGCCAAGGCCGGCGTCGACCAAGAGCGGCACATCCGGCAGCCTGTCACGCAACACCCGCAGCCCATAGGGATTCATGACCCCCTTGCCAGTGCCGATCGGCGCACCCCACGGCATCAGCGCACGGCAGCCGACGTCGAGCAGGCGCCGGCACAGCACCAAGTCTTCAGTGCAATACGGCAGCACCTTGAAGCCATCCCTGATCAGCTTGTCGGCTGCTTCGACCAACCCGAATGGATCGGGCTGCAGCGTATAGTCGTCGCCGATCAGCTCGAGCTTGATCCAGTCGGTCTCGAACACTTCGCGCGCCATCATCGCGGTGTTGATCACCTCCGCGACCGAGTGGCAACCTGCCGTATTCGGCAGCACCGGCACTTCGAGGCGGCGCAGTGCGTCCCAGAACTGACTGCCGGTGGCTTGCCCCCCTTGCCCGGACAACTGCCGCCGCAGTGCCACCGTCACCATGCCGGGCCGCGCCTCGGCGATGGCCTGCTCGAGGATCTGCAGCGAAGGATAGCGGGCCGTACCGAGCAGCAATCGGCTCGTCAGAGGCTCATCGTAGAGCGAGAACACATCCAATGCGTGGCTCATGTCAGCCTCCCGCGACCGGCTGCACGACGTCGACGCGATCGCCGGGGCGCAGTTGGCGCGCACCGTATTGCGCCTTCGGCACGAAGTCGCCATTGACTGCGGCAGCAAACGGGGGCTGGGCGCCAAAAGCGGCCAGTGCGTCACTCAGCGAGGCGTTCTCGGCAAGCTTCAGCGCTTGCTGATTGATCGTAATTTCCATCGTCATTCAGTGCTCCTCCAGATGGAACAGTGCCGGCCAGGCACGTTGCTCGCACCATTGCTTGAAATGCCCCTGGGCGACCGGCGCGGCACGCTGCGCCAGGACCGCCTCGACCAGCGCGCAGGCCTCGCCGGTCACGGCCGGCGCCAACAGGTAGCCGTGCCGGTACAGGCCGTTGACGCGAACGGTGCGCGCGCCGTTCCAGCAAACGCTCGGCAGGTGATCCGGCAAGGTCGGGCGGCACTGGGAATTGAGTTCGAGAATGCGCGCCTCGCCAAAGGCCGGGTGCAGCGAAAAAGCCGCCGACAGCAGCTCGAGCGCGGAGCGCACGCTGACCGGCGACATGTCGTCGGATTCGAGCTCGGTCGCACCGATCACGTAGACGTCGTCCTGCTTGGGGGCAATGTAGATCGGATAGCGCGGGTGCAGCAGGCGCACCGGCCGGCGCAGGCCGATACCGGGCGCATGCAGGCGCACGACTTCGCCGCGCACCCCGCGCAGACCGCGCCAGGCGCCTTGCGCACCAAGACCGCGACAATCGAGTATCAGTCCGGCCTCGGGCGGCGCGGCATCGTCGATTGCTTGATGCCAGTGCAGGCGCACGCCCTCGGCCAGCAGGCCTTCGCCAAGCGCCGCCAGCAATTGGCGGTTGTCGAGTTGTCCTTCGTTGGGTAGCAGCAGGCCTTCGGCAAAGCGTTGCGCCAGCGCGGGCTCGGCTTCGCTCAACGCGGCCTGATTCAATGACAGCATGCCGCCGTCGAGCAATTCCCGCGGCGCATTGGCGCGCAGGCGCCGGTCGAACATGATCGCCTCGGCCCGATCCGGCGTGTGCCAGACGACGAGCGTACCGTTGCGCTGAAAGAATACCGGGCGCGGCAGTGCAGCGAGCAATTCCGGCCAACAGGCCAAGCCCGCGGCACCCATGTCGACGATCAGCGGCTCGGCGATCGCCGCCTCGGCAAGTGGCGCGAGCATCGCGGCGGCCACCCAGGCGGCGGCCTCCGTGCCGTCCGGTCCGCCGCGCTCGTACAACGCGACTTCATACCCCTGGCGCGCCAGGCGCCAGGCGCACAGACGGCCGGCCAGGCCAGCGCCCAGCACGGCAATGTCGGGGCGTGTCGACGAGGCACTCATGATCGGGGCGCTCCGGCATCGGCGCGAGGGCGCAGCTGGACAACGCCGGGACATAGCGCGGCGCCAACGAGGTCGAGATACTGGTTTTGCGGGTGCATGGAATCCTTTCTGCCTGGCTACTGCATCAAGGACGAAACAGGTGCTTGCCACCATACCCGCCAGATGACTACTGGAGGAGTCGGAAACTTCCCACGCCGGTATTATCCGGGTCGGGTGCAAAGGGTTTCTCTCAGCCTCGCGGTCATGCCGCGAAGCACCCCTGTTTCGCCCGAAAGCATTACAACACAAAGACTTGCCGCCGCGCAAGGGCACTTGGGTTACGATAGGTCCCGTTTTCGTCATTTGCGATTGCAATGACAATGCAACGTAACTCGCCGCGCTCGGTCAAACGATCGCCAATCGACGAGGCGTTGCCCTCCCCGACCAACGCAGATACATCATGAAATCCATCAGTCCCTGGCGCTTGATCCGCCCCTACTGGTTCTCCGAAGAACGATGGCTGGCCCGCGGCCTGCTGGTGCTGGTGATCGCCATGAACCTGGGCATCGTCTACATCAACGTGCGGCTGAATGCCTGGAATACCAACTTCTACAACGCCCTGGAGCACCGCGACTGGGCTGTTTTCAAATCGTCGCTGATCGAGTTCACCGTCCTGGCCTTCAGCTTCATTTTCCTGGCAACGTTCCGCATCTACTACCAGCAGATGCTGGAATTCCGCTGGCGCCAGTGGATTACCGACCGCTACGTCGATCAATGGCTGGGGGATCGCGCCTTCTATCGCATCGAGCGCGACCACCTGGTCGACAACCCCGACCAACGTATCTCGGAAGACCTGCGCTCGCTCGCGACCAGCACGCTCGCGCTTTCGCTCGACCTGCTGTCGAACGTCGTCACGCTGATTTCATTCATCGTCATCCTGTGGACACTGTCGGGCGCACTGTCGTTTGCGCTCGGCACGATGCACGTGCACATTCCTGGCTACATGGTGTGGGCCGCCGCGCTGTATGCGCTGCTCGGGTCATTCATGATTCACAAGGTCGGCCGACCGCTGACGTCGATCAGCTACCGCCAACAACAGGTCGAGGCGGACTTCCGTTTCCTGCTGGTGCGCTTGCGGGAAAACGCCGAACAGGTCGCGTTCTATCGCGGCGCGGCGGCCGAGACGCAGCGCTTTCGCACGGCCTTCAGCCACATTCGCGACAATTGGTGGCTGATCATGCGCTACACCAAGCGCCTGATGTTCGCCAACTCGATCTACGGCCAGGTCTCGAGCATCTTCCCGCTGCTGGCGGCCTCGCCGCGCTACTTTGCCGGCGCCCTGTCGCTTGGACTGCTGTTTCGCATGGCCGATGCCTTCGGCCAGGTCAGCGGCGCCATGTCATGGTTCATCAACAGTTACTCGACATTGGCCGACTGGAAAGCCACCGTCAACCGGCTGCGCGAATTTCATCGCATCATGCACCTGCCCGATCCGGTCGATGGCATTCAAGTCGAAACCGGCCATGATCTCGCCACACATGATCTGCAGTTGAATCTGCCCAATGGCGCGCCCCTGACTCAGGTGGGCGCGGTGCACATTCCGGCCGGCGCCAGGTGGCTGATCTCCGGACCGTCGGGTAGCGGCAAGAGCACGCTGATGAGGGCGCTGGCAGGGCTTTGGCCCTTCGGCCAGGGCCGGATCCAAACGCCGGCGCGCGAGCGCATGATGTTCCTGCCTCAGCAAAGCTATTTACCGATTGGCACGCTCAAGGCGGCCTTATGCTACCCGTCGGAGGCATCGGCTTTTTCGGACGAGGCTTGCCGCGATGTGCTCACCGCGTGTCAACTCGACGGGCTTGCCGAACGCCTGGATGAAACGGGACACTGGGAAAACCGCCTGTCGCCCGGCGAGCAGCAGCGGCTGGCAATGGCACGCGCGCTGTTGCAGCGCCCCGATTACCTCTTTCTGGACGAGGCCAGCAGCGCGCTGGACGTTGCCACCGAGCGGCGCTTGTATGACACGCTGCTCGAGCGCCTGCCGCACACCGCGATCATCAGCGTCGCCCATCGTGACAGTCTGGCTGCCTATCACCAGCACACGCTGAAAATCGAGCCGCCCGGAGTTCGCGAGGAGACTGCCTCCGGCACCATCGCGGCATAGCTCGGCGACAACCCGGCGGCCCCTTTGAAAAAAAGCCACCCTGACGGGTGGCTTTTGCATGACTTCCGCAAGCGGGGCTCAGCGCGGCAACACCGAATGCCCCATCAGGAACTGGTCGACCGCGTGCGCGCATTGGCGCCCTTCGCGGATCGCCCAGACCACCAGCGACTGGCCACGGCGTACGTCGCCCGCGGCAAACACCTTGGGCACGTCGGTTACATAGGCGCTCTCGCCTTCGGTGGTGGCGCGCACGTTGCCTCGCCCATCCTTGCTCACACCGAACGCGCCGAGCAACGTTTGCACCGGCGAGACAAAACCCATCGCCAGCAGCACCAGATCGGCCTTCAATTCGAACTCCGAGCCGGCGACCTCCTGCATCTTGCCGTCCTTCCATTCGACGCGCACCGCGATCAATTTCTCGACCTTGCCGTGCTTGCCTTCGAACCGTTTGGTGGCGACCGCCCAATCGCGCTCGCAGCCTTCCTCGTGGCTCGACGAGGTGCGCAGCTTGATCGGCCAGTAGGGCCAGACCAGCGCCTTGTTTTCCTGCTCCGGCGGCTGCGGCAGCAATTCGAATTGCGTGACGCTGGCCGCACCGTGCCGGTTCGACGTGCCAACGCAATCCGAGCCGGTATCGCCGCCGCCGATCACGATCACATGCTTGCCGGTGGCCTTGATCTGCTCGGCAAGCTTGTCGCCGGCATTCACCTTGTTTTGTTGCGGCAGGAATTCCATCGCGAAGTGAATGCCCGCCAGTTCGCGGCCCGGGACCGGCAGGTCGCGCGGCTGTTCGGCGCCGCCGGCGATGATCACTGCATCGAATTGCGACCGCAGTTGCTCAGGCGAGAGCGTTTCCTTCGAGAAATTGTTGATATGCGCCTCGGGGGCTTCCGTGCCGATGTAGACGCCGGTGCGGAACGTCACGCCCTCTGCTTCCATCTGGCGCATGCGGCGATCGATCAGCCATTTCTCGAGCTTGAAATCGGGAATGCCATAGCGCAGCAAGCCGCCAATGCGGTCGTTCTTCTCGAACACCGTCACGTCATGACCGGCGCGCGCCAATTGTTGGGCTGCCGCCAGCCCCGCCGGACCGGAGCCGACGACGGCCACGGTCTTGCCGGTCTTGTGCCTGGCGACCTGCGGCTCGACCCAACCCTCGCTCCAGGCCTTGTCGATGATCGCGTGCTCGATCGACTTGATGCCGACCGGGTCGTCATTGATGTTGAGCGTGCATGCGGCTTCGCAGGGTGCCGGACAGATTCGCCCGGTGAACTCGGGGAAATTGTTGGTGGAATGCAGGACGGTGATGGCCGCCTTCCAGTCTTGCCGGAACACCAGGTCATTGAAGTCGGGGATGATGTTATTGACCGGACACCCGTTGTTGCAAAACGGAATGCCGCAGTCCATGCAGCGCGCGCCCTGGATTTTCGCCTGCTCGTCGGTCAGCGCGAGGACGAATTCCTTGTAGTGTTTGACGCGTGCGAGCGGCGCTTCGTATGACTCGTGCTGACGCTCGAATTCGAGAAAACCTGTGACCTTGCCCATGTGCTTCTCAGTACGGTTGATTCGTGAAATATAAGACGCGGATCCGGCGCGCGATGCGGGTGCGGTGCCCGGCACCGCGGAACCGCATCGCTGGCAGCCGGTTCAAGCGGCCATGGCTTGTTTGGCGGCCGGCGCCTTGGCGGCCTTGGCCGCCATTTCGCCCAGCGCCCGCTTGTATTCGGTCGGGAATACCTTGACGAATTTGCGGCGTGCGCCGTCCCAGTCGGCCAGCAGCGCCTTCGCAAGCATCGAGCCGGTGAACTGGAAGTGCTGCTCGATGAGCTGGCGCAACTGCGCTTCGTCGGTCTGGGCGCGGTGCCACAGCGCGGCATCGACGGTGCGTTCCTGCTCGCCTTGCGGCAGCACCGGTTCGAGCGCCACCATCGCGGTGTTGCACTTGGCCGGGAACGTGCCGTCCGGGTCATAGACGTAGGCGATGCCGCCCGACATGCCGGCCGCGAAGTTGCGACCGGTTTCGCCGAGCACCACCACGGTGCCGCCGGTCATGTACTCGCAGCCGTGGTCACCAGTGCCTTCGACCACCGCAATCGCGCCCGAATTGCGCACGCAGAATCGCTCGCCGGCCACGCCGCGGAAGTAAGCGTCCCCCTCCAGCGCGCCATACAGCACGGTATTGCCGACGATGATGTTCTGCTCGGCCGCGCCACGGAAATCGTTGGTCGGCCGCACGATGATGCGCCCGCCGGACAGGCCTTTGCCGACGTAGTCGTTACCATCGCCGACCAGGTCGAGCGTAATGCCGTGTGCGAGGAACGCGCCAAAGCTTTGGCCTGCCGTACCCTTGAGCTGAATATGGATGGTGTCTTCCGGCAAGCCGTCGTGGCCGTAGCGGCGCGCGACCTCGCCCGAGAGCATGGCGCCCACGGTGCGGTTGACGTTGCGCACCGGCTGGATGAACGAGACATGCTCGCCTTTTTCCAGCGCCGGCATGGCTTTTTCGATCAGCGCATAGTCGAGTGCGTTGGCCAGGCCATGATCCTGCTTGTCGACGTGCAGGCGAGGTGCCGATGCCTCGACCGCCGGCAAATAGAAAATCCGCGAGAAATCCAGACCCTTGGCTTTCCAGTGCTCGATGCCCTTCTTCGTGTCGAGCAGGTCGGCTCGGCCAATCAGTTCGTCGAACGTGCGGATGCCGAGTTGCGCCATGATTTCGCGCACTTCCTCGGCCACGAAGAAGAAGTAATTGACGACATGCTCGGGTTTGCCTTCGAACTTGCGGCGCAGCACCGGATCCTGTGTCGCGACGCCGACCGGGCAGGTGTTCAGATGGCACTTGCGCATCATGATGCAGCCTTGCACGACCAGCGGCGCGGTCGCAAAGCCGAACTCGTCGGCGCCCAGCAGCGCGCCGATCACGACGTCGCGTCCGGTCTTCATCTGGCCGTCGGCCTGCACGCGGATGCGGCCGCGCAGGCGATTGAGCACCAGCGTCTGTTGAGTTTCGGCCAGGCCCAGTTCCCAGGGGGACCCGGCATGCTTGATCGACGACAGCGGCGAGGCGCCCGTGCCGCCGTCATGCCCGGCGATCACGACGTGATCGGCCTTGGCCTTGGCCACGCCCGCGGCCACCGTGCCCACGCCGACTTCGGAAACCAGCTTGACCGAGATCGACGCGTTGCTGTTGACGTTCTTCAGATCGTGGATCAACTGCGCCAGATCTTCGATCGAATAGATGTCATGGTGCGGCGGCGGCGAGATCAGCCCGACGCCAGGCACCGAGTAACGCAGCTTGCCGATGTAATCGGAAACCTTGTGCCCAGGCAACTGGCCGCCCTCGCCGGGTTTGGCGCCTTGCGCCATCTTGATCTGGATCTGGTCGGCCGACACCAGGTACTCGGCGCTCACACCGAAGCGGCCAGACGCAACCTGCTTGATCTTCGAGCGCAGCGAGTCGCCTTCCTGCAGCACGATGTCGCGCGCGATCACATCCTGGCCAACGATCCCGGCCAGCGTCTCGCCCTGCTTGATCGGAATGCCCCGCAACTCGTTGCGGTAGCGGCGCTCGTCCTCGCCACCCTCGCCGGTATTCGACTTGCCGCCGATGCGGTTCATCGCAATGGCCAGCGTGGTATGCGCCTCGGTCGAAATCGAACCCAGCGACATGGCGCCGGTGGCAAAACGCTTGACGATTTCCTTGGCGGGTTCCACCTCGTCGAGCGGAATCGCCCGGCTGGGGTCGACGCGGAATTCGAACAGGCCGCGCAAGGTCATGTGGCGCTTGCTCTGATCGTTGATCAGGTTGGCGTATTCCTTGTACGACTGATAGGAATTGGCACGCGTCGAGTGCTGCAGCCTGGCGATGGCATCAGGGGTCCACATGTGCTCTTCGCCGCGGATGCGGTAGGCGTACTCGCCGCCCGCGTCGAGCATGTTGGTGAGCACCGGATCGTCCCCAAAGGCTTCCTTGTGCAGGCGGATCGCCTCTTCGGCCAGTTCGAAGATGCCGATACCGCCGACGTTCGACGCCGTGCCGCGGAAGTATTTGTCGACCAGCGTCTGCGACAGGCCGATGGCCTCGAAGATCTGCGCGCCGGTGTACGACATATAGGTCGAGATGCCCATCTTGGACATCACTTTTTGCAGCCCCTTGCCAACCGCCTTGACGTAGTTTTTCACGGCCTTTTCCGGCGACAGTTCGCCAGGCAGGCCCTTGGCCATCTCATAGATGGTTTCCATCGCCAGATAGGGATGCACGGCTTCGGCGCCATACCCGGCCAGCAGGGCGAAATGATGCACTTCGCGCGCCGAGCCGGTCTCCACCACCAGGCCGGTGCTGGTACGCAAGCCATGCGCGACGAGGTGCTGGTGAATGGCCGAGGTGGCCAAAAGCGCCGGAATCGCGACATTGTCCCGGTCGGCACGGCGATCGGACACGATCAGGATGTTGTAGCCGGACTTGACCGCGTCGACCGTCTCTGCGCAAAGCGATGCCAGTCGGGCTTCGATGCCTTCCTTGCCCCACGAGACCGGATAGCAGATGTTCAATTCGTACGAGCGGAATTTGCCGCCGGTGTACTTGTCGACGTGGCGAATCTTCGCGATGTCCTTGAAATCGAGCACCGGCTGCGGCACTTCCAGGCGCATCGGCGGGTTGATGTTGTTGGTATCGAGCAGGTTCGGCTTGGGCCCGATGAACGACACCAGCGACATCACCATGTTTTCCCGGATCGAATCGATCGGCGGGTTGGTAACCTGCGCGAACAACTGCTTGAAGTAGTGATAGAGCGTCTTGTTCTTGTTGCTCATCACGGCCAGCGGGCTGTCGTTACCCATCGAGCCGACCGCCTCTTCACCGTTGGTGGCCATCGGCGCGAGCAGGAACTTGACGTCCTCCTGCGTATAGCCGAATGCCTGCTGCAAGTCGAGCAGCGGCGTGGTGGCATCGTGCTCGGCCGCCACGTCTTCCATTTGCGAGGTAATTTCATCGAGCTTGACGCGCACTGCTTCGATCCAGCTCTTGTAAGGCTTGGCGTTGGCCAGATTGTCCTTGAGTTCGCGATCGTCGATGATGCGGCCCTGTTCCATGTCGATCAGGAACATCTTGCCCGGCTGCAGCCGCCACTTCTTGACGATCTTCGATTCCGGGATCGGCAGCACGCCGGCCTCTGAGGCCATGATGACGATATCGTCGTCGGTAATGCAATAACGCGCGGGACGCAGGCCGTTACGGTCCAGCGTGGCGCCGATCTGACGGCCGTCGGTAAAGGCGATCGCCGCCGGGCCGTCCCACGGCTCCATCATCGCCGCGTGATACTCGTAGAACGCGCGCCGATTGTCGTTCATCAGGGTGTGCTGTTCCCACGCTTCGGGAATCATCATCATGACCGCGTGCACCAGCGGATAACCGGCCATTGTCAGCAGTTCGAGGCAGTTGTCGAACGATGCGGTATCGGATTGCCCCGGATAGATCAGCGGCCAGAGCTTTTGCAGGTCGTCACCGAGCACCGCGCTCGAAATGGCGCCGGTGCGCGCATTGAGCCAATTCACGTTGCCCTTGACGGTGTTGATCTCGCCATTGTGCGCCACCATCCGGTACGGGTGCGCCAGCTCCCAGGCGGGGAAGGTGTTCGTCGAGAACCGCTGATGCACCAGCGCCAGCGCCGAGACCGTACGCGGGTCGGCCAGGTCGCGGTAGTAGCGCCCCACCTGATCGCACAGCAGCAAGCCCTTGTACACGACGGTGCGGGCCGACATCGACGGCACGAAGTATTCCTTGCCGTGCTTGAGATTGAGCTTCTGGATGCGGTGGCTGGCGGTTTTACGGATTACGTAAAGCTTGCGCTCGAGCGCATCGGTCACCATGATGTCGCGGCCACGGCCGATGAACACCTGGCGGATCACTGGCTCGGTGGCTTTCACCGCAGGCGACATCGGCATATCGTGGTCGACCGGCACGTCGCGCCAGCCCAGCACGATCTGCCCCTCAGCCTTGACCGTGCGTTCGAGCTCCTGCTCGCACGCCAGTCTCGACGCATGTTCTTTCGGCAGGAAGATCATGCCGACGCCGTATTCGCCGGCCGGCGGCAGCGCCACGCCCTGCTGCGCCATTTCCTCGCGATAGAACTGGTCGGGAATCTGCAGCAGAATCCCCGCGCCATCGCCCATCAGCGGGTCGGCACCAACCGCGCCGCGGTGATCGAGGTTCAGCAGAATCTTCAGACCTTGCGCCACGATGTCGTGGCTTTTATGGCCTTTGATGTGCGCCACGAACCCGACACCGCAGGCGTCGTGTTCGTTCTGAGGGTCGTACAGGCCCTGCGGGGCAGGAGCCACGGATTCTTGCGTCAGCTGCTCCGCTTGGGCCGCCGCGATCGGTTGCTGTTTCTTTTCCACGTGATACACCGTCTGTTTTATCGTGGCAACTCGAACGAGTCGCCGAATTAAGTGGGGTCATGCGACCGGGCGTGGCCGGCACAGGCGTCAGGCATGAGCTTGCGCACTGCACAAACGTGCTGAAACTGGAATATACGCGATCGATCAAGCAAATACAAAATTTTAAATTAGGGTCGGGAACAATTAAAAATCTCTCGCCGGTGGAATCCCGCATTAATTAGGGTCACATTAAAAACAATAGATTAATCAGTGGGTAATGGGCACCTGCGAGAGCCACTGCGACGAGGCACCGTCGATCGGGATCAGATGGATTTTGGAGTGCGGCGGCGAACTGCCCGGTACGGCTACCGATCGATCAGCATACCCGCCAGGGCTCGGCCAGCGATCAGTTGCTCGAATCGACCGGGTTGGCCGGTTTGTCGCGCCGCGGCCGCCCTCGCGAGAGCGGCGCGATACGGCGATTGGCCAGCATCGCCATGCGTTGCCGGTAAGCATCGTCGCCCAGCAGCCAGCCTTTTTGGGTGGCTTCGCGAATGGCTCGCAGATCGCCCTCCGGCAATGGCTGCGCAAACGACTCCCGGTAGACGCGCTGGCGTTCGAAAGGCGTATTACCGAGCGCCCAGTAGAGCGGATGATCGGTAATCAGGCTATCGACGCTCAGTCCGACGTGATGCGCATAACTGGACCAGCGATAGGATTCCGGCGTGTCACACAAACCTGCGCGAACCGGGTTCAGTTCAATGTAGCGGCTACATACCAGCAGATAGCGTTCGGCCTCGATAACGGTCGCACGATAGCGTCCTTCCCACAATGAACCAGTGCGCTGATGCCGTCGATTGAAGTGGAGTACGTAATGACGTCCAACAGCCTGCAGCGTCACCGGCAGGCTGCGCTCATCGCCCGGCGTTGCGAGCAGATGCATATGGTTCGGCATCAGGCAGTAGGCGTGAATAGCAAGATCATGCGTCCTGGCCGCCTCTTTGAGCCAACCAAGAAAAGCCTGGCGATCCTCATCGTCGACAAAAACATGCTGCCTGTTATTGCCGCGCAAAATGATGTGCTGCGCCTGCCCTGCAATGAATAGTCGTGGAAGTCGCGCCATAGTCGGTTTACGCCACAAGAACAGATCTCTCGATTTTCGAGCGATTTTAGGTCATTGAAATTTAAAATTTATGATTTTATAAACAAAAAAATCCACCACAAGCCATTGATTTACAAGGACATTCTTTATTTTTACAAATTCGTGTAATTCCTCTACTTTCCTTCTTTTCCAAGAATAAAATCCGTGTGCATAATGCCCGAAAAATCAAATGAAATGTCTGGGAGGACGACAAATGAAAATACGGATCTTGATGTCCGTGATGGCGGCATTCGCCATCTCGATCGGCACGGCACACGCTCAGCAGGCGGGCGACAACATGGTGAACTTCGGGTGGATGCACATTGCCCCGCAGGACTCCAGCTCGCCCATGACGACCAGCGTCAACCAGCAATTCCTCGCGCCCTTGGTCGTACCCGCCAACTTTACATCGCCTGGCACCGGGGCCTCCGTGAGCAACGGCGACACGGCAGCCCTGGTGTTCACGCACTTTTTCACGGATAACATCGCTGCCCAGATGGTCACGGGCATACCACCCACGTTCCAGCTGACCGGTCATGGCGTGATCGCGCCCCCTGGCATCGCGGGCGCGCTGTCGAGCATCGACATCGGCGCTCCCAACAACAATCCGATCGTGGGAAGCGTCAGGCAATGGAGCCCGGCAGTGGTGCTGCAATACTATTTCGGCGAGGCACAATCCCGTTTGCGCCCGTTTCTTGGCGTCGGCGTCAGTTACACGTTCTTTACGAATATCAAGCTCAATCCGCATTTTGAGAATGAGCTAAATCAAAACTTCGGCAGTGTGTTGACCACGCTGTCCGGCCGCACGGGCCCGACATCCGTCGAAGCGTCTTCATCGCCGTCGTGGGAACCGGTCTTCAACGCCGGTTTATCATACGCCATCAACAAGCACTGGTTCGCCAGCGCGTCGGTTTCTTATGTGCCGCTCAAAACGACGGCGACCATAAAAATCAAGGCAGCCGATGGGACGGTGCTGTCGACCAGCGACGCCAACATCAAAATCAATCCGATCGTCACTTACCTTTCGCTCGGTTACCGTTTTTAGCCGATGCTTGGCATGCTGTTCGGGCGCAACCGGCGACTGCGCCCAAACAGCGCGCCAAAATCGCAAATTTGGAAACCGAATTCATTCAGTTTGGTGCATTAACAACGTTAGAGCACGTCCTCCAGCCCTACGCTATTCAGAAGGCTGTCTGATCGGCATAATTGCCAAGACTCTTGGTCATCGTGTATTTAGACAATAAAGATTTTTAGGAGGAGCGCATCCCATGAAGTTAAAGCATCTCTGCCTTGCGGTCGTTACCTTGTTTGCCACTGCCGGCGCTTATGCGCAATCCGCGGGAGACACTGTCGTCAATACTGGCTGGTTCCACATTGCTCCCCAGGACTCAAGCCAACCGCTCAGCGTCAGCGGTGCGCAGATTCCCAACACGGGTGCGAGCGTCGACGACGCCGATACGTTCGGGCTTACGGTAACTCATTTCTTCACGGACAATATCGCGGCTGAAGCCGTCATGGGGATTCCGCCGAAATTTCATCTGAGCGGTCAAGGCATCCTGGCGTCGCCCGCCATCAACCCGCTTGGCGACGCTCGGCAGTGGAGCCCGGCACTCTTGCTCAAGTACTACTTTGGTAATGCTCACTCGAAGCTGCGCCCCTACCTCGGCCTTGGGGTAAGTTACATCTGGTATTCGGATATTCACCTGAATCCCGCGTTCCAGCAACAGGTCAGCGGCTTGATCAGCCGCGGCACGACCACCGCTTTGCCGACGAGCGCAAAACTCTCGAGTTCGTGGTCGCCGGTCTTCAATGCCGGCCTCACCTACAATTTCGACAAGCATTGGTCGGCAGGTTTTTCGATTTCGTATCTGCCGTTCAGCACCAAGGCGACGCTGACCACCAGCACGCCGGCCGGGCCCGTGACGAGTACGACGAAGCTCAAGCTCGATCCGTTCGTGACCTTCCTGTCGATCGGCTATCGTTTCTGATTGGGCAATTCGCTACGAAAAGCGCCGCCTCCGGGCGGCGTTTTGCATGATCTGGATCAGCAAATATTGCCCATCGGGTATACGCTCAGCGTTCGCTCCCACATAATTTGACGCATACAAGATGTACTGGCTTGAATCGTCGGGGGACTTATTCTCCATCCAAGAGGGAGCTAACCATGAGTATGTCTACCAAAGCCAATCACGCACTCGAAGACGGTCTGGACGAAGCGAGGTATGTCGGACGCAGAGTCGTGCGGGCCACGCGCAGAGCCGGTGACGACGTCGCGGATCGCGTGCGCGACCTGCTCGACGAGCTGGAATTTGCTCTCCAGCATGGCAAGGATGCGGACATCGATCAATTACGCGAGGCGCTGCGCAGCAAACTCGCATCGGCGCGCGAGGATTTTGGCGACGCGCGAACCCGTTTGCGCCGTAAAGCCGATTTCGCCTGGCATGAAGCCGATACCTATGTGCATGATCGGCCGTGGCAAACGATCGGTCTGGTCGCCGGCTTCGCTCTGTTGCTCGGCTTTGTCGCCGGTCGTTCCTAGCGATCCCCTGGCACGAATCGGCGTGCAATTTTACTGCCGATGATTTGACCGCTGGTTATACGGGGTCCACGGAAAACAGCCGCCGATATTCGCGGATCGCGTAGCGGTCGGTCATGCCCGCCACGTAATGGGCAATCCATCGCGGCTGTTGTGTCATGTCCTGCGTACGGTACTGCGGCGGCAACAGTCGCGGATCGTCCATAAAGGCTTCGAACAGCTCCGTGATGATCCGTTGCGCCTTGCGACTCATGCGCATCACCACGTAGTGGCGGTACAGGTTGTCGAACAGAAACCGCTTGAGTTGCCCCGCTTCTTCACGCATTGCGGCGCCAAAGGTGACCAGGGCAGGCGCGCTCCTGACATCATCCGGCGTGGCGGGAGCCGCTTGCCGGATACGCGCTTCGGTCGCGGCGATCAGATCGACGATCAGCGCGTTGATGATGCGCCGCGTTGTTTCATGCACCAGCCGACGTCCGGACAGATCCGGGTAAGCAGCGCGGGCCTGCTCGAAAAACCTTCGCCATAGAGATACTTCGTCGAGTTGCTCGAGACTTATCAGGCCCGAACGCAAGCCATCGTCGATATCATGATTGTTGTAGGCAATCTCGTCGGCCAGATTCGCAATCTGGGCTTCGATGCCAGGCTGACGTCCGCTCAAAAAACGCTCGCCAAGCGCACCGAGCGTCGCGGCATTGGCCCGGGAACAATGCTTGAGAATGCCTTCACGGGTCTCGAAAGTGAGGTTCAAGCCGTTGAAGGCGCCGTAACACTCCTCCAATTCATCGACAACGATCAGACTTTGCAGATTGTGCTCGAAGCCGCCGTGCTCACGCATGCAGGCATTCAGGGCGTCCTGGCCAGCATGCCCGAATGGGGTGTGTCCAAGATCGTGGGCCAGCGCAATGGCCTCGGTCAAATCTTCGTTGGCGCGAAGATTGCGGGCAATCGAACGGGCAATCTGGGCAACTTCGAGGCTGTGCGTCAGGCGGGTTCGAAACAGATCGCCTTCATGATTGACGAAAACCTGGGTCTTGTATTCAAGGCGACGGAAAGCTGTGGAGTGAATGATGCGGTCGCGGTCGCGCTGAAACTCGCTGCGCGTTGGCGGGACCGGCTCCGGATGCGAGCGGCCGCGCGATGTATTCGACCGCGCGGCATAGGGCGCCAGCATGGCCTCGATGTCATTCATGCGTCCACCCCACCGGGCCCGGTCGCCTAGACATTGGCGTGCAGTGTCGCACGCAACGCCTCATCGGGCGCAACAGTTACGACGGCACTGCCCAATCGATCGAGCAGCACGAAGCGGATCTCACCGCCCTCGGCCTTTTTGTCGACGTGCATCAGTTCGATGTAGCGATCTTCGCCCAGTGCCGGCCCCTTGACGGGCAAGCGTGCGGCCGCGACCAGCGCCGCCATTCTCTCGGTCAAGTCGGCAGGTGTCAGTCCCATGCGGCAAGACAAATCGGTCGCCATCACCATGCCGCACCCAACTGCCTCGCCGTGCAGCCAGGCACCGTAACCCAGGCCAGCCTCGATGGCATGACCGAAAGTATGGCCGAAATTCAGAATGGCTCGCAGACCACCCTCGCGCTCGTCGCGCGCAACCACGCTCGCCTTGATTTCGCACGACCGGCGCACCGCGTGAGCAAGTGCATCGACGTCGCCGCCGTTGAGCGCATCGATATGTGCCTCGACCCAGGCAAAGAACTCCGCATCGGCAATCGCGCCGTGCTTGATGACTTCGGCCATACCCGCGGCCAGTTCGCGCGCAGGCAAGCTCGCCAGGGTGCTCACATCGGCAATCACCGCGTTGGGCTGCCAGAACGCGCCGATCATATTCTTGCCGAGCGGATGATTGATGCCCGTCTTGCCACCCACCGACGAATCGACCTGAGCCAGCAGTGTCGTGGGCACCTGAACAAAAGGCACGCCGCGCATATAGCAAGCGGCGGCAAAACCCGTCATATCGCCGACCACGCCGCCGCCCAGCGCCACCAGCGTGGTCTTGCGGTCGGCCTGGGAAGACAACATGCTGTCGAATATCTGATTCAGGGTTTGCCAATTCTTGTAAGCCTCGCCGTCAGGCAGTACGACGGTGCGTACCTGCTTGCCGAGTGCTTCGAGCGTGCGAACCAGACGAGCCGCGTAGAGCGGCTCGACGGTGGTGTTGGTCACGATGACCGCTTGGCGGCCAGCCACATGGGGAGCAAACAACTCCGGCTGGTCGAGCAGGCCGGTGCCGATATGAATGGGGTAGCTGCGCTGCCCAAGGTCAAGTTTTAGCGTCGTCATGACCGCTATTATGCCGCGTTTGCCCGCGCCTATTCGCCGGCCTTCGGCGGGTGCTCGGCATGGTCGTCCGGCGTGTTCGGCGAATCGGGTGCCGGCGAGGCATGAATGCCAGCCATTTCGAGTTGCATCAACACCGTGTGAACCAATGCATTGATGCTCGGGCGGCCGGTCTCGATGACGAAATGAGCGCACTCGCGGTAAAGGGGATCGCGCTCGGCGTAGAGTTGCTCGAGTCTGGCTCGCGGGTCACCGGTCTGGAGCAGCGGACGGTTTCGATCGCGGCGGGTTCGCAGCCAGAGGTCGTGGGGATTTGCGCGCAGATACACCACGACGCCACGGCTCTTGAGGTGCATGCGGTTCTCCGCCTTGAGCACCGCGCCACCGCCAGTGGCCAGCACAATGCCATTGCACTGGGTCAGCTCATCGATGACCTGGGCTTCGCGCACACGAAACCCCGCCTCCCCCTCGTGTTCGAAGATGACGGGAATGCGTACTCCAGTTTTCGCTTCGATTTCGTGATCGGAATCGAAAAACGGACGACCAAGACGCCGCGCCACCCATCGGCCGACGGTGGTTTTGCCAGCGCCCATGAGCCCGACGAAAAAAACATTCCCTTGCATCGATTCGTGCGACAAAGATTCCATTTCCGGCATCATACCGGGTTCTGCACACCCTGTGAGCCCCCCGGGGGTACCGCTTCCCGCGCTTCGGAAACCGGTGCCTGCTCAACGATGCTCGGCGTGATGAACACCAGCAGTTCCCGTCGATTGCGAACGTCGGCCTGATTTCGAAACAAGGCCCCGAGTACTGGCAAATCGCCCAGCACGGGGACTTGCGTGACCGTTTTCCGCTCTTCTTCCTGATAAATGCCGCCAATGGCAACGGTTCCCCCGTTTTCTACCAGCACTTGCGTGCGCACGTGCTTGGTGTCGATGGCGTAACCATTGGCCGTTTGCTGGCCCACGCTATCCTTGTTGACATCGACGTTCATCACCACCTGTCCTTCGGGAGTAATTTGCGGTGTCACTTCAAGGCGAAGCTTGGCCTGGCGAAACTGAATCGTGGTAATGCCGTTGCCGGCCGAAACCTGATATGGCAGTTCGGTACCCTGCTCTATGACGGCCTGAACTTTGTCGGCGGTGACAACGCGAGGACTGGAAATGATTTTGCCGTTTCCGTCGGCCTCCAGTGCCGACAATTCGAGTTGAAGCAGGCGATGCGCGGCACGTCCGAATAGCGTGATCGCCAACGACGGCGCGACAAAGCCGTTGATGCCGGTCGCGGGCAGATCAAGAAAATGATGGTTGGGAACAGGGCCGCCGGGGCCGGCTTGGAAGGCGCTATTGCCCGCGGGCAACGTCTCGCCAGGCGCAGATGGACGGGCGAATCCCAATTTGACGCCGAGGTTGCGACTGAACCGGTCGTCGGCCTCGACGATGCGCGCCTCGATCAACACCTGCCGCACGGGCACGTCGATCCGCTCGATCAGGTCGGCAACCTCCGTCAGCTTGTCGGGCACATCCGCAACGAACAATTGGTTGGTCCTGGCGTCGGCGGCAACCGAGCCGCGCTTCGACAGCAAGCGATGCCCTGCCTCCCCGATCAGGATTTTGCGCAACTCCACCGCTTTTTGATAATTCAGTTGAAAGCCCCGGCTGGCAAGCGGGATGAGATCGCCGGCCTGCTGGGCCGCCTCGAATTTTCGTTTATCGCGCACCGCCAATTCGTCGCGGGGCACGATCCACATTACATTGCCAAAGGTTCGAGTCGCCAGGTGCTGGGTATCCAACAGGAAGTCCAGCACCTGATTGGCGGGCATCTGCCTGGCGCGCAGTGTCACGCGCCCATTCACCCCTTCGCCGATCGCCACATTGGCGCCAACCAGGTCGGCATATGCACGCAGTACGGCTGTCACTGGCGCACTGCGCAAATTCAGCGTCAGGCGTGCCTCGTTGGGCTCGGGCAACGCCCGATCGTCGATTGGCGCCGTCGTCCCGGCGAGCGCGGCGACAGGCCAGGCCAATGCGATGCCAAGCCACCGGCCAATCGCCATCCGGCGCTTTGGGGTCGGCACCGGTGTATTCATGGTACGCCGTCGACCATTGTCAGGCGGTACGTCGCAGGCGGCCCCCTTTCCTGTTCGCCGTCGACGTGCCGCAGCTCGACGATATCGTCATGGATTGCCGAGACGACCCACTGATCACCGCCGACTGGGTGTCCGAGCCCCACATGGTGCACGGCATTGCCAACCAGCAACAGCGCGACACTGCGAGTGCCCCTGCGCAGCGTGCCGATCAGTTGAATTTCATCCGGAGACGTCGCGGCCAGCACCCCGCGCGACGGCGTCGCCTGGCGAGTCGCCGGCACCCGCGTGGCGCGAGGCGGCGTTCCCCGCCCGACGAAAAATGGATCCGGTAGCTCACCGGCGAGATGCATCCGCTCATTAGCCGCCGGCAACTCGGCCAGCGCCGGTAGCGCCGGCTGGGGACTTTGCGCTGCGACGCGGTCGGCATCGGCCCGCCACTCCCGCAAGTCAGTCAGAGGTTCAGAGCGACACCCGCCCACCGCCACGCAAAGCAACACGACAACCCGCGACCGACGATATGTCACCCAGTATTGCCGGATCATCTCGGCGCCTCGGCAATCGGGTTCGGCGGCGATGCGGGATCCGCATAGGCTTGCGCCGAGAGCATCAGGCGCAGCTCAGGCGGCAGATGGCTGGCGCTCTCATGCCGAGGCGACGCCGTGATCTGCAGTGCATCGAAAACGACAACGCGCGGCAAAGCGGCCAGAGCGGCCAGAAACCCTGCGACGTCATGATATCGGCCACCGGCCTGAATCTCGAACGGCACAACGCTCAGGTGTTCTTTCGTCTCGGGCTTGCTCGGTCGAATCGCCTCAAATTGCATGCGATGCGCCTGACCGAGTCGATGCAGCTTCTCGAGCAAACGCTCGGCACCAGAGTCGGTTGGCAGGCGATCGCGCAATGCGCTCATCCTGGCGGTCATCGCGACATGCTGGTCACGCCATGACTGCAGCGCCGCCGCTTGTGCGGCTCGTTGGCGATACGTTGCCTTGAGCGATGCCTCTTGTCGCTCATGTGCAGCGAGCGATTCCATTTGCGCCTGGACAACCAGCGACCACGTCGCCACGCAAGTGATGAGACAAACGACGAGTCCGAGGCCACACTGCGCCAGTGCCGGCCAGTCGCTCGGCGCCATACGTGCAAGGTCAGTCAGAGACCGCATGCGGCGCGCGACAGACAAAGGAGATAACGTCATGACACCGCCAATCGATCGACGCGGCCGGAGTTCGCCGGCTCGACATCGGGGGATGACACGAGACTCGCTCCGGCATCAGTGTGACCCGGTGCAAGCGGCTTGACGAGGATATGAATTTCAAATGCGAATCGGGACGAATCGGTCGCGTCGACAACCGCCTTGGTTTCGACGAGCGACGTGTCGGAACCCCAGAGAAGATCGGCAAGCTGCCGCCGGTATTGCAGAATTGCGGCCTGTGCGTCGGCCCGCCCGGATAGGATCAGCCGCCCATCCTGATAACGCATTGCCTGAAGATGCACGGTCGGTGGCGTGATTTTCGCCAAGTCGGTGAGGATGACGCCCCACGGTGGCTGCTGTCCGGTCAAGCGCTGCAATCGGCCAACCTGCTGCTCATACTGCTCGATGGACTTCTCTATTCGAAGACGCTCCCGCAATGACGGTTGCAACGCGGCGAGCGCTTCGCTCACGAATTCGTTGCGCAGATCCTGCCGAACAATGCGCCGCTCGAGCACGGCCCAGGCCGCCGCCGAGACAGCCAGACCGCTCGCCGCGGAGATCAGCAGAATGCGCCGCAAGCTGCGGCTGCGCATCGCTCGTCGCTGCGCCCGCGACGGCAGCAGATCGGCCGACCTCATGAAACAATGCCGTGCATTGCCAACCCGCAGGCGGCGGCGTAAGCAGAGCGTTGCACCACCGGAGGTAACGTGGCGCCCCCCGACGCGGACAACTTCGAAAATGGATCGAAATTCGCGGTCGGCAAGCGCGTGATTTGCCCGATCGCCTCCTCCAGGCCGGGTTGTCCCGCGCCTTCGCCGGCCAGCCACAGCCCGGTGACGATCACCGGCAACCGCGGCAAGGCCTGAGCCACGCTCCGCCCCGCCGCAAGCCAATGGGTCGCGTCGTCGCCATCAACGGGGGTCGCAAGAGTATCTTCAGACGGCAAATTCTGCTCTGCAACCAGCCGCGATCCATGAAACACCGAAAGATAAGCACCGCCGCCATCCATCGCAAGCAAGCCGCATGACGCGCTTGCCGGCGCGCCTGCGGCCGGCTGCGCGTGGACGAAGGCACGCTGCACCGCCAGGCGCTCGGCGTCGATCGCATGCGGCGCCAGACCCGCGGCTTCCGCAACCGCGGCACGTTCATCGACACAGTCATCGAGCGCGGCGATCAACAATCGCCGACCACGCTTGCCGCGCGAGTGGACACCGCCGGCGATCATGTCGTACCGCACGGACATTGCGTCGTTGCCGAGCAGGTGCGCTGCGTGCGCCTCGATCGTCGGCGCTGCCAGACACCACGTTGCCGGCAGCCACCGCCGCGCCAATTGATGCTCCGGCAACGCCAGCACCGCGGGCGGCCGCCCTCGGGGCCCCACCCATTCCTGCAATGCCGCGACGACTGCGTCGAACTGAACGATCCGACCGCCGTCCATCGTGCCATGTGGCAGAGCGAGCTCGCTGGCATGCTGCAACGAAAGCTCGCCGCCAATTGGGGCGAGTGCCACCAGCCGTATCGCGACGTCGCCGATATCCACACCGAGCAACTCGCGGGGCCGCTTCGAGCGGTGAACCGCGGAAATGAAAAGCGAGACGAATGACAAGTCAGTCAACTCCGAGCGTGAAGGCCCAAGGCAAGGCTCGCCAATGATTCGACGAATCCTAAGTAAATGACGTATGCGGGGAAATAGTCCCACTCTGAAACCCCCACCCATCGGACAGGAGCGCGAACGACGAGGGCTATAATCTCAGCACTGCTTAGTTCGCTTTTCATATGGTCAACCACACCCCTGCAGGCAAGCGGCGCACCAATCGCCCCTCTCGCAAGACACGCTCGCCGGCGGTTTCGGTCGCCCTCTGGCTGGGCGGCCTGATCGCCGCCCTGACGTTGGTTGGCGCGCTGCTGACGGCATACGCGCTGGTGGTCATGACGCCGCATCTGCCGTCGCTCGACAGCGTCGTCGACTATCACCCGAAGATTCCGCTGCGAATTTATACCGCCGACGACGTGTTAATCGGCGAGTTTGGCGAAGAGCGCCGCAATCTGGTCCGTCTGCAGGATATTCCTGCGGTAATGAAGCAAGCCGTGCTGGCGATCGAGGACGATCGTTTTTACCAGCATGGGGGTGTCGATTACATCGGCATTTTGCGTGCCGGGGTCGCCAATCTGATCAGGGGCGGCTCTTCCCAGGGCGCGAGCACGATCACGATGCAGGTGGCGCGGAATTTTTTCCTGTCGAGCCAAAAAACCTATACACGGAAAATTTACGAAGCACTGCTCGCCTACAAGATTGAATCCCGCCTGACCAAGGACCAGATTCTCGAGTTGTACATGAATCAGATTTATCTTGGTGAGCGCGCCTATGGCTTCGCCAGCGCTGCCCGCGTGTATTTTGGCAAGGATCTCAAGGACATCACGCTTGCCGAGGCTGCGATGCTCGCCGGTCTGCCAAAAGCGCCCTCGGCCTACAATCCGATCGTCAATTTCAAGCGCGCCAAGATACGTCAGGAATATATCCTCAAGCGCATGCTCAACCTGCACTACATTACCCAGACGCAGTATGACGAAGCGATCGCCGAGCCAATCAAAGTGCGCAGCCTCGGCAACGAGTTCAGCGTCCATGCGGGGTATGTGGCCGAGATGGTGCGCCGGCTGCTGTACGCGCAGTACAAGGACGAGATCTATACGCGCGGCTTCAACGTCTATACGACGATTACCTCCGCCGATCAGGAAGCCGCTTACAACGCGGTGCGCGCAGGGGTAATGAACTACGAGCGCCGCCACGGCTATCGCGGGCCGGAGGCGAATATCGATCTGCCGCGCGACGCCGACGCACGGCAGCAATTGATCGACGATACGCTGGCGGAGCACCCCGACAGTGGCAAGCTCGTCGCCGCGGTGGTGTTATCGGCCACTCCACAGAAAGTGACGGCCGCGTTGCTCAGCGGCGACGAAATCGCGATCACCGGGGCCGGCCTGCGTTTTGCCGCGGCGGGCCTGAGCGCGAGCGCGCAGCCCAAGCAGCGCATCCGTCCGGGCTCCGTGATTCGCGTCATGCAGGACGCGAAGCAGGATTGGCAGATCACCCAAATGCCTGAGATCGAGGCAGCGTTCGTCTCGCTCGATCCGCGCAACGGAGCCATCCGCTCGCTGGTTGGCGGTTTCGATTTCAATCGCAATAAGTTCAACCATGTCACGCAAGCCTGGCGCCAACCCGGCTCCAGCTTCAAGCCCTTCATCTATTCAGCCGCGCTGGAAAAAGGCTTTGCGCCGACCACCATCATCAATGACGCCCCACTTTATTTCAGCGCGGCGCAAACGGGCGGCCAGCCATGGGAGCCCAGGAATTATGGCGGTGGCTTCCACGGTCCGATGACGATGCGAACCGCGCTCATGAAATCGCGCAATCTCGTATCGATCCGGATTTTGCAGAGCATTACGCCAACCTACGCGCAGCAATTCATTACGCGCTTCGGCTTCGACGCCGACAGGCACCCGGCCTATCTCCCCATGGCGCTCGGGGCCGGCGCGGTCACGCCATTGCAAATGGCCACGGCTTACGCGGTATTCGCCAATGGCGGCTATCGAATCAATCCCTTCATCGTGGCCCGCATCACTGATTCGCGTGGGCACTTGCTGATGACGGAAAAGCCGGTGCAGGCCGGCGAGCCGTCACATCGTGTGATCCCTGCCGGCAACGCGTTCATCATGAACAGCATGCTGCATGACGTGGCGACCCGCGGCACCGCGGCAAAGACCAATGCGCTCAAGCGCGACGATCTGGCCGGGAAAACCGGCACCACCAACGACTCGCACGATGCCTGGTTCGCGGGCTATCAGGCGCACCTGGTCGGCATTGCATGGATCGGCTTCGATCATCCGCGCAACCTCGGCGACCGCGAGACCGGTGGCGGGCTGGCATTACCGATCTGGGTCGATTACATGGCGAAGGCGTTGCGAGGCGTGCCGGAGCAGACGCAGTCCATGCCGGCCGACGTCATCATGACCAATGGCGATTACTACCTGGATGAATATCCGCCGGGCAAAGCCGTTACTTCGGTGGGCATGAACAACGAGGACGGCTCCGGCGAGCCGGCGACGGCACCGCCGGACACTCGGGAGCGTCAACGCATTATCGATTTGTTCAAAAACCCATGAACCGTCGGGTGCTTGCGTGAAACGGCTCGGCCAGGCGCAGGCCCGTTCATGCCGTCGGCGTGAAATTCACTGCTTCCCCAGCCTGTTGCGTGGCATAAAGTGACAGCGCTGCGAAAAGCTCGCTATCGTCTCGGGTATCTCGCCACGCTTGGCCAACGAGCCGGAAGTGGTACCCGCCGGCGCGCGCCGCGACCCAGATTTCCTGCATCGGTGTTTGCAGATTCACAATGATTTTGCTGCGATCCTCGAATTCGAGCGCAAGCACATTGCCGCTGCGTTCGCATTCAATATCGGCGTCGGACCGCTCCGCAGCCGCTTCGAGCTGGTCCAGCACTCGTTCGGCCACGGCCAGGAATTCACTTTCCGTCATGCTAAACTCCAAGGTTGACATCGACATTCCTCATTGATACCGCCTGGCGAGGTTCCACACCATGACAGCGCTTACTCGAATCTGCGCGATTGTAGCGCCGATCGTCCTCGTTGGCGGTCTTGCCGGTTGCGGCCAAACGGGGCCGCTTTACTTGCCCAGCGTGCCGCCGGTACCTGTGCCGCCAGCCACCCAAATCCAGCCCGACACGATGCCGCCGGCCAGCGCGCCGCCATCGATGATTCCACCCGTGCCGGCGAGTTCGGCGCAATCCAAGTAAAACATCATGACCGCTTCCTTTTTCGCCTACCGCGACCAAACGCTTTTCGCGGAGGACGTTTCGCTGTCGGAGCTGGCCGAGCGTTTCGGCACACCGCTTTATGTCTATTCCCGCGCCGCCCTGCAAGCAGCGTTCGAGGCCTATGCGGGCGCCTGCGTCGGCCGTAACGCCGCCGTCCATTATGCCGCCAAGGCCAATTCAAATCTCGCGGTGCTCAACGTGTTCGCGCAGCTCGGCGCCGGTTTCGACATCGTATCGGCCGGCGAACTGCAACGCGTCATCGCTGCGGGCGGCGACCCGCGCCGCGTGGTTTTCTCCGGCGTGGGCAAGAGCGTGGATGAAATGCGCTTTGCGCTGGCCCAGGACGTGATGTGCTTCAACGTCGAGTCGCGGCCCGAACTCGTTCGGCTCAACGAGGTGGCCGGCAGCGTCGGACAACGGGCGCGTGTGTCGATTCGCGTGAACCCCGACGTCGACGCCAAGACGCACCCGTATATTTCGACCGGACTGCGCAGCAACAAATTCGGCGTGGCGTTCGATGAGGCGCTGAGCACTTATCGCGACGCCGCGGCACTGCCTCATCTGGAGATCGTCGGCATCGACTGCCACATCGGCTCGCAGATTACCGAGATCGCTCCCTATCTGGACGCCCTGGACAAGGTGCTGGAACTGGTCGAGCAGCTCGAGCGCGAAGGTATTTCCATTCACCACCTCGACGTCGGCGGCGGCTTGGGGATCCGCTATGCGGACGAAGCGCCGCCCGCGATCGGCACCTTTGCAACCGCGCTGCTCGATCATGTGGCCAAGCGCGGTCACGCGCACCGCACGGTCCTGTTCGAACCGGGGCGCTCGCTGGTCGGCAATGCCGGCGTGCTGGTAACGCGCGTCGAATACGTCAAGCCGGGCGAGGCGAAGAACTTTGCCATCGTGGATGCGGCGATGAACGATCTGGCACGCCCGGCCATGTATGAGGCCTATCACGACATCGTCCCGGTGACGCGCAACAGCACTGCGCCGGCACTCAACTATGACATTGTCGGCCCGGTGTGCGAAAGCGGCGACTGGCTGGGGCGTGATCGTGTGCTGCGGGTCACCCAGGGCGACCTGCTCGCGATCCGCTCGGCAGGCGCTTATGGCTTCGCCATGAGCTCGAACTACAATACCCGCCCGCGCGCGGCCGAAGTGATGGTGGACGGCGCCAACGCGCATCTGGTGCGGGCTCGCGAAACCATCGAATCGCTCTTTGCCGGCGAGAGCGTGCTGCCGAAGGACGCCTGATCCAGCTGTGCCGGACCGTCACGCGCGGTCTTCCGGCGGGCTGGCGGCTTGCCGTGCCCGCAGCAGGCGCCACCACAAACGCAAGCCGAGCAATATCGTGATGATGGCGCCGTAAATCGCCGGCGCCTCGAAATTGTGTTTGCCGGCCCGCATCCACCAGAAGTGCAGCACGGCCAGCACGGCGATCGGATAAATCAACCGATGCAACGTTTGCCAGCGCCGCCCCAACCGCCGCATCATCGCCATTGGCGATGTTACTGCCAGCGGAATCATCAATACGAAAGCAGTGAAACCGACCGTAATGAAAGGCCGCCTGACAATGTCATGCGCCATCGCGGCCACGTCGAACCACTGATCGAACCAAACGTAGGTGAGGAAGTGCAGCGTGCCGTAAAAGAAAGCGAACAGCCCCAGCATGCGTCGCATTCTGGCAATATCGCTCCATCCACTCAGCCTGCGCACGGGCGTCACCGCCAACGTGATGCAGAGGAATATCAGCGTCCATAGTCCCGTGGAGCGCGTAATGAATTCGATCGGATTCGCGCTGAGCTGGTCGAGCATCCCCAGCACCACCAAACGCCCCAGCGGAATGAGCGCCGCCATGAAAACCAGTACTTTGAGCCATTTGAGGTAGCGCGGCAGCGCAGTCGCGCTACCGCGCAAGCGACTCTGGCTGACTGGACGCGGCACGGAATTACGGCGCCGCACGTAGACCGAAGGCATCGTCCATCACCTAGAAATAGGTGCGCAAATCCATGCCCGCATACAACGACGCGACCTGTTCATATCCGTTGAACATGAGCGTCTTGCGCTTGGGGGCGAAGAAGCCGTCGCCGATTCGCCGCTCGGTGGCCTGACTCCAGCGCGGGTGGTCGACGTGCGGGTTGACGTTGGCGTAGAAGCCATATTCGTCGGGCGCCGCGCGATTCCAGCTCGTCAGCGGAATTTTCTCGACAAAGCTTATCTTGACCAGCGACTTGGCACTCTTGAAGCCATATTTCCAAGGCACCACGACGCGCACCGGCGCACCGTTCTGATTGGGCAGCACCTCACCGTACAAACCGAAAGTCAGCAATGTGAGCGGATGCATGGCTTCGTCCATGCGCAGGCCCTCCACATAAGGCCAGGCCAACACCGGATAGGACAACCCGCGCATCTCTTTGGGGTCGGCCAGGGTCGTGAACTGAACGAATTTGGCATTTCCGGTCGGCTCGACCTGCCTGATCAAGCCAGCCAGCGAGTAACCGATCCAGGGGATCACCATCGACCAGGCCTCGACGCAGCGGTGCCGATACACTCGCTCTTCGAGCGGCATGAGTTTCATCAGGGTGTCGATGTCAAATGTCCTGGGGCGCTTGATCTCCCCGTCGACGACAATTTGCCACGGCCGTGTTTTCAGCGCCCCGGCATACTCGGCCGGATCGCTCTTGCTGGTACCGAACTCATAAAAGTTGTTGTAGCCGGTGACGTCCTTGAGCGGAGTCAGCTTGTCGGGCGCGACATATGCCCGATTGACCGCGGCATGCAACGACTGGCCACCGGTGCCGTTGGTGGCCGCTCCCGCGACCCGCACCCCTCCGGCAGCAAGCGCGGCGCCTGTCGCGGTCAGCATCGATAGCCGCAAAAAATGCCGGCGCGCCTCGAATACCTCGCGCGGTGTAATCTCGCTGGCTGGGATGTCGTTGCCATACAAGGCGGCTCTCGTCGATGCGTCGGGTTTCATGACGAATATCTCCTTCTTTTGCGATAGTCGGCCCGCGCCGGTCGTTCCTTACGATATCACGCTCACAAGATAACAAAAAAGCCGCCGCCAAGTGGCGAGCGGCTTTTGCGTCAGGCGGGGGGGCCGGGGCTTACAAATGCCCGTAGCTGTGAAGCCCCGACAGGAACATGTTGACACCAAGGAACGCGAAGGTGGTGATCAGCAACCCGATCAGCGCCCACCAGGCTGCCACAGTGCCGCGCAGGCCTTTCATCAGTCGCATATGCAGCCACGCGGCGTAATTGAGCCAGACGATCAGCGCCCAGGTTTCTTTGGGGTCCCAGCTCCAGTACCCGCCCCAGGCTTGTGCCGCCCACAGCGAACCAAGGATGGTCGCGATCGTAAAAAAGGCAAAACCGACCGCGATCGACTTGTACATCACGTCGTCCAGCAACACCAGCGATGGCAGGCGGGAGCCGAAAAATCCGCTTCCGGCCTCGCCTCCGGCAAGTTTGATCTGCCTTTCCTCGCGATCGACGAGCAAATAGGCCACGCCCACCATCGCCGCCAACGAGAACGTGCCGTAGCCGATAAAGTTGGCGGGCACGTGGATTTTCATCCACCAGCTCTGCAGCGCCGGCACGAGCGGCAAAATCGCGTAGGCGTCACGCGCGATGCTGTACCACAACAGGAAACCCACCGCGGCGCTGATCACGAGCAACACGAAGGCCCCCATGGCTTTCGTTGCATAGCGCTGCTCATAGTAAAGATAGAACAGCGCCGTGATCATGCAGAACAGCACGAACACTTCGTAGAGATTGGAAATCGGGATGTGGCCGACGTCGGTACCCAGCAGATAGGATTCGTACCACCGCACCATCATGCCGGTAAATCCGAGCAGCACGGCCGACCAGCAAAGCTTCGAGCCGACGCTGGCCCCGAATGGCGAGCGGGTCAGCAAGCCCCCCCAGTAGAACAGCGTGGACAGCAGGAACAACAGGCTCATCCAGAGAATCGCCGACTGGCTGGAGAGAAAGTATTTCAGTAGAAATACTTCTTCGGCACGAGCCAATTGCCCGTGGTACAGATTAATGGCAGTGAGCGCCAGCACGGCGATGCCCAGCATCAGGGCTCGTACTGCCCGCCAGTGCCACCCGAGGGCGGCAAAAACCGGTACCGCCGCGATCAAAATGCCTTTTTCATAGCCGCCCATGTACGCACCGTAACGGTCGAGAGCAAAACTGGCTCCGGCGGCCAAAGCCACGGCGAACATCCAATCCACCCATGAGCGGCGCTTGAGCCATGGGCCATCAGGGTAGACGTGTATCAGTTCCATGTTTGTCACCTCGGGGGGGGCGAGACTATTTTGTGAATCCTGTCTCGCAACTGGGCAAATTCTTTTTCGAAATCCAGCGTCTTGCGGCTGGTCGAGACCGCAAACAAAATATTACTACCGCCATCCGGCATATCCTTGACCCAGATCCATAAGCGGCGTTCCCTGATGTAGAACATCGAGAAAATCCCAAGAACCAGCAGCAGACTACCGGTAAATACGACCGTTTTCCCCGGCGAGCGCGTCAGTTGGAAGACGCTGGCCTGGACCTGTTGGAACGAGTCGAGCTGCAAATAGACTGGCGCGCCATAGTAAAAGTTATCGGACAGCGCATTGATTGCCGTACGGATGAAGCGGGCATGCTCGGGCGTGGCGGTCGCCGGCGGCTGCCCTGCCTGCTGGCGCGCCACTTGCCAAAGCTGCCAGATCGCCCCGTCGAGCATGCGCAGCAGCAAATCGGCCGCTTTTTTCTGCTGAGCGGCGGGCACCGAGGCACTCACGAAATCGGCGATTGCCTGGAAACCGCCAGCCGGCGCCTTGCTGTTGTTGGACTGCTGGGCCCCGGCGAACAGATCCAACGCGCGCTTGGCGCTGAGTTCGAGCTGGTTCTGTAACTGCGGCGAGTCGTTTTGCTGCAGAGCACTCACAGCGAATTGGCGCGCCGCGGTTGCGCGCGCCGCCGGGTCGGCCAGTGCGGCACGCAGGAGCATCCACTGCTTGACGGTACCGTCGTCGTCGGCAGGAATACGCAGGTAACGGAACGGTCCATCCGGCGTGTCGCGCATGCCGGAGAGAAACACGCGCTCGCCACCCTCGAGCGCCACTGGCAGCATGTAGTTGTTGTATTCGCGCGCCTGTCCATCGCGATCACGAATCTTGTATTGCACCGACGGGCCCACGTTCTGGAGGTCTTTATTGAGCCCCAGTTTGACGCCCGCGCCAAGCTGGCGCTCGAGATCCCGCCGCAGATTGCTGCGCGCGACACCACGCGTGTCCCGCTGGCCGCCGGCATCGCTCATATCTTCGACATTGATGGCGCGGAAATCGGTGAACTCCACGTCGTCACCGACAGTCTTGTCAGCTTCGGCGGGCGACAGGGAGGCCTGGCCGCCGACTTCGCCAGCCAGCGCAAACGACGCCGCACTCTGGCCCGCCATCGGGTATCCGGTCAGCTTCAGCTTGCTGCCGCCATCCTGGAAACTGGATTGATAGATCTCGACCCCTTTGTAGCTGAACGGATGATTCACCTCGACTGTTGCGTCGATGCGCTTACCGGTTTTCGGATCGATGACCACGATATCGCTGGCGAACAGCTTGGGCATGCCCGTCGAGTAATAGGCGACGTGGAATTTTTTGAGGTGAATCGTAAAGGGCAAGTCCTGAACCAGGGAGCCATTTTGGAAATTCAGGATGGCCGCCGAGGTGTCACTGCCCTCCGGGACAAACGCATAGCCGCGAAATGCCGGATTACTGGCGCTCAGGCGATGCTTGGCAGAAATCTGCGAGATGACGGCGTCGCCCTGGACCAGCGATTTGCCTTGCGCCCACATTTGCGCGCGGATCAGCAGGTTGCTGTCGAGCAATCCACCGAGACAAATAATGACGATGGCACTGTGCGCGAAAATGTAGCCGATCTTGTTGACGGCGCCTGCCTTGGCGGCAATCAGTGTCGCGCCGTCTTTGTCGCGAGTGACCCACCGGTAGCGAGACCGGCCCACCAATTCGGTCAGCCGTGCCACGACGTCCTGGCGAGGCATCGTGCTCGGGAATTCACCCTTGTTGCCAAACGCCCGGAGACTGCCCTCACGCACCTGATCCTTCCAGCTTCGGATATCGCTTAGCATCTTCGGCGTGTTGCGCACCAGACACAGCGTGGTCGAAATCAGCAGAAAAGCCAGGATCAGCAGAAACCACCAGGCGCTGTAGACCGTGTAGAAGTCGAGTGTACGGAAAATGGCCGCCCAGAATGGGCCGAACTGATTGACGTAATTGGGGTAAGGATCACTCTGTTTGAGCACCGTGCCGATGATGCTGGCGACAGCCAGGATCGAGAGCAGGCTGATGGCAAACCGCATCGAGCTGACCAGCTCGACACCATCGCGCACGACGCGATGTGAGGATTTGACTTCGATACCGGCGGTACTCAGGCTCATGCGGATTCCACAAACAAAAAAGGCGGCGTCGCTGGCCGCGCACGCCACCCTAGCTCAGACAATTGTAGTGCCGCCGACGAACCGGCTGACAACTATTTTTATTATCGGAGTCCAGCTATGTAGTCGGCTACAGCCTGGATTTCCTTGGTCGTCAGACGCGAGGCGATATCGTGCATCGGCACGCTGTTGGTGCGAGTGCCTTCGCGAAAGGCCACCAACTGCGTTTGCGTATATTCGGCCCATTGACCGCCCAGCCGGGGATATTGCGTCGGAATGCCGGCTCCCGTGGGGCCGTGGCAGGCCGCGCAAGCGGGAACACCCTTCTCGGCGATACCGCCGCGGAAAATCTTCTGGCCCAGCGCCACGGTGCTCTTGTCTGTCGCGAACCCCGGTTTTTCTTTTTGCGAGGCGAAGTAAGCAGCCACATTGCGCATGTCCTGGTCGGACAGCGCGGAGGCCATCCCCATCATGATCGCGTTATTGCGCGCGTGGGATTTGAATTCCTTGAGCTGTTTGTAGAGGTAGGCGGCATGCTGCCCGGCGAGCTTCGGATAGGTTCCGACGGCGCTATTGCCGTCCGCCCCGTGGCAGGCCGCACAGACTTGCTTGGCAATCGCTTGTCCTCGGTTGAGATCGGGTTTGGCGGGCGGCTGAGCTTCTGCGCCCCAAACGCTGCCGGCCAAAGCGGCCAGTGTGATTGCCAACGGTGCTATCGCCAGAAACTTCCACACTCGGTTCATTCGCACACCTTGTTTTGTTTTGTCGAGGAATCGGTCGTTGGGAAATTACCGCCCGGGAACCTGTCGCCGCGCCACCCGGGAGCACTCGCCATAACCCCGTCCCGCCCATCGTCTGGGTAGGGTATGGTTAACTTTCATATTGTACAATAACTTATTCGCCGATTTTAACGGCATTCTACGCTACAGACCGCGTTCTCCCAGGGCGGCTGTTTTCTCTCTCGCCCCAATCATGTCCCTACTGCATCAGGCGCGTTTTTTTACGACCGTCAACCATTTGCGTGATTTGCCGCCTACCGCGGTGCCCGAAGTGGCCTTCGCCGGACGCTCCAACGCCGGCAAGTCGAGCGCGCTCAATACGCTGTGCAACCAAAAGCGCCTGGCGTTTTCAAGCAAGACGCCGGGGCGCACGCAGCACATCAACTACTTCGAGATCGCGAAGGCCGAGCATGTCTTCGGCTATTTGGTCGACCTGCCGGGCTACGGCTATGCGCAAGTCCCGGGCGCTGCCAAGGCTCACTGGCAGGCGCTGCTTGGAGACTACCTGCGCCAGCGGCCGCAGCTTCGCGGGCTGGTGCTGGTCATGGACGCTCGGCGCCCATTTACCGAACTCGATGAGCAGCTGATCGAATGGTTCTTGCCGACTGGCCGGCCGATTCACGCGATTTTGACCAAGGCAGACAAATTGACGCGGCAGGAAGCGACGCTCGTTCTGCGCAAGGCCGGCGAAACATTTGCGAGCTATGGCCGCTCGGATGGTTTGCCGGACGATCATCCCGACGCGCCGCCGCAATTCACTGTGCAGCTCTTTTCGTCGCTCAAGCGGACCGGCATCGCAGAAGCTCAACGGACGCTGGAGCATTGGCTGGATATCCCCTCTCGCGAACAGCCTGTCGCCCAACAGGCGGCTTCGACAGTCCATGCCGAGGCGAACGATGCCAGTGCCGAGGGCGCGCCGACCGATACCCGGTAGCGCGACGCGAATCATGGCGCTACACGCAAAAAAAAAACCGCCGTGTCTTATCACGGCGGCATTAAACAATGCCTTATCGTAGTCACGACAGGCACCCGCTCAGGGAGGAGAAGCGGGGGATACAGCACACGTGCGGCATCCGCTTGATATGATATACCATGCATCCGAAAGTTTCTTGGAAGCTCGGATCTTTGCCGTCACGGATTCTCGTAATCCGAGGCCTTTTTTCACGTTTTCCATAGGCGTGTCTGAATGAGTTCCTATCCGCTGTTGCGCCCTCGCCGCATGCGCCGCGACGACTTTTCCCGTCGACTGATGCGCGAGAATCGCCTGTCGACGGATGACCTGATTTATCCGGTTTTCATTGTGGAAGGCCAGCACCGTCGCGAGCAAGTCGGATCGATGCCTGGCGTGGAGCGGCTGTCGGTCGATCAATTGCTGATCACTGCAGAGCGTTGTGTGGCGCTTGGCATACCGGTATTGGCGCTTTTCCCCAATATCGAACCGACGCTCAAAACGCCTGATGGCCGGATTGCCGCCGACCCCGACGGCTTGGTTCCGCGGGCGGTCCGAGCATTGAAACAGCACTTTCCGGAGTTGGGCGTGCTCACCGATGTCGCACTCGACCCGTACACCACCCACGGTCAGGATGGCGTACTCGACGAAGCCGGGTATGTGCTCAACGAAGAAACCAAGGACATCCTGGTGGCGCAAGCCCTGACGCAGGCCGAAGCGGGGGTCGATATCGTCGCACCGTCCGATATGATGGATGGCCGCATCGGCGCCGTTCGAGTCGCGCTGGAAGAGAGCGGTCACATCCACACACGTATCATGGCTTATGCCGCCAAATACGCGTCGGCATTTTATGGTCCGTTCCGAGACGCCGTCGGATCGGCGGCCAATCTGGGCAAAGGCAACAAAATGACTTACCAGATGGATCCGGCCAACAGCGATGAGGCCCTGCGCGAGGTCGCACTCGATATCGAGGAAGGGGCCGACATGGTGATGGTGAAGCCTGGCATGCCATATCTGGATATTGTGCGGCGCGTCAAGGACGAGTTCCGTTATCCGACCTATGCCTACCAGGTCAGCGGCGAGTACGCAATGCTCAAGGCCGCGGCGCAGAAGGGCTGGCTGGATCATGACAGGGTCATGATGGAATCATTGCTCGCGTTCAAGCGGGCTGGAGCGGACGGGATATTGACCTACTTCGCGCTGGATGCGGCCAATCTGCTTAAAGCACAGGGCGCATAATCCCCGCTGCGCGCCAGCTCGAGACCTACTCGCTCAAACCGGCCGATATGTCTCCGGCCGGCGACGCCGATATCGGCATACGCTATGAGTGATTTGCGGCAACGGTACTACCTGAACCAAGCGCTTGATCGAGGCTGCGCAGAAATCTGCCCGAGTCCTGGTAGCCGATGACACGCGCACCGGCGATTTGATGCCCACTCGCGTCGAAAAACAGAATGCCGGGTGGCCCAAACAGCCCGAATTGCTTGAGCAGCGCCTGGTCGGCTGAATCATTGGCGGTCACGTCCGCCTGGAGCAGCAGGACGTGGCTCAGCCGGCGTTGGATGCGGGGATCGCTGAAGGTGAATTTCTCCATTTCCTTGCAGCTCACGCACCAATCGGCATAAAAATCCAGCATGACCGGCCGCTTGGCCGAAGCGACGGCACGCTGCAGATCAGCGAGCGTCTTGACGCGCTTGAAATGCAACGAGCCGGCGGGATTTTCGCCTGCCGTCCCGGCAAACCTCATTGAGGTGATCGGCGCCAGTGGCTGCAGCGGATCGCGCCCGCCGCGGGCGAGTCCGATCAGCAACAGCACAGCCGCGACCGCGAGACCGACGCCCAAGCCCTTCCATAAACGGTGCCAGCCGGACGCCGCATCCGGCAACGGATCGAACACTCGGAGATAGGAGGCGCTGGCCAGGAGCAGCCCGGCCCACGCCAGCATGGACAACCATGTCGGCAAGACAGTGCGCAGAATCCAGAGTGCGAGACCAAGCAGCACGACGCCGAAAAGCCGTTTGACGCTCTCCATCCAGGGCCCGCTGGCCGGCAGGATGGCACCGGCCCCGAGACCGACCAGCAGCAATGGGATCCCCATGCCAAGCGACATGGAAAACAGCGCCGCACCGCCGAAAACCGCATTCCCTGTTTTTGCGATGAATGCCAGTACGGCCGCCAGCGGCGCCGTCACGCACGGGCTGACGATCAGCGCCGATAGTACTCCCATGACGAGAGCACCGCCCCATTGGCCGCCGCGCTGCCTTCGCGAGATGTCGTCGATGCGGCTGCGCAGCGCTGACGGCAACTGAAGCTCATAGAAGCCAAACATCGATCCGGCCAGCGCAATGATCAACAACGCGAACGCGCTCAACACCCAGGGGTCTTGCAGCGCCGCAGTCAGCCCCTGCCCTAACAGTCCTGCCGCCACGCCAATTGCGGTGTTGACCAATGCCATGCCCAGAACGTAGGCGACAGACAGGCCCAATGCCCGACTTCGCCGGGCTCCTTGACCAACGACAATGGACGACAGAATCGGCACCATCGGCAATACGCATGGCGTAAACGTCAACAGCAGACCGAGCCCGAGAAAAATCGCCAGGGTGAGCCACAGGCTGCCACCGGATAGCCATTGCTCGATCTGACCGAAATCGTCGCGGCCCGCCAGCACCTGCGCCCATGTCGAGCCAACTGCCGGTCGGGATGCCGGGGTCACCATTACGCCGGGTGCCTGCAGTGCTGTATTGACGATATGCAAAGTCGTGTGCATCGGCGGGTAGCACAATCCTTTGTCGGCGCATCCCTGCATCGTGACCTGAACCTCGAACGGTCCGCTGGCGTGCTCGATGGGTATGCGCACCGCCATCGAATGGTGATAGACCTCGAGCTCTTTCTGAAAGGTCGGGTCATATTTGATCTCGCCCTTGGGAAATTCCGGAGTTCCCAGCACGACGCCCGGCGTGGTCGTGGCAAACGCGAAGCGCTCACGATAGAGATAGTATCCCGGGGCGACGTTAAACCGGATCTGCAATGCACCGGAGCCCGTTTCGCCCAGCTGCGCTTGGAAGGCGGCGTCAGGCGCCAGGAAATCGGTGTCGGCACGGGCCGAAAGCGAGAAAAGAAGCGATATCGCTGTCAGGCACGCGAGCAGGACAAGCATCAACGCGCGACCCGACAACTTTTGTGCCGGCCTATACATTGGAGACCCCTCCGGCTTCCTGTATGACCCAATCGGCATAGGCGGGCAGGGCTCGCTCAAGCGGCCAGGCCACAATTTCAGGCACCTGATATGGATGCTGGGTCAGGATATATTGCTCGAGCGCTGCGTAACAAGCTGCGCTGGTGGCGATGAGCAGGGGCACTTCCTGGGTGGACTCGACGTTGCTTTCCCAACGGTAGATGGACGTGCACGGCGCGAGTTGCTTGACGCATGCGCCAAGGCGCTGGGCAACGATGCCTTCGGCAGCGACTTGCGCCTTGGCGGCGTCAGGAAAGGTGGTCATGACCATCAGTAACTTATTCATGGTTTGCAATTGACCTTGCACACTGGTCAAATGTTCACTTTATACCAGTCCCAGGATGCACGGTGCGCATCGCTGCCTTTGGCGTCATCCAACGCAAAGAGCCAGGCTCTCGCCTGGCTCTTTGATGACCTTGTCCCGAGTATTCGGCGTCGCCCGCTTATTCCTCAGCGGCCGCCTCTTCCTGGACCTCCGGGCGATCGACCAGCTCGACCAGTGCCATCGGGGCGTTATCGCCAACACGGAACCCGAACTTCAGGATGCGCAGGTAACCACCGGGGCGATTCGCGTAGCGCGGGCCCAGTTCATCGAACAGCTTGGCAACCGAATCACGGTCACGCAGGCGGTTGAAAGCCAGTCGACGATTGGCCAGGGAAGGCTTCTTGCCGAGCGTGATCAGCGGCTCGACGACTTTGCGCAGCTCTTTAGCTTTCGGCAGAGTCGTCTTGATCGCTTCATGGGCGATCAAAGAGTTGGACATGTTACGCAGCATTGCCAAGCGGTGGCTGCTGGTGCGGTTGAGCTTACGCAAACCATGGCGGTGACGCATTTTTCGATTCCTTTGTTTAACAGCAGTTTTTTGCCAGCTCTTCTATCGCCTCGACAGCAAGCCGTCTCGCGCGGGCCGGTAATGTAAGTAGTTCAATTAAGGCCGGGTATATTGCTATATCCCGGCCTATGCCAGCAGTATTACTTTTCCAACCCTGCGGGTGGCCAATTTTCGAGCTTCATGCCCAAGGTCAAGCCGCGCGAGGCAAGCACTTCCTTGATTTCGTTGAGCGATTTCCGCCCAAGGTTCGGCGTTTTGAGCAGCTCATTCTCAGTGCGCTGGATCAGATCGCCAATATAGTAAATGTTTTCCGCCTTCAAGCAATTGGCCGAACGGACAGTCAACTCGAGGTCATCCACCGGACGCAACAGAATCGGGTCGATCTGCGGAGCCCGCGACGGCGCTTCGCTGGCGGCTTCCGTACCTTCCAATGCGGCAAATACGGACAACTGGTCGACCAGGATGCGGGCGGATTGACGAATCGCCTCTTCCGGCGAAACAACACCGTTGGTCTCGATATTCATGACCAACTTGTCCAGGTCAGTACGCTGTTCGACGCGCGCGCTTTCGACCGCATAGCTCACACGTTGCACGGGCGAGAACGAAGCGTCCAGCACAATGCGCCCGATAATCTTGGCGCTGTCATCGCCGTAGCGACGCACATTACCCGGCACGTAGCCGCGACCACGTTCGACCTTGATCTGAACGTCGAGCTTTCCACCCTTGGCCAAGTGAGCAATCACGTGATCGGGGTTGATGATTTCGACATCGTGGGGTACTTCGATATCGCCGGCGCGTACCACGCCTTCACCTTCCTTGCGCAACGCGACGGTTACTTCGTCGCGATTGTGCAGTTTGAATACCGCACCCTTAAGGTTCAACAGGAAATTGACTACATCCTCTTGCACACCGTCGATGGTGGAGTATTCATGCACCACACCGGCGATCGTGACCTCGGTAGGGGCATAACCGACCATCGATGACAACAGCACGCGGCGCAACGCGTTCCCCAAGGTGTGGCCGTAACCGCGTTCGAACGGTTCCATCACGACTTTGGCGTGATGTTCACCGATCGGCTCAACCGCAATGATCTTGGGTTTCAACAAACTGGTTTGCATAGGTTTCCTTTTCAATACCCTCGGCTCGTTACACCGATAAGGCTGACGGCTGACAACCTGCACGAAGCGCAAGGCGCGCCAAACAGGCGCGCCGGCGCTCGATTAACGCGAGTACAACTCGACAATCAGGCTTTCATTGATATCGCCTGCGATATCGCTGCGTTCCGGCAATTGCTTAAAGGTACCTTCCATTTTCTTTGCGTCGACCGACACCCAAATCGGAAAACCGATCTGTTCGGCAAGCGACAGAGCTTCCTGAATACGCGTTTGCTTGCGCGCCTTCTCCCGCACCGCCACAACATCGCCAGCCTTGATCTGCATCGATGGGATGTTGGCGACCTGGCCGTTGATAGTAATAGCTTTGTGCCCGACCAATTGGCGTGCCTCAGCGCGGGTGGAGCCAAACCCCATCCGGTAGACAACGGTGTCGAGACGCGACTCCAGCAATTGCAGCAAATTCTCGCCCGTGTTTCCGCGGCGACGCTCAGCGGCTGCGAAATAGCGGCGGAATTGACGCTCCAGCACGCCATAAATGCGCTTGACCTTCTGCTTTTCGCGCAACTGGTTCCCGTAATCCGACGTACGAGCGCCAGAGGTGCGCCCATGTTGGCCAGGTTTGCTGTCAAGCTTGCACTTATCGGACAGCGAGCGGCGGGCGCTCTTCAAAAATAGGTCAGTTCCCTCGCGACGCGAGAGTTTGGCTTTGGGGCCTGTGTAACGTGCCACGGCAGTTCCTTAAAAAAACTCACGCAGCGGATAAATCCGCTGCGCTAGTCTGCTCGCAAAAGCGTCAGACGGTGGGCTTATGGGTGAAGACGGTAAAAACTTAACGCAGCCGAGTATTTTAACAGAACTCAGATACGGCGGCGTTTCGGCGGACGGCAGCCATTATGCGGGACCGGAGTCACGTCCGAGATCGCGGTAATCTTGATGCCAAGCGCGTTCAACGCCCGCACAGCAGACTCGCGTCCTGGACCTGGGCCCTTGATACGCACTTCAAGGTTTTTGACGCCATACTCAAGCGCCACCCGACCAGCCGATTCAGCCGCAACCTGAGCCGCAAATGGGGTGGACTTGCGCGATCCTTTAAAGCCTTGGCCACCAGACGTCGCCCATGCCAATGCATTACCTTGCCGGTCAGTAATGGTAATGATCGTGTTATTAAACGACGCGTGCACGTGGACTACACCCTCGGCCACGTTCTTTTTGACTTTCTTGCGCACGCGCTGCGATGCAGCATTGTTAGGTGCTTTAGCCATTCCTGTTCCTGTGTCTCTTCAACGTTACTTCTTCAACGAAACGCCGGCCTTACGCGGACCCTTGCGCGTGCGCGCATTGGTGCGCGTACGCTGTCCGCGGACGGGTAAGCCCTTACGATGACGCACACCACGATAGCACCCCAGATCCATCAGGCGCTTGATGCTCATCGTTACCTCACGGCGAAGATCACCTTCCACGGTGAGCAGACCCACTTGCTCACGCAGCTTCTCGAGATCACCGTCGTCAAGGTCTTTAACCTTCTTTGAATACGCCACGCCTGCCGCGTCACAAATCTGACGAGCACGCGTACGACCAACACCGTAAATAGCGGTCAGACCGATTTCGGTATGCTGGTGGTTTGGGATGTTCACCCCTGCGATACGAGCCATTCGTAATTCCCCAACTATATAGCGTTAAATGCGGTCAACCCTGACGCTGCTTATGGCGCGGGTCCGAACTGCAGATCACCCGCACCACACCATTGCGTTTGACGATTTTGCAGTTGCGGCAAATGCGCTTAACTGATGCCAACACTTTCATGACGATTCCCTCTCTTAATCACCGCGCCCTGAACACGATCCGCGCCCGCGAAAGATCGTAGGGCGTTAATTCCACCGTGACTTTATCACCCGGCAAAATGCGAATGTAGTGCATGCGCATTTTGCCGGAAATATGCCCGAGTACTACGTGGCCATTTTCCAGTTTGACCCGGAACGTGGCGTTGGGCAGGTTCTCCACAACCTCGCCCTGCATCTGAATTACGTCGTCTTTCGCCATGCTTATGCTTACCGAAGCGTCATATTGCCACCGCCCTTGAAGTTCGCCTTCCGGAGCAGAGATTCATATTGTTGCGACATCACATAAGACTGCACTTGCGCCATGAAATCCATTGTCACGACAACGATAATCAGCAGCGAGGTGCCACCAAAATAAAACGGCACATTCCACCGCAGCACAAGAAACTCGGGCAGCAAACAAACCAGGACAACGTACAAGGCACCAGCGAGCGTAAGCCGAGTCAAAATCTTGTCGATATACCTTGCCGTTTGGTCACCGGGGCGAATGCCAGGAACAAATGCGCCGCTTTTCTTCAGGTTATCTGCTGTTTCCTTGCTGTTGAAAACCAACGCAGTGTAGAAAAAACAGAAAAACACAATCGCCAAGGCGTAAAGCATCACGTAAATCGGCTGCCCGGGCGACAATTTGCTGGCCACATCCTTGAGCCAACGCATGCTTCCGCTCGCACTGAACCAGTTCGCGATCGTCGCAGGAAACAGAATGATCGACGAGGCGAAAATCGGGGGAATCACCCCGGCCATGTTCAGCTTAAGTGGCAAATGCGATGCCTGACCACCGTACAACTTGTTTCCAACCTGCCGCTTCGCGTAGTTGACCAGAATTTTGCGCTGACCCCGCTCGACGAACACCACGAAATAGGTCACCGCAACGACGAGCACGCAGATGACGATAGCCGAGAAGATGCCGATGGAGCCCGTGCGGACCAATTCAAACAAACCACCGATGGCGTTCGGCAACCCGGCTGCGATACCGGCGAAGATAATCAGCGAAATCCCATTACCCAAGCCGCGCTCGGTAATCTGCTCACCCAACCACATCAGGAACATTGTCCCCGTCACCAGCGTAATCACCGTCGTCAGGCGGAACATCAGGCCCGGATCGACAACCAGTCCCGGCTGACTCTCGAGCGTAACCGCTATCGCAAGCGCCTGAAACAGGGCGAGACCCACCGTGAAGTAACGCGTGTACTGCGTAATCTTGCGCTGCCCTGCCTGGCCTTCTTTACGGAGCGCCTCCAACTGCGGAGAGACCATCGCCAGCAGCTGCATGATGATCGACGCCGAAATATACGGCATGATCCCCAGCGCGAAGATCGTGAAACGGGACAAGGCACCACCGGAGAACATGTTGAACATGCCCAGGATGCCGCCTTGTTGCCGCTGAAAGAGCTGCGCCAATTGGTCCGGATCGATACCGGGCACGGGAATGTGCGCACCGATACGATAGACCGTCAGCGCCAGCAGCAAAAATATCAGCCGCCGACGCAAATCCGTATATTTCGGACCCTGAGTGCTACCTTTCGCTTGGTTAGAAGTCTTGGCCAAGGATGGCTCCGTATAAACCTATACAGTTAAGCCGCAATCGATCCGCCAGCCGCTTCAATCGCTGCTCGCGCACCTTTCGTCGCCCCCAAACCTTTTAACGAGACCTTGCGCGTCAATTCGCCAGAAGCAACCACCTTCGCGCTTTGACAAAGTTCGCCGACAATTCCCGCTTGCTTGAGAACCAACAGATCGATCTCATCGACAGGCAACTTCTGGATATCGGAGAGCCGCACCTCGCCAACGAAAGCGCGCGTCAACGACGTAAAACCACGCTTCGGCAACCGCCGTTGCAACGGCATTTGCCCACCCTCGAATCCAACTTTGTGGAAGCCGCCAGCGCGGGATTTTTGCCCTTTGTGCCCGCGACCCGCGGTTTTACCGAGCCCCGACCCGATGCCCCGGCCAACTCGCCGTTTCGCGTGCTTGGCACCCTCAGCTGGCTTCAACGAATTCAATTCCATATTACCCTCGCTCCCCAGTGGGTCAGCCAACGACCTTCACCAGGTACGACACCTTGTTGATCATGCCTCGCACAGCAGGCGTATCCTGCAACTCGCTGATTGAATTGAGGCGGCGCAGACCCAGGCCACGGACCGTAGCGCGATGCGACTCGCGGGTACCGATAAGGCTTCGGATCAATTGTACTTTGATGGTATTTTGCGACATGGTGCCCACCCGGTTTAGCCCAAAATGTCTTCGACCGACTTACCGCGCTTTGCGGCAATGTCAGACGGCGTTGACTGCTTGCTCAAACCATCAAGCGTCGCGCGGACCAAGTTGTAGGGATTGGTCGAACCAAAGCTCTTGGCCACCACGTTCGTAACACCCATCACATCGAAAACAGCCCGCATCGGACCGCCGGCGATAACCCCCGTACCGTCCTTGGCCGGAGCCAACAGCACCTTAGAGGCGCCGTGACGTCCGCTGATTTCGTGCTGTAACGTACCGTTCTTCAAAGGCACCTTGAACATGTTGCGGCGAGCTTGTTCCATCGCCTTTTGCACGGCAACAGGAACTTCCTTCGCCTTGCCCTTGCCCATGCCAATACGCCCGTCGCCGTCGCCAACCACGGTGAGTGCGGCGAAACCGAGAATTCGGCCACCTTTCACCACCTTGGTCACACGATTGACCGAGATCATTTTCTCGCGAAGGCCGTCATCACGTTCGTCAGCCTGAACTTTCGCTTGCATCTTTGCCATGACGAATCCTTACTTAAAACTTGAGGCCGGCACTGCGCGCGGCGTCAGCAAGCGCCTTCACTCGACCGTGATAGCGAAAGCCGGATCGATCGAAAGCAACGCTTTCCACGCCAGCGGCTTTCGCTTTTTCGGCGATACGACGTCCGATCAATTCGGCCGCGGCGACATTGCCACCCTTGCCCTCTTTGCCTGCCAGCTCTTTGCGCACATCCAGTTCCGCGGTCGATGCGCTCGCCAGCACTTTTGTGCCGCAAGGCGAAAACACCTGTGCGTAAATGTGCAAGTTGGTGCGATGCACTGAGAGACGATGCACCTTGAGCTCTGCCAACTTGATACGAGTCTGGCGAGCACGGCGCGAACGAGCTTGTTTCTTGTCCATGGTTGCACCCTTCACTTCTTCTTGGTTTCCTTGAGGATCACCACCTCATCGGCATAGCGCACGCCCTTGCCCTTATAGGGCTCGGGAGGCCGGTAGCCGCGCACTTCCGCAGCAACCTGACCGACGCGCTGCTTATCAACGCCCTTGATGATGATCTCGGTTTGCGACGGAGTCTCAGCTTTGACGCCTTCGGGCATCGCATGGATCACGTCGTGAGAAAACCCCAACTGCAATTTCAGCGCATTGCCCTGAGCTTGCGCGCGATAACCCACGCCAACCAGGTTAAGTTTCTTCTCGAAACCCTGGGTCACACCCTTGACCATATTGGCCACCAAAGCGCGCATGGTTCCAGAAAGGGCATTCGCTTCACGACCGTCGTCCGCAGGCTCAAACACCAACGAACCGTTTTCGTTCTTCACGCGGACCAAGCCATGAACAGCTTGAGCCAACGTGCCCAGCGGACCTCTGACCGTCAATACGCCCTCTCCGAGGGTGACTTCAGCGCCCTTTGGGAGAACGATAGGACTTTTACCTACACGAGACATGCTTCACTCTCCTAACGGGCAATTACGCGACGTAGCAGATGACTTCGCCGCCCACGCCGGTGGCGCGCGCTTTGCGATCGGTCATCACGCCTTTCGGGGTCGACACAATTGCAACACCCAGCCCATTCATGACCTGGGGAATGTCATTGCGATTCTTATACACGCGCAATCCAGGCCGGGAAACTCTTTCCAAACGCTCGATCACAGGGCGTCCGGCGTAATACTTGAGCGAAATGCTAAGCTCGAGCTTCGCGCCGTCTTCTTTCACCGCGTAGTCGTCGATATAACCTTCGTCCTTCAACACCTTTGCGATCGACACCTTCAATTTCGAGGAAGGCATTGCCACCGACACTTTCTCAACCGCCTGGGCATTGCGAATGCGGGTCAGCATGTCGGCGATAGGATCACTCATACTCATATTGCTTCTCCTATTACCAGCTTGCTTTGGTGACACCCGGAATTTCGCCCCTGAAGGCAATTTCACGGATCTTGTTACGTGCCAGACCGAATTTGCGGAAAGTTCCGCGCGGACGGCCAGTCAAATCGCAACGATTGCGTTGCCGAGTAGGATTGGCGTTTCGCGGCAACTGCTGGATTTCCAGACGCGCTGCGTAACGCTCTTCTTCCGACTTGCTGGTATCTTCGATGATTGCCTTGAGGGCGGCGCGCTTGGCAGAATACTTCTGCGCCAAACGGGCGCGCTTCTTCTCGCGTTCGATCAGTGCCAGTTTAGCCACGATAACCTCAGTTTCTGAACGGAAATTTAAATGCCGACAGAAGCGCCTTGGCCTCTTCGTCGGTTTTTGCTGTCGTGGTAATGCTGATATTCAGACCACGCAGGGCATCAATTTTGTCGTACTCAATCTCGGGGAAAATAATCTGCTCTTTCACCCCGATGTTATAGTTACCGCGACCATCAAACGCGCGCCCGGAAATACCGCGGAAATCACGCACCCGCGGCAGCGAGACCGTGATGAAACGATCCAGGAATTCGTACATGCGCTGACCACGCAAAGTCACCATACAGCCGATGGGATAACCTTGACGAATCTTGAACCCCGCGATTGCCTTGCGGGCCTTGGTCACAACCGGCTTCTGGCCAGCGATTTTGGTCAGATCACCGGTAGCGTTCTCGATGATCTTTTTGTCGGCAACCGCCTCGCCCAAGCCCATGTTGAGAGTGATCTTGGTAATGCGCGGCACTTCCATGATCGACTTGTAGCCGAACCGGCTCACCAGCTCAGCGACGATCTTGTCTTTGTAGATCTCTTGCAAACGAGTCATTCGTTATACTCCTTGCGCCTAGGCACCGACGACCGCGCCGGTCGTCTTGAGGAAGCGCACCTTCTCGCCACCTTCGACCTTGATCCCAACGCGCGAGGGCTTGCCGTTGGCATCCACCAACGCAACGTTCGAAATATGCAGCGGCATCGCCTTGTCAACAACACCACCCGTCGTACCTTTCATCGGGTTCGGCTTGACATGCTTCTTGACCAGATTAATGCCTTCAACAACCAAACGATCCCCGTCGACGCTCAGAACGGTGCCACGCTTGCTTTTGTCTTTGCCGGCCAAAACGATGACCACGTCACCTTTACGAATCTTATTCATGGCGACCCCTTACAGAACCTCAGGAGCCAACGACACGATCTTCATAAAGCGCTCGGTACGCAACTCACGCGTCACCGGCCCGAAGATGCGAGTGCCAATCGGCTCAAGCTTGTTGTTCAACAAAACGGCGGCGTTGCCATCGAATTTGACGAGCGAGCCGTCCTGGCGGCGAACACCCTTGGCGGTACGCACGACAACCGCGTTATAAATTTCACCCTTTTTGACGCGGCCACGTGGGGCTGCATCCTTGACGGTGACCTTAATGACATCGCCAATACCAGCATAGCGACGCTTGGAGCCGCCCAATACCTTGATACACATTACTTCGCGAGCACCGGTATTGTCGGCCACATCGAGCCGGGTTTCAGTCTGAATCATGGTGTTATCTTCCCAACTTAATCCAGTGCATTGCACCGGTCAGTCTTGGCCCCGTCAACGCTTACACAGCGTCGCTTGGGTTGAATCGATCAAGAGGAATCTCTTTCACTGGGCTGCCAGGCCGAAAGCCAAACAACCCCCACGAAGTGAGCAGTTAAAACTACCCAAAAGGTGGAAAGTCCGTGATTGTACAACGACGATCGCGGACTTGCAAGCATTAAAAGGGCGCGTCAGATGATGCGAGCACTTTCAAGCAGGCGCGAAACAGTCCACGCTTTCGTCCGCGAAATGGGGCGAGTTTCCTCGATTTCCACGGTGTCGCCTTCCTTGTACTGATTCGTCTCGTCATGTGCGTGGTATTTCTTGGAGCGCACGACGTACTTGCCATACAACGGATGCTTCATCTGGCGTTCCACCAACACGGTCACCGTCTTGTCCATTTTGCTGCTCACCACCTTGCCAACCAAGGTGCGCTTCAGCGCGGTCTTTGCGGTATCGTTCATTTTTGGTTCGCCTTCTCATTCAACACGGTACGCACACGCGCAATATCTCGGCGCACATTTTGCAATTGGCTGGTGTTGCTTAATTGCTGCGTCGCCAATTGCATGCGCAGACCGAATTGCGCTTTCAGCAGATCCGACAGCTCCTTGTTCAGAGCGGCAGAATCCTTATCACGTAGTTCGGATGCTTTCATTTCAAATCCCTCACTCAGGCGCCGATCTGGCGAGCGACGAAAACGGTGGCGATGGGCAGTTTAGCTGCTGCAAGGCGGAACGCCTCACGCGCCAACTCTTCATTGACGCCATCCATTTCGTACAGCATTTTACCCGGCTGAATTTCAGCCACATAGTATTCCGGATTGCCCTTGCCGTTACCCATACGAACTTCCGCGGGCTTTTGGGAAATCGGCTTATCCGGGAAAATACGAATCCAGATACGGCCACCACGTTTGATGTGACGGGTCATGGCCCGACGAGCGGATTCGATTTGCCGAGCGGTCAGTCGGCCACGCCCTACCGCTTTCAGCCCATACTCACCAAACGACACGGCATTGCCACGCGTCGCGACACCGGTGTTACGGCCTTTTTGCTCTTTGCGATATTTTCTGCGTTTCGGTTGCAGCATCTTTATTCTCCAGCCTTGGCGTCGCTGTCAGCGGGCTTGCCACCCGCCTTGCGCACGCGCTTGACGCCCGCACGATCATCAGGGCCGCCACGGCCTCGACGATCTCCGGGACGCGCATTACGACGAGGACGTTTGTCTTCCGTGGGTTCTTCCACGACAGGCGCATCGTTGCGGCCCAGCGTGTCACCCTTGTAGACCCAAACCTTGATGCCGATCGCACCATAGGTCGTTTGCGCCTCGGACGTCGCGTAGTCGATGTCGGCGCGCAACGTATGGAGCGGCACGCGACCCTCGCGATACCATTCGGTCCGCGCGATTTCGATGCCGTTCAAACGACCGGAACTCATGATCTTGATACCTTGCGCTCCGAGCCGCATCGCGTTTTGCATGGCCCGCTTCATCGCGCGGCGGAACATGATACGGCGCTCCAACTGTTGCGCGATCGAATCCGCAATAAGCTGTGCATCGATTTCAGGCTTGCGAATTTCCTCGATGTTGACGTGCACCGGCACGCCCATGCGCTTTTGCAATTCGGTCTTGAGGATTTCGATATCCTCGCCCTTCTTGCCGATGACCACACCAGGACGCGAACTGAAAATCGTGATACGGGCATTACGCGCAGGACGCTCGATAAGCACTCGTCCAACAGACGCGTTTTTCAGCTTCTTCTTCAGAAACTCGCGAACGCCGATATCCTCTTTCAGCATTTTCGCGAACTGCGTATTGTTCGCGTACCAACGAGAGGCCCAATTACGGCTGACTGCCAGACGGAAGCCAGTCGGATGAATTTTCTGTCCCATCGTGACCCCTTAATTGCCCAGCGTCACAGTAATGTGACAGGTTTGTTTCTCAATGCGATTTCCGCGGCCTTTGGCGCGTGCAGTGAATCGCTTGAGTGAAGTCGCTTTGTCGACGTAAATGCCCTTGACGCGCAACTCGTCGATGTCAGCCCCCTCGTTATGCTCGGCATTCGCGATGGCCGACTCCACCACCTTCTTGACGATGCCTGCAGCCTTCTTCGGCGAAAACGACAGGATGTTCAACGCGCGCTCCAGAGGCAGACCACGGATCTGATCTGCAACCAGACGCGTCTTTTGCGCCGAAATGCGGGCGCCACGATGTATTGCTTTCACTTCCATGATCGCCCCTTATCTCTTCGCCTTCTTATCGGCCGCATGGCCTTTGAAGGTACGGGTGAGCGCAAACTCGCCCAGCTTATGGCCAACCATATTTTCCGAAATGTAGACCGGAACGTGCTGGCGGCCGTTGTGAACCGCAATGGTATGCCCGATGAATTCGGGCAGAACGGTAGAACGACGCGACCACGTCTTGATCGGCTTTTTGTCGCGCGTCGCTTGCGCCGCTTCGACTTTCTTCAGCAAATGCGCGTCGCAGAACGGGCCTTTCTTAATTGAACGTGCCATAGCTTACCCCTTAACGCTTGTTACGGCGCTGCACGATCATCGTCGTGGTGCGCTTGTTGCTGCGAGTACGATAACCCTTGGTCTGCGTGCCCCACGGACTTACCGGATGGCGACCGGCCGCCGTACGCCCTTCACCACCACCGTGCGGGTGATCGATCGGGTTCATGGCAACCCCACGGACTGTCGGGCGGATGCCGCGCCAACGATTGGCGCCAGCTTTACCGATTTGACGAAGACTGTGCTCCTCGTTGCCAACTTCACCGATCGTGGCGCGGCACTCGATATGAACACGGCGAATTTCGCCTGAGCGGAGCCGAACTTGGGCGTAAGTTCCCTCACGCGCCAAAAGCATCGCGGAAACACCGGCAGCGCGAGCAATTTGGGCTCCCTTGCCCGGCAGCATTTCGATGCAATGGATCGTCGTACCTACCGGAATATTCCGGATGGGCAGGGTATTGCCCGCTTTGATGGGCGCCTGCGAGCCACTCATGAGTTGCTGACCGACAGCCACTCCACGCGGAGCGATGATGTACCTGCGCTCTCCGTCGGCATAGCAAAGCAGGGCAATATTCGCGCTACGATTGGGATCGTATTCGACGCGCTCGACCTTTGCCGGCACACCGTCTTTGTTGCGACGGAAATCGATCACACGGTAATGCTGTTTATGCCCACCGCCCATGTGACGCGTGGTGATGTGGCCATTATTGTTACGGCCAGCTGTCTTGCTCTTTTTATCGAGCAAACCCGCAAACGGCTTACCCTTGTGAAGGTCTTTGTTGACCACTTTGACCAGCGCGCGGCGGCCCGGCGAAGTGGGTTTGGTTTTGACGAGTGCCATGTTACTTGGCCTCCGCTTCAAAATTGATTTCCTGCCCCGGCTTCAGGCTGACATATGCTTTCTTGGCATTGTCGCGACGCCCCATGAAACGGCCAAAGCGCTTCTGCTTGCCTTTGCGGTTCAGAATCTGCACAGATTCGACTTCAACCTTGAACAGCAGCTCGACCGCAGCCTTGACTTCCTGCTTGTTGGCGTCGCGAGCAACCTGAAAAACCACCTGCTCATTCTTGTCCGCTACCAGAGTCGCCTTTTCGGAGATTACCGGCGCGAGCAGGACCTGCATCAAACGATGATCGTTTTTGCGAACGTCGGTCATGACAGCATCTCCTCGATTTTGGCGATCGCGCCCTTGGTCACCAGCACTTTCTTGTAGTGAATCAGGGATAGCGGATCGGCATGACGCGGTTCCAGAACCGCGACGTTGGGGAGATTGCGTGAGGCGAGATACAAATTCTCATCAACACTATCGGTGATCAACAACACCGAATCCAACCCCATGGTCTTCAATTTCTGCGCCAGCAGCTTGGTTTTCGGCGCTTCAATCTTGACGTCCTCGACCACGCTCAAGCGGCCTTCGCGAGCCAACTGAGACAGAATCGAGCAAACCCCGGCGCGATACATCTTTTTGTTGACCTTGTGGCTGAAATTCTCTTCAGGCGAATTGGGGAAAATTCGACCACCCCCACGCCACAACGGACTCGAAGTCATACCGGCACGAGCCCGGCCCGTCCCCTTTTGCCGCCACGGCTTATGGGTCGTATGCTTGACTTGTTCGCGATCTTTCTGGGCTCGGTTCCCGCTACGGGCATTGGCCTGATAGGCAACCACGACCTGATGAATCAGCGCTTCGTTGTAGTCACGGCCGAAAACGACGTCAGACGCAGCAACGCCCGCACCTTCTTTGCCTTGCTCATTGAGGAGCTTCAGTTCCATCGTTATGCTCCCTTCTCAGTCTTGGCGCGCGCCTTCACCGCCGGCGTCACAAAAACCTTGCCGTCTTTGGCGCCGGGAACGGCACCCTTGACCAGCAACAGCTTGCGATCGGCATCGATGCGTGCGATTTCGAGATTTTGCGCGGTGCGCGTCACGTCACCCAGGTGGCCCGTCATGCGCTTGCCGGGGAAAACGCGGCCCGGATCCTGGGCCATACCGATGGAACCCGGCACATTGTGCGAACGGGAGTTACCGTGGCTGGCGCGACCGGAGGCGAAGTTGTAGCGCTTGATGGTGCCGGCATAACCCTTACCAATCGTCACGCCTTGCACGTCCACTTTTTGACCGACTTCGAACAACTCGACGCCAACGACCGAGCCAGGCTGCAACTCAGCGGCCTTGGCAGCGTCGAGACGGAATTCTTTGAGGATTTCGCCGGCTTCGACACCAGCTTTGGCCAAATGGCCGGCGATCGACTTGGCCACGCGCGAAGCACGGCGCTTACCGAAGGCCACCTGGACGGCGCTATAGCCATCCGTTTCGTTTGTCTTGATTTGCGTTACGCGGTTGTCCGACACGTCCAGCACGGTGACGGGAATCGAATCGCCGTCATCCGTAAAAATACGGGTCATTCCAACCTTGCGACCGACAAGTCCAAGGCTCATGATTTTCTCCATTCCCGACTGCGATTGGCCGGGGCTAAATGACAAAAGATTGGGCCGCAAATGCGCCCCAACTCTTTAATACACACGAAAAGCTGAGTATTATAAAAGCAATCCCAGCATTTGACAAGCCGCGTGTTTTCGTTTATTGCAACTTGATTTCCACATCCACGCCAGCAGGCAGATCAAGTTTCATCAGGGCGTCCACCGTTTTGTCAGTCGGATCCACGATGTCCATCAAGCGCTGGTGAGTACGAATTTCGAGCTGGTCGCGCGACGTCTTGTTAACGTGCGGGGAACGCAGAATGTCGAAGCGCTGAATACGCGTCGGCAGCGGCACCGGACCGCGCACAATGGCGCCAGTGCGCTTTGCGGTATCGACGATTTCGGCCGCAGATTGATCAATCAGCCGATAATCAAAAGCCTTCAGGCGAATGCGAATTTTTTGGTTCTGCATGATTTTCCTCTAAAGAGCGAGGCGACCCAATATAAAAGGAGGGTTCGCCGGGTTTTAATAAAGAACGGCAGACTGGCCGGGCGCGACCATCGCACCCGGCTCGCATTCCTCTTTTACTCGATCACTTTAGCGACGACGCCGGCGCCGACGGTGCGGCCACCCTCACGGATGGCGAAGCGCAGGCCCTCTTCCATCGCGATCGGCGCAATCAACTTGACCGTAATGGCCACGTTGTCGCCCGGCATCACCATTTCCTTGCCCTCCGGCAACTCGATCGAACCGGTCACATCCGTCGTGCGGAAGTAGAACTGCGGACGATAGTTGTTGAAGAACGGCGTGTGGCGACCACCTTCTTCCTTGCTCAGAACATACACTTCGGCCGCAAAATGCGTGTGCGGCGTGATCGAACCCGGCTTGGCCAACACTTGACCACGCTCCACGTCCTCGCGCTTGGTGCCGCGCAGCAGAATACCCACATTGTCGCCAGCCTGACCTTGGTCCAGCAGCTTGCGGAACATTTCCACGCCCGTGCAGGTCGTCTTCACCGTCGGCTTGATACCGACGATTTCGATTTCCTCACCAACCTTGACCACACCCCGCTCGATACGACCCGTCACCACCGTGCCGCGACCCGAGATCGAGAACACGTCTTCGATCGGCATCAGGAACGCGCCATCGACCGCACGCTCCGGCGTCGGGATGTACGTGTCCAGCGCTTCGGCCAGCTTCATGATCGCCTGTTCGCCCAGCTCGCCCTTGTCGCCTTCGAGCGCCAGCTTCGCCGAACCCTTGATGATCGGAATGTCGTCGCCAGGAAATTCGTACTTGCTCAGCAGCTCGCGCACTTCCATTTCCACCAGCTCGAGCAGCTCAGCATCATCAACCATGTCGCACTTGTTCAGGAACACGATGATGTACGGCACGCCCACTTGGCGCGCCAGCAGAATGTGTTCCCGCGTCTGCGGCATCGGGCCGTCCGCGGCCGAGCACACCAGGATCGCCCCGTCCATCTGCGCGGCGCCCGTGATCATGTTCTTCACATAGTCGGCGTGCCCAGGGCAGTCAACGTGCGCATAGTGGCGGTTTTCCGTCTCATACTCCACGTGCGCCGTGTTGATCGTGATCCCACGAGCCTTCTCTTCCGGCGCCGCATCGATCTCGTCGTACTTCTTCGCCTCTCCGCCAAACTTCGACGACAGAACCGTCGCAATCGCCGCCGTCAGCGTCGTCTTGCCATGGTCAACGTGCCCAATCGTCCCAACGTTCACGTGCGGCTTCGTCCGCGAAAATTTTTCCTTTGCCATTTTCAGTCCTTCTCAATTTCTCAAATTGTTGATGACACTAATCAAATCACTTCGTCTTGGCGCTGATAATTGCATCGGCGACATTCTTCGGCGCTTCAGCGTAATGCTTGAATTCCATGGTGTAGGTGGCGCGCCCCTGGGTGAGCGAGCGCAGCGAGGTCGAATAGCCGAACATCTCGGCCAGCGGCACCTCGGCGCGCACGATCTTGCCGCCGCCGACCATGTCGTCCATGCCCTGCACGATACCCCGGCGCGAGCTCAGATCGCCCATCACGTTGCCCATGAACTCTTCGGGCATTTCCACTTCCACGGCCATCATCGGCTCGAGCAGCACCGGGCTGGCCCGGCGCATGCCTTCCTTGAAGGCCATCGAGCCGGCCATCTTGAACGCGTTTTCGTTCGAATCGACGTCGTGGTACGAACCGAAGAACAGCGTGGCCTTGACGTCCACCACCGGATAGCCCGCCAGCACGCCCGCGTTGAGCGTCTCGCGAATGCCCTTGTCGACCGCCGGGATGTACTCGCGCGGCACCACGCCGCCCTTGATCGCGTCGACGAACTCGTAGCCCTTGCCCGGCTCCTGCGGCTCGAGCTTGAGCACCACGTGGCCGTACTGGCCGCGCCCGCCCGACTGCTTGACGAACTTGCCCTCGACCTCGTCGCAGCTCTTGCGAATGGTCTCGCGGTAAGCCACCTGCGGCTTGCCCACGGTGGCCTCGACGCCGAACTCGCGGCGCATGCGATCGACCAGGATTTCCAGGTGCAGCTCGCCCATGCCCGAGATGATGGTTTGGCCCGATTCTTCGTCGGTCTTGACGCGGAACGACGGGTCTTCCTGTGCCAGGCGATTGAGCGCGATGCCCATTTTTTCCTGGTCGGCCTTGGTTTTGGGCTCGACGGCCTGGGAGATCACCGGCTCGGGGAAGATCATGCGCTCGAGCACGATGATGTGCTCGGGATCGCACAGCGTGTCACCCGTGGTGGCTTCCTTGAGGCCGACCGCGGCGGCGATGTCGCCAGCTCGCACTTCCTTGATTTCCTCACGCTGATTGGCGTGCATCTGCAGAATCCGCCCCAGGCGCTCTTTCTTCGCCTTGATCGGGTTATACAGCGTATCCCCAGAGTTGACGACGCCCGAATACACGCGGAAGAAAATCAACTGACCGACGAACGGGTCAGTCATGATCTTGAAGGCCAGCGCGGAGAATTTCTCGTCATCGGAGGCCTTGCGCTGCACTTCCTTGTCGTCTTCGTCGTGCCCCGTGACCGGCGGGATATCCACTGGCGACGGCAGGAAATCGATCACGGCGTCGAGCATGCGCTGAACACCCTTGTTCTTGAAGGCGGTTCCGCAAAGCATCGGTTGGATTTCGCACGCGATGGTGCGATCACGCAGGCCCTTGATGATTTCTTGCTCGGACAATTCACCCGACTCAAGATATTTGTTCATCAGGTCTTCATTGGCCTCGGCCGCGACCTCGATCATCTTTTCGCGCCATTCCTGCGCGATATCGGCCAACTCGGCAGGAACATCGACGTAATCGAACTTCATGCCCTGGCTGGCCTCATCCCAAAGGATGGCCTTCATCTTGATCAGGTCGATCACGCCCTTGAAGTTTTCTTCAGAGCCAATCGGCACGACGACCGGCACCGGGTTGGCCTTCAGGCGCAACCGCATCTGATCGTAGACCTTGAAGAAATTCGCGCCCGTGCGGTCCATCTTGTTGACGAACGCCAAACGCGGCACCTTGTATTTATTGGCCTGACGCCACACCGTCTCTGACTGCGGCTGCACACCACCGACGGCGCAGTACACCATGCAGGCGCCGTCGAGCACGCGCATCGAACGCTCCACCTCGATGGTGAAGTCGACGTGTCCCGGCGTATCGATGATGTTAATGCGGTGCTCAGGGTAATTGTTGCCCATGCCACGCCAGAAGCAGGTCGTGGCAGCCGACGTGATCGTAATGCCGCGCTCCTGCTCCTGCTCCATCCAGTCCATCGTCGCGGCACCGTCGTGCACTTCGCCGATTTTATGGTTCACGCCCGTATAAAAGAGAATACGTTCGGTTGTGGTTGTCTTGCCTGCATCAATGTGAGCGCTGATGCCAATATTTCGGTAGCGCTCGATGGGAGTCTTGCGAGCCACTTTTAGCCTCTTTCAATGTAACCCTGCGAATCACAGGGCCACTAACACAAACGGGCGAGGCGCATGATTGCGCACCCGCCCCGATTTCTGCTTTTGGTTTTGATTACCAGCGTCAGAAGCGGAAATGCGAGAAAGCCTTGTTTGCCTCGGCCATGCGATGGACCTCATCGCGCTTTTTCATCGCACCGCCACGACCTTCTGCAGCCTCGAGCAACTCGGCGGCAAGGCGCAGTGCCATGGATTTCTCACTGCGCTTCTTCGCAGCCTCGCGCAACCAACGCATCGCCAATGCCATACGACGCGACGGACGCACTTCGACCGGAACCTGGTAATTCGCACCACCCACACGGCGGCTCTTGACCTCGACCACCGGCTTCACGTTGCCGAGGGCGGTGTTGAACACTTCCAGCGGATCTTTACCCGCCTTGCTCTGGATCTGCTCGAATGCACCATAAACGATACGCTCGGCCACCGGCTTCTTACCGGCCAGCATGAGGACGTTCATGAATTTGGCAACATCGACGTTGCCGAACTTGGGATCGGGCAATACTTCGCGCTTGGGAACTTCGCGACGACGCGGCATGATTTCTTCCTTTTCGATTCAGTTGGGGAACATCCCCCTGGCCACCTACAAGCCATCCGGCCGAGTGACCACTTACTTAGCGGCTCGGCACCTGTCCGATTACCGCCAACAATTGCTTTACGCCTTTTTGGGCCGCTTTGCACCGTACTTCGAACGGGCCTGCTTACGATCCTTGACGCCCTGGGTATCCAAGCTGCCGCGAACCATGTGATAGCGAACACCCGGCAAGTCTTTCACCCGGCCGCCGCGAATCAGGACAACCGAGTGCTCTTGCAGGTTGTGACCCTCACCGCCGATATACGAGATCACCTCGAAACCGTTGGTCAGGCGCACCTTCGCGACCTTACGCAGAGCGGAGTTAGGCTTTTTAGGCGTCGTCGTGTACACCCGGGTGCACACACCGCGACGCTGCGGGCAGTCCTGCAACGCCGGGCTCTTGCTCTTGATTTGAGCAGAGGTGCGCGGCTTGCGGACCAATTGGTTGATAGTTGGCATTGTGTATTCTCAAATAAGTCAAAACCGCAGTGTCCGCCGCCCACCACCGAGCAGCCGGCACGACAATTCCGCTCGACAAACAACCGCAATCGCAGGGCGAATGCATCCCGCCGAGAAAACCGGAATCCAGCATTCTATGCAACGAAGCCCGCCATGTCAACGAGCGTCTGACTTTACGGGCTTTGATGCAGAGGAAGGACACTCTTGGATGAGCGTCCTTCCCGTACTACACAACAGATACATACAGCCGCGGTATCACTCTGCGGCCGGCTCCTCGAGCGAGGACGGCATCGGTTCGAACGCCTCTTCCGCAGCGATTTGATCGAAGCGTTCGCGGTCGGACAACTCCCTGGCCTTGCGGGCCTTGTGGAATGCCAGTCCGGTACCAGCAGGGATCAGACGGCCGACGATTACGTTCTCCTTCAGGCCGCGCAAATCGTCCTTCTTGCCCATGATCGCCGCCTCGGTCAGGACACGCGTGGTTTCCTGGAACGATGCAGCGGAAATGAACGAATCGGTCGACAAAGATGCCTTCGTGATCCCCAGCAATACGTTGTCGTACACCGCCGGACGCTTGTTATCCGCATTGACCAGGTCGTTCTGATCGAGCATTTCGGAACGCTCGACCTGCTCGCCGGGAATGAATCGTGTGTCGCCCGCATCGACGATTTGAACCCGACGCAGCATCTGGCGAACGATCACCTCGATGTGCTTGTCGTTGATCTTCACGCCTTGCAGGCGATACACGTCCTGCACTTCATCGACGATATAGCGCGCCAATGCTTCGATGCCCTGCAAGCGCAAAATGTCATGCGGATCGGCGGGGCCGTCCACGATCATTTCACCCTTGTTGACCACCTGACCATCGTGCACCAACACCTGCTTGTCCTTCGGAATCAGGAATTCGTGCTGGTTCCCGTCAAGGTCGGTAATGACCAGACGTTGCTTGCCCTTGGTGTCCTTGCCGAACGAGACCGTCCCCGTGACCTCGGCCAGAATGCCGGCATCCTTCGGTGAGCGCGCTTCGAACAACTCGGCCACGCGCGGCAAACCGCCGGTAATGTCACGCGTTTTCTGCGACTCGGTCGGGATCCGGGCAAGCACTTCGCCGATGTGGACTTGTTGACCATCCTTCACGGTGATCAGTGCGCCCACCTGGAAGCCGATCGTTACCGCGTGATCGGTGCCGGGGATCTTGACCTCTTCGCCGTTTTCGTCCAGCAACTTGACCTGCGGGCGTACATTCTTGCTGGTGGGGCCACGACGTTTCGGATCGATCACGACCAGGGTCGACAACCCGGTGACGTCATCGATTTGCTTGGCAACGGTGACGCCTTCCTCGACGTTTTCGAATTTCACCGTGCCGCCATGCTCGGTGATGATCGGTCGAGTCAACGGATCCCACGTCGCCAGCTGGGTGCCGGCCTTCACCGTCACGCCGTCGAGTTGCAGCAACGTTGCACCGTAGGGGATCTTATGGCGCTCACGCTCGCGGCCGTGGTCATCCGTAATCATGACCTCGCCCGATCGCGAGATCACGATCTGTTCGCCCTTGCCGTTAGTCACATACCGCATGGTTGCCGTGAAGCGCACCATACCGTTCGACTTCGCTTCGACATTCGATGCGACAGCGGCACGCGACGCTGCACCGCCGATGTGGAACGTACGCATGGTGAGCTGCGTGCCCGGTTCACCGATCGACTGAGCGGCAATCACACCCACCGCCTCGCCGACGTTCACCAGCGATCCACGCCCCAGATCGCGGCCATAGCATTTGGCGCACAGGCCGTAGCGCGTATCGCAAGTCAACGGGGTGCGCACGCGGACCTCGTCGATACCCAGGCGCTCGATTTCTTCCACCGCGTCCTCGTCGAGCAACGTGCCCGCCTCGAACACGGTCTCTTGGGTTTCCGGATTGACGACGTCGACCACAGCGACCCGACCGAGAATCCGGTCCTTGAGCGCCTCGACGACCTCACCACCTTCGACCAGCGCTTTCATGGCCACGCCATTGGAAGTGCCGCAGTCATCCTCGACCACGACCAGATCCTGTGTGACGTCAACCAGCCGGCGGGTCAGGTAACCCGAGTTCGCGGTCTTCAGAGCCGTATCAGCCAAACCCTTACGCGCGCCGTGCGTCGAAATGAAGTACTGCAGCACGTTCAGGCCTTCGCGGAAGTTCGCGGTAATCGGCGTTTCGATAATCGAACCGTCCGGCTTGGCCATCAAGCCCCGCATCCCGGCAAGCTGACGAATCTGCGCCGCGGAACCGCGCGCGCCCGAGTCGGCCATCATGTAAATCGAGTTGAAGGACTCCTGACGCACCTTCTTGCCGTCGCGGTCAATCACCTCTTCCGACGACAGTTGCTCCATCATCGCCTTGCCAACCACGTCGCCAGTTGCACCCCAGATGTCGACCACGTTGTTATAACGCTCTTGCGCCGTCACCAGACCGGACATGTACTGACGGTCGTATTCCTTCACCTTCCTGGCTGCCTCGGAAATGATCTCTTCCTTCTTGGTCGGCACCAGCATGTCGTCCACGCAAATGGAAATGCCGGCGCGCGTAGCCAGGCGGAAGCCCGATTGCATCAGCTTGTCGACGAAAATCACCGTCTCGCGGAGACCGCAACGGCGGAACGCCGTGTTGATGAGGCGCGAGATTTCCTTCTTCTTCAGCGACTTGTTCAATACCGAGAACGGCAGGCCAGCAGGCAGAATCTCCGACAGGATGGCGCGACCGACAGTCGTCGGATACAGCGTGATCTTGCGGGTTTTCTCACCGGTTTCAGCATCGACATCGTACTCGACGATTCGAACATTGACCCGGGAAGTCAGTTCGACTTCCTTGTTGTCGTATGCCCGCAGCGCCTCGCTGACGTCGGCAAAGGTCAACCCTTCGCCCTTGCCGTTGATTTTGTCGCGCGTCGCGTAGTACAGCCCCAGCACGATATCCTGCGACGGCACGATCGACGGATCGCCGTTCGCGGGGAACAGCACGTTGTTCGAAGCCAGCATCAGGGTGCGCGCTTCCAACTGTGCTTCCAGCGACAGCGGGACGTGCACAGCCATCTGGTCACCGTCGAAGTCGGCGTTGAATGCCGCGCAGACCAGCGGGTGCAGCTGAATGGCCTTGCCTTCGATCAACACCGGCTCGAACGCCTGAATGCCCAGGCGGTGCAGAGTCGGCGCGCGGTTGAGCATGATCGGATGTTCGCGAATCACCTCTTCCAGGATGTCCCAGACGATCGGTGTTTGATTCTCGACTTCCTTCTTGGCGGCCTTGATGGTGGTCGCCACGCCCAGCACTTCCAGCTTGTGGAAAATGAAGGGTTTGAACAACTCGAGCGCCATCAACTTGGGCAGCCCGCACTGATGCAGCTTGAGGGTCGGGCCCACGGTAATCACCGACCGGCCCGAATAGTCAACGCGCTTGCCCAGCAAGTTTTGGCGGAAACGGCCGCTCTTGCCCTTGATCATGTCGGCGAGCGATTTCAGCGGACGCTTGTTGGCCCCAGTCATCGCTTTACCGCGACGGCCGTTGTCGAGCAGCGAATCGACCGATTCCTGCAGCATCCGCTTCTCGTTGCGCACGATGATGTCCGGCGCCTTCAGCTCGAGCAGCCGCTTCAACCGGTTGTTCCGGTTGATCACGCGACGGTACAGATCGTTCAGGTCCGATGTCGCGAAACGACCACCATCGAGCGGCACCAACGGGCGCAACTCCGGCGGCAGCACCGGCAGCACCTCCAGCACCATCCATTCCGGCTTGATGCCGGAACGCTGGAATGCCTCGAGCACCTTCAGGCGCTTTGCATACTTTTTGATCTTGGCTTCGGAGCCAGTCGCTTGCAGCTCGGCGCGCAAGTGTTCGACCTGGGCATCGATGTCAATCGAACGCAGCAGTTCGCGTACGCCTTCCGCTCCCATCGAAGCACGGAACTCGTCGCCATATTCCTCGACCTTGTTGTAATAGTCTTCCTCGGTCATGATCTGGCAACGCTTGAGCGGCGTCATACCGGGGTCGAGCACAACATAAGCTTCGAAATACAACACGCGCTCGATGTCGCGCAGCGTCATGTCGAGCACCATGCCCAGGCGCGACGGCAGCGATTTCAAGAACCAGATGTGCGCGACCGGCGAAGCCAACTCGATGTGGCCCATGCGTTCGCGGCGCACCTTCGCCAGCGTGACTTCAACGCCGCACTTCTCGCAAATTACGCCACGGTGCTTCAAACGCTTGTACTTGCCGCACAGGCACTCATAGTCTTTGATCGGGCCAAAAATCTTGGCGCAGAACAGACCGTCGCGTTCCGGCTTGAAGGTCCGGTAATTGATGGTTTCCGGCTTCTTCACTTCCCCGAACGACCACGACCGGATCTTGTCAGGCGAGGCCAGACCGATCTTGATCGCGTCAAACTGTTCGTCTTGCTGAACTTGCTTAAATAGATCGAGCAAAGCTTTCATTGCTTTCTCCTATATCCTGATCACGTCGCTTAAAAGCGCTCAAGGTCGATGTCAATGCCCAGCGAGCGGATTTCCTTGACCAGCACGTTGAACGACTCGGGCATACCGGCATCGATCACGTGATCGCCCTTGACCAGGTTTTCATAAACCTTGGTCCGACCGTTCACATCATCCGACTTCACCGTCAGCATTTCCTGCAGCACGTAGGAGGCGCCATAGGCTTCCAGCGCCCAGACCTCCATCTCACCGAAGCGCTGGCCACCGAATTGCGCCTTGCCGCCCAGCGGTTGCTGCGTCACCAGCGAGTACGGACCGGTCGAGCGCGCGTGCATCTTGTCATCGACCAAGTGATGCAGCTTCAACATGTGCATGTATCCGACCGTCACCGGGCGCTCGAAAGCCTCACCCGTGCGTCCGTCAAACAGCGTGACCTGATTCTTCGACGGGGTCATGCCGAGTTGCTGCGCGATCTCGGCGGGATAACCCAGATCAAGTGCTCGATGGATTTCCTCTTCGTGGGCACCATCGAACACCGGCGTGGCGAACGGTACCCCCTTCTGAAGATTTTTCGCCAACTCCAGTACTTCGGCGTCGGAGAAGCCATCGATATCTTCCGGATGACCGCTTTCGTTGTAAATTTGCGTCATGAATTTACGCAGCTCGGAAGCTTTCGCCTGGGCGCGCAGCATGTCGCCGATGCGATGCCCCAGCCCCTTGGCCGCCCAGCCCAAATGGGTTTCGAGAATCTGACCCACGTTCATCCGCGACGGCACGCCGAGCGGGTTGAGCACGATGTCGGCAGGTGTGCCATCGGCCATGTAGGGCATGTCCTCGATCGGCACGATCTTCGACACGACACCCTTGTTACCGTGACGGCCGGCCATCTTGTCACCAGGCTGCAAACGTCGTTTGACCGCCAGGTAGACCTTGACCATCTTGAGCACACCCGGCGGCAGCTCATCGCCTTGGGTCAGCTTTTTGCGCTTCTCTTCAAAAGCGAGATCGAATTGATGGCGCTTCTGCTCGATGGATTCCTTGACGGCTTCGAGCTGTGCAGCCACCTCTTCATCGGCCACACGAATATCAAACCAGTGATACCGATCCAGATCAGCCAGATATTCCTTGGTGATTTTCGCGCCCTTTGCAAGCTTCTTCGGACCACCATTGACGACCTTGCCGACCAGCAGGCGTTCGATCCGATGGAACGCGTCGCCTTCGACAATACGCAACTGATCGTTCAGGTCCAGGCGGTAGCGTTTGAGCTCGTCATCGATAATTTGCTGAGCCCGCTTATCGCGCTGAATACCCTCACGCGTGAAGACCTGCACGTCGATCACAGTGCCGCTCATGCCGGACGGCACGCGCAGCGACGTATCCTTCACGTCGGACGCTTTTTCACCAAAAATCGCGCGCAGCAGCTTTTCTTCAGGAGTGAGCTGGGTTTCGCCCTTCGGCGTGACCTTGCCGACCAGTACGTCACCCGCCTCGACCTCGGCGCCGATGTAGACGATGCCCGACTCGTCAAGACGTGCCAATTGCACTTCGGCGAGATTCGAGATGTCGCGCGTAATTTCCTCCGGCCCGAGCTTGGTGTCGCGCGCAACGACATTCAGTTCCTCAATATGAATCGAGGTGTAGCGGTCTTCGGCAACGACGCGCTCCGAGATCAGGATCGAATCCTCGAAGTTATAGCCGTTCCAGGGCATGAAGGCGACCAGCATGTTCTGGCCCAGTGCCAGCTCACCCAGGTCAGTCGATGCGCCGTCGGCGATCACGTCACCGCGCTCGACCTTATCGCCAACTTCGACGATCGGCCGCTGGTTGATGTTTGTGTTCTGGTTCGAACGCGTATATTTGATGAGGTTGTAGATGTCGACACCCACTTCGCCGGCAACGGCTTCATCATCGTTTACGCGAATGACGATCCGTCCTGCATCGACATAATCGACCACGCCACCGCGGAACGCTTGAACCGTCGTGCCGGAGTCGACGGCAACGGTACGCTCGACACCCGTACCGACCAGCGCCTTTTCAGGCCGCAGGCACGGCACCGCTTGCCGCTGCATGTTCGATCCCATCAACGCGCGATTGGCATCGTCATGCTCAAGGAACGGGATCAGCGATGCTGCCACCGACACGATCTGTGACGGCGCGACATCCATATACTGAACGCGATCAGGCGTGACCATCAGCGTTTCACCGGCCTCGCGCGATGACACCAGCTCGTCGATCAGTTTGCCCTGGGCATCCATCGTCGCATTGGCCTGCGCAATGACATAGCGACCCTCCTCGATTGCCGACAGGTAATCGATCTGGTCCGTCACCTTGCTATCCTCGACCTTGCGATAGGGCGTTTCGAGAAAGCCATATTCGTTCAGACGCGCGTACAGAGCGAGCGAATTAATGAGCCCAATGTTCGGGCCTTCCGGTGTTTCAATCGGACAGACGCGACCATAGTGAGTCGGATGCACGTCGCGCACCTCGAACCCCGCGCGTTCGCGCGTCAAGCCGCCCGGCCCAAGCGCCGAAACACGCCGCTTGTGTGTGATTTCGGACAGCGGGTTCGTCTGGTCCATGAACTGGGACAGCTGCGACGAGCCGAAGAACTCACGAATCGCCGAGGAAATCGGCTTGCTGTTGATCAGATCGTGCGGCATCAGATTTTCGCTTTCCGCCTGCCCCAGCCGTTCCTTGACAGCCCGTTCGACACGCACCAACCCAGCGCGGAATTGGTTTTCCGCGAGTTCACCGACACACCGCACCCGACGATTGCCCAAGTGATCAATGTCGTCGACTTCGCCTTTGCCGTTACGCAGATCCACCAAAATCTTGATGGTGGCGAGAATATCGTCGTCGGTCAGCGTCATCGGCCCGAGCACTTCGTCGCGCCCGACACGCCGGTTGAATTTCATACGACCGACCTTGGACAGATCGTATGCATCTTCGCTGTAGAAAAGACGGTTGAACAGGGCCTCGACCGCGTCCTCGGTCGGCGGCTCGCCCGGACGCATCATCCGGTAAATCGCGATTCGGGCTGCGGTCTGATCCGCCGTTTCATCCACCCGCAGCGTCTGTGAAATGTAGGGGCCCTGATCCAGATCGTTGGTGTACAGCGTCTGGATTTCCTTTACGCCCGCTTCACGCAGCTTGGCCAGGACGCCTTCCACGATTTCTTCATTGGCGTTGGCGATCACCTCGCCGGTATCGGCATCGACCACGTTCTTGGCCAGCACGCGACCGAGGAGATAATCTTCGGGTACCGAAATAAATTTCGTTTTTGCGTTTTCAAGGTCGCGAATATGCTTTGCGTTGATCCGCTTGTCCTTCTGGACGATCACATTGCCATCGCGGTCAGTGATGTCAAAGCGAGCAACCTCGCCACGCAAACGCTCTGGCACGAACTCCATCTGCGCGCCTTCGGGCATCAACGTAAAGTTGTCGAAAACAAAGAAGTGCGACAGAATTTGCTCGGGTGTTTGCCCGATCGCTTTCAGCAAAATCGTGACCGGCATCTTGCGGCGACGGTCAACGCGGAAGTAAAGGATATCCTTCGGATCGAACTCGAAGTCGAGCCAGGACCCACGATAGGGAATGATCCGGGCGGAGAACAATAGCTTCCCGGAACTGTGGGTTTTCCCCTTGTCGTGTTCGAAAAATACGCCGGGCGACCGGTGCAACTGCGAAACGATGACGCGTTCCGTACCGTTGATGACGAACGAACCCGTGGATGTCATGAGCGGAATTTCGCCCATGTACACCTCTTGCTCCTTGACTTCCTTGACGACCGGCTTGTTGGGCGACTCTCTGTCGAGAATAACCAAGCGCACCCGAGCGCGAAGCGCTGAACAGAAAGTCAAACCACGCTGCTGGCATTCTTTGACATCGAATGCCGGCGTTCCCAGCGCATAGCTCACGAACTCGAGTCGAGCGAAACCATTGTGGGATGAAATCGGAAAGATAGACGAGAATGCTGCTTGCAAGCCCTCACTTTTACGGTCTGCCGGCACAGCGTCGGCCTGCAGGAAAGATGTGTACGAGGCAAGCTGGGTGGCCAGCAAAAAAGGAACCTTGTGCACGGTGGGACGTTTCGCAAAACTTTTGCGAATACGCTTCTTCTCTGTGAAGGAATAGTGCATTACGATCTCCGAATCACGGCGAGTAAGGCTCGGCGGGCCAATACCCGAGTGTTCATCGACTGAGACCAGACGTCTTCGCGGCACAGTGCCGCGGACTGACGAGCTTGGTGGTTGGCCGCTACCAACCGCTGGCTGACGGCGACGGATGCCTATGTTGCCCATCGCCCGACCAAACTTGCCTTCTGCAGTCGCTTCAGAAGACAAAGAAAAAGCTCACCCGCCTTTTCTTTGACCTCTCAGGTGCGCCTCACATAAGTTCGACGCGACTCACATCACCTAATTTGCGGTTAAGCGATATGCCCCACAAAGTACAAAAGGCTGACGGCAAAAAACCGCCAGCCTTCACCCTTTGAAGAGCGAATTACTTGATTTCAGCCTTCGCGCCGGCGTCTTCCAGTTTCTTCTTCGCTTCGTCGGCAGCTGCCTTGTCAACACCTTCCTTAACGGGCTTCGGAGCGCCGTCGACCAAGTCTTTGGCTTCTTTCAGGCCCAAACCGGTGATTTCGCGAACCGCCTTAATCACACCAACCTTGTTGCTGCCGACTTCGGCCAACACAACGGTGAATTCTGTTTGCTCTTCGGCCGCCGGAGCAGCACCGCCACCCGCCGGGCCAGCCACTGCCAGAGCGGCGGCGGAAACACCAAATTTCTCTTCGAATGCCTTCACCAGGTCATTCAGTTCCATAACCGACATCGAGCCCACGGCTTCGAGAATGTCTTCTTTCGTGATTGCCATTTGAAAAACTCCTAATTTAATTCGGATCGAAGTCAGCGATCATTCGACTTTCGCCTAAGCAGAAATCAAGCAGCTTCCGCTTGCTTTTTTTCTGCCAAGGCAGCGAGTGCGCGCGCAAAACCGGAGACCGGCGCTTGCATTACGCCCAGCAGCTTCGCCAGCAATTCCTCGCGGCTCGGGATGTTGGCCAGAGCTTGCACGCCAGCCTTGTCCAATACCTGCCCGTCATAGGAACCCGCGCGAAGGACCAACTTTTCGTTAGTCTTGGAAAAGTCGTTGAGGACTTTCGCCGCAGCAACAGCATCTTCGGACATACCGTAAATCAGCGGGCCCGTCATCTGCTCGGCCAAACCAGCAAAAGCAGTTTCCTGCACGGCACGACGTGCCAGCGTGTTTTTCAACACGCGCAGATAAACGCCTTGCTGGCGTGCCTTCGCACGCAACTGCGTCAGATCGCCAACCGTGATACCGCGATATTCGGCCAGAACGACGGTCTGTGCGCCGGCAACTTGTGCCGCCACCTCAGCCACGACGGCTTTCTTATCATCCAAGTTAAGTGCCACGGTTAACCTCCAAAATTGACGCCGTGACCATCACGACGCCTTTTCCATCAACGGCGGCCGATCTGTTAGGAATTCGTACAGCACCACGATTTTCGCAGGGCAAGTTCGAACTACGTAACCATTTCGGGTTCGCCATCTGCGCTGGCTTGTGGTTTAAGGAGTCACCAACAACACAGACCCCGCCAGCGGTCTTTGATAACCAGTAGTCAGCTACCCTACTGCCCAAAGTTCTTTTGGCGAGAGGGCCAGCCCAACGGTCGGCGCACTCTCGCACACAAATCTTAACTAGCGCTCAGGCTGCTCTGATCCACCCGCACACCAACGCCCATCGTGCTGGACAAGGCGATCTTGCGCAGATACGCACCTTTGCTCGTCGCGGGTTTGGCTTTATTGAGCGCATCGACCAAGGCAACGAGATTGGTCTTGAGGGCCGCAGGTTCAAACGACGCGCGGCCAATCGTCGCATGGATGATGCCGCCCTTGTCGACGCGGAACTGCACCTGCCCTGCTTTCGCGTTCTTAACGGCTGTCGCGACATCCGGCGTCACAGTGCCGACTTTCGGATTCGGCATCAATCCACGCGGGCCGAGAATCTGCCCAAGAGTCCCGACAACGCGCATGGTATCCGGCGAGGCGATAACTATGTCAAAATTGATGTTGCCGCCTTTGACCTGCTCAGCGAGATCTTCCATCCCAACCACTTCGGCACCCGCAGCGCGAGCCTGCTCAGCCTTTTCGCCCTGCGCAAAGACAGCGACGCGGACAGCCTTACCGGTACCTGCGGGCAAAACGACCGATCCACGGACAACCTGATCCGATTTCTTCGCATCCACGCCGAGCTGCACGGCGACATCAATGGACTCATCGAACTTAGCGGTTGCGCATGCCTTGACCAAGGAAAGGGCATCTTCGATGGCATACAGTTTGTTGCGATCAACTTTTTCGCCAATCGCCTTTTGCCGCTTGGAAAGCTTTGCCATTTATACCCCCTCTACCGTGATACCCATCGACCGCGCACTGCCGGCGATGGTTCGAACAGCTGCGTCAAGGTCTGCAGCGGTAAGATCGGGCATCTTCGTCTTCGCAATTTCCTCCGCTTGGGCGCGGGTAATCTTGCCGACTTTATCGGTATGCGGCTTCGCCGAACCCTTATCGATTTTCGCAGCCTTCTTAATCAGCACAGTTGCTGGCGGCGTCTTGAGAATGAAAGTGAAGCTCTTGTCGGCGTATGCGGTAATAACAACCGGCACCGGCAATCCAGGCTCCATGCCCTGTGTTTGCGCGTTAAACGCTTTACAGAACTCCATGATATTCAGGCCACGCTGCCCCAGCGCAGGACCAACCGGGGGAGATGGGTTCGCTTTACCTGCAGGGATCTGCAGTTTGATAAAGCCGATTATTTTCTTTGCCATAGTGACTCCTAGCCGAATATGTGGCCCATATTCGAAACGAGTGGTAACGCGCGTTCGCCGTTCCGCTACTAGCGCTCCTCAATGCCGTAACCGCCGGCAACTTTCAAACTACAAACCGCTTACAGTTTCTCGACCTGGCCGAACTCAAGCTCAACCGGTGTCGCTCGCCCGAAAATCGTAACAGACACTCTCAGACGGGATTTTTCGTAATTGACTTCGTCAACACTGCCATTGAAATCGGTGAAAGGGCCATCCTTAACTCGGACCATTTCACCCACCTCGAACAGCGTCTTGGGACGCGGCTTCTCAACCCCTTCCTGCATTTGCGACATGATTTTCTCGACTTCCTTCTCGGAAATCGGAACGGGGCGATTACGCGCACCACCGACAAATCCAGTCACTTTATTGGTGTTTTTGACCAAATGCCACGTCTCGTCGGTCATTTCCATTTCAACGAGCACGTAGCCGGGAAAAAAACGGCGCTCGGTAACCGACTTGTGACCACCCTTGATTTCAACAACCTCTTCGGTCGGCACCAGAATTCGGCCGAACTGGCTCTGCATTCCTGCGCGCTCGATTCGCTCTTGCAAGGCACGCTGAACACTCTTTTCCATGCCTGAGTATGCGTGCACCACATACCAGCGCTTTTTCCCCGACCCAGCATCAACGTCAGTCATATCATTTCCAGCCAAGAATCAGGGAAAAAACCGACCACTCAATGACTTTGTCGGTGAGCCAAAGATACAGGGCCATGACGACAACAAATGCGAACACAATGGCTGTCGTCTGAGTAGCTTCCTTGCGGGTGGGCCAAACCACTTTCCCAACTTCCCGGTATGCATCTTTGGCGAATGCCAAGAAGCGCTTCCCTGACTGCGACATCAAAGCAACAATAGCACCCAGCGCAACGCCGGCAATCAAAGCCCCTAGCCGGACGTAAAAAGATTGCAAGGCGAACGCGTAAAATGCGGCGACACCCAAGACGACCAGGACGGCCGCAAGCAATAGCAACAGCTTATCGCTGGTGGTCCGAACAGTTTCCACAGGTGAATTCGCCATATTTCGATGCCAGCGTTAAATTGGCAGGGGCAGAGGGAATCGAACCCCCAACCTTCGGTTTTGGAGACCGACGCTCTGCCAGTTGAGCTATACCCCTGTAACAGCAGAAAGGCCAGCCAATTTAAATCGATTGGCCGACCTCAAAAGCGCAGATCAAGTATTAGATTTTACTCGATCACTTTAGCGACGACGCCGGCGCCGACGGTGCGGCCACCCTCACGGATGGCGAAGCGCAGGCCCTCTTCCATCGCGATCGGCGCAATCAACTTGACCGTAATGGCCACGTTGTCGCCCGGCATCACCATTTCCTTGCCCTCCGGCAACTCGATCGAACCGGTCACATCCGTCGTGCGGAAGTAGAACTGCGGACGATAGTTGTTGAAGAACGGCGTGTGGCGACCACCTTCTTCCTTGCTCAGAACATACACTTCGGCCGCAAAATGCGTGTGCGGCGTGATCGAACCCGGCTTGGCCAACACTTGACCACGCTCCACGTCCTCGCGCTTGGTGCCGCGCAGCAGAATACCCACATTGTCGCCAGCCTGACCTTGGTCCAGCAGCTTGCGGAACATTTCCACGCCCGTGCAGGTCGTCTTCACCGTCGGCTTGATACCGACGATTTCGATTTCCTCACCAACCTTGACCACACCCCGCTCGATACGACCCGTCACCACCGTGCCGCGACCCGAGATCGAGAACACGTCTTCGATCGGCATCAGGAACGCGCCATCGACCGCACGCTCCGGCGTCGGGATGTACGTGTCCAGCGCTTCGGCCAGCTTCATGATCGCCTGTTCGCCCAGCTCGCCCTTGTCGCCTTCGAGCGCCAGCTTCGCCGAACCCTTGATGATCGGAATGTCGTCGCCAGGAAATTCGTACTTGCTCAGCAGCTCGCGCACTTCCATTTCCACCAGCTCGAGCAGCTCAGCATCATCAACCATGTCGCACTTGTTCAGGAACACGATGATGTACGGCACGCCCACTTGGCGCGCCAGCAGAATGTGTTCCCGCGTCTGCGGCATCGGGCCGTCCGCGGCCGAGCACACCAGGATCGCCCCGTCCATCTGCGCGGCGCCCGTGATCATGTTCTTCACATAGTCGGCGTGCCCAGGGCAGTCAACGTGCGCATAGTGGCGGTTTTCCGTCTCATACTCCACGTGCGCCGTGTTGATCGTGATCCCACGAGCCTTCTCTTCCGGCGCCGCATCGATCTCGTCGTACTTCTTCGCCTCTCCGCCAAACTTCGACGACAGAACCGTCGCAATCGCCGCCGTCAGCGTCGTCTTGCCATGGTCAACGTGCCCAATCGTCCCAACGTTCACGTGCGGCTTCGTCCGCGAAAATTTTTCCTTTGCCATTTTCGACTCCTAACAGGTTAGATTTCGTCGTACTCGCGCACGCCTAGCGGCGGCAATGCTTTGGTGCCCATGGGCAGGATCGAACTGCCGACCTCTCCCTTACCAAGGGAGTGCTCTACCACTGAGCCACATGGGCAAAAAATTAGTCTGCGCAAATGCCTGGAGCGGGTGAAGGGAATCGAACCCTCGTCATAAGCTTGGAAGGCTTCTGCTCTACCATTGAGCTACACCCGCTTAGCTCCCTTTACCGCGAACCAACAACTGCATTTTGGTGGAGGAGGTTGGATTCGAACCAACGTAGGCGTAAGCCAACAGATTTACAGTCTGCCCCCTTTAGCCACTCGGGCACCCCTCCGCAGAGAACTTGCAATTATGGGCAATCAGCGATTGAAAGTCAACCACTTCCTTCAGCCCCCCCCCCTTCATTTTCAAATAACAAGCGGAAGACCTCTGTAACTTGTGCGAAGAGACGATCTTGTGGGCTGATCGGAGGCTACTTCGATAAATTCCGCGATAAAAAAGCGAAACCCCCAGCGTTGGTTGCTGGGGGTTTCAGGGTAGAAGCCTGACGATTACCTACTTTCACACGGGCAATCCGCACTATCATCGGCGTGGAGTCGTTTCACGGTCCTGTTCGGGATGGGAAGGGGTGGTTCCAACTCGCTATGGTCATCAGGCATGACTTGTTGCCTGGCTGAGGTGAGTCAGCCTGGCCAATCTGGAGAATTAGTAGTGTGGTTGTGATCAGAGGCACAACGACGCAAATAACCTGAAACATACTGGTTATAGGATCAAGCCTCACGGGCAATTAGTACTGGTTAGCTTAACGCATTACTGCGCTTCCACACCCAGCCTATCAACGTCCTGGTCTTGAACGACCCTTCAGGGGAATCGAGTTCCCAGGGAAGTCTCATCTTGAGGCGAGTTTCCCGCTTAGATGCTTTCAGCGGTTATCTCTTCCGAACATAGCTACCCGGCGATGCCACTGGCGTGACAACCGGTACACCAGAGGTTCGTCCACTCCGGTCCTCTCGTACTAGGAGCAGCCCCCCTCAAACTTCCAACGCCCACGGCAGATAGGGACCAAACTGTCTCACGACGTTTTAAACCCAGCTCACGTACCTCTTTAAATGGCGAACAGCCATACCCTTGGGACCGGCTACAGCCCCAGGATGAGATGAGCCGACATCGAGGTGCCAAACACCGCCGTCGATATGAACTCTTGGGCGGTATCAGCCTGTTATCCCCAGAGTACCTTTTATCCGTTGAGCGATGGCCCTTCCATACAGAACCACCGGATCACTATGACCTGCTTTCGCACCTGCTCGACTTGTCAGTCTCGCAGTTAAGCACGCTTTTGCCATTGCACTATCAGCACGATTTCCGACCGTACCTAGCGTACCTTCGTACTCCTCCGTTACACTTTGGGAGGAGACCGCCCCAGTCAAACTGCCTACCATGCACTGTCCCCGACCCGGATAACGGGCCAAGGTTAGAACCTCAAACAAGCCAGGGTGGTATTTCAAGGACGGCTCCACAGAAACTAGCGTTCCTGCTTCAAAGCCTCCCACCTATCCTACACAGACCGGTTCAAAATCCAATGCAAAGCTACAGTAAAGGTTCATGGGGTCTTTCCGTCTAGCCGCGGGTAGATTGCATCATCACAAACACTTCAACTTCGCTGAGTCTCGGGAGGAGACAGTGTGGCCATCGTTACGCCATTCGTGCAGGTCGGAACTTACCCGACAAGGAATTTCGCTACCTTAGGACCGTTATAGTTACGGCCGCCGTTTACCGGGACTTCAATCAAGAGCTTGCACCCCATCATTTAATCTTCCGGCACCGGGCAGGCGTCACACCCTATACGTCCACTTTCGTGTTTGCAGAGTGCTGTGTTTTTATTAAACAGTCGCAGCCACCAGTTTATTGCAACCCTTTTGCCCTTCTGTCGCAGGACAGTCAAGCTACCAGGGCGTACCTTATCCCGAAGTTACGGTACCAATTTGCCGAGTTCCTTCTCCCGAGTTCTCTCAAGCGCCTTAGAATACTCATCTCGCCCACCTGTGTCGGTTTGCGGTACGGTCTCGTATGACTGAAGCTTAGAGGCTTTTCTTGGAACCACTTCCAATTGCTTCGCGAACAAGTTCGCTCGCCCCACACCCTTGAATTACGCAGCCGGATTTGCCTAACTGCCTTCTCCAATGCAGGGACCGGGACTTCCAACACCCGGACAACCTTCCGCGATCCGTCCCCCCATCGCATCATACGACGGTGCAGGAATATTAACCTGCTTCCCATCAGCTACGCATCTCTGCCTCGCCTTAGGGGCCGACTCACCCTACGCCGATGAACGTTGCGTAGGAAACCTTGGGCTTACGGCGAGGGGGCCTTTCACCCCCTTTATCGCTACTCATGTCAGCATTCGCACTTCTGATACCTCCAGCATCCTTTACAAGACACCTTCACAGGCTTACAGAACGCTCTCCTACCATGCGTGCAAGCACGCATCCGCAGCTTCGGTGACTGGCTTAGCCCCGTTACATCTTCCGCGCAGGACGACTCGATCAGTGAGCTATTACGCTTTCTTTAAAGGGTGGCTGCTTCTAAGCCAACCTCCTGACTGTTTTAGCCTTCCCACTTCGTTTCCCACTTAGCCAATCTTAGGGACCTTAGCTGGCGGTCTGGGTTGTTTCCCTCTTGACACCGGACGTTAGCACCCGATGTCTGTCTCCCGTGATTGCACTCTTCGGTATTCGGAGTTTGCTATGGCGAGGTAATCCGCAATGGACCCCTCAACCATGACAGTGCTCTACCCCCGAAGGTGATACACGAGGCACTACCTAAATAGTTTTCGGAGAGAACCAGCTATTTCCAGACTTGTTTAGCCTTTCACCCCTATCCACAGCTCATCCCCTAGTTTTTCAACACTAGTGGGTTCGGACCTCCAGTACGTGTTACCGCACCTTCATCCTGGCCATGGATAGATCGTCTGGTTTCGGGTCTACGCCCAGCAACTGAACGCCCTATTCGGACTCGCTTTCGCTACGCCTTCCCTATACGGTTAAGCTTGCTACTGAACGTAAGTCGCTGACCCATTATACAAAAGGTACGCCGTCACCCCTTACGAGGCTCCGACTGTTTGTATGCATGCGGTTTCAGGATCTATTTCACTCCCCTCCCGGGGTTCTTTTCGCCTTTCCCTCACGGTACTGGTTCACTATCGGTCGATCACGAGTATTTAGCCTTGGAGGATGGTCCCCCCATCTTCAGACAGGATTTCACGTGTCCCGCCCTACTTGTCGCAAGCTTAGTTCCACACCAGGGTTTTCGCGTACGGGGCTATCACCCGCTATGGCCGGCCTTTCCATGCCGTTCCGCTAACACCGATGCTAAATCTTGCAGGCTCTTCCCATTTCGCTCGCCACTACTTTGGGAATCTCGGTTGATTTCTTTTCCTGCGGCTACTTAGATGTTTCAGTTCACCGCGTTCGCTTCGCTTGGCCTATGTATTCAGCCAAGGATGACCCATACGGGCCGGGTTTCCCCATTCGGACATTTGTGGATCAAAGCTCGTTTGCCAGCTCCCCACAACTTTTCGCAGGCTACCACGTCCTTCATCGCCTGTGATCGCCAAGGCATCCACCACATGCACTTATTCGCTTGACCCTATAACGAGTATGTCTCGTCACAGGTTGAGTTCTCGCGTTGTGCCGTATTCCAAGTGACTTTAAGATCACTTAAATACTGGTTGATACAATCACAACCCATGCATTGCTCACGTCTCATCTCGGGGACGCTTACAATGCACTACTATTTCTTCCAGATTGTTAAAGAACGAACAGCCATACTGCTTAACTGCACTAGCTATTGCCAGTCGTGAGCGCTCAGCAAGCGCTCACGACTAGCAACTCAGGTATTGGTGGAGGCAGACGGGATCGAACCGACGACCCCCTGCTTGCAAAGCAGGTGCTCTCCCAGCTGAGCTATGCCCCCAATGTCGGGTTCGATGGTGGGTCTGGTAGGACTTGAACCTACGACCCCACGCTTATCAAGCGTGTGCTCTAACCACCTGAGCTACAGACCCCTCACACTCTAAAAATGTGACGGGCAAAATGCGAAACATTCCAAAACGTTTCACGTTTCTCGTTTCACATTTCTATGCAGTCAAACAACCGATAAGCGTGAACGCTCAACTTTAAGCGCATGCTCTAGAAAGGAGGTGATCCAGCCGCACCTTCCGATACGGCTACCTTGTTACGACTTCACCCCAGTCATGAATCCTACCGTGGTAAGCGCCCTCCTTGCGGTTAGGCTACCTACTTCTGGTAAAACCCACTCCCATGGTGTGACGGGCGGTGTGTACAAGACCCGGGAACGTATTCACCGCGACATGCTGATCCGCGATTACTAGCGATTCCAGCTTCATGCAGTCGAGTTGCAGACTGCAATCCGGACTACGATCGGTTTTCTGGGGTTAGCTCCACCTCGCGGTTTGGCAGCCCTCTGTACCGACCATTGTATGACGTGTGAAGCCCTACCCATAAGGGCCATGAGGACTTGACGTCATCCCCACCTTCCTCCGGTTTGTCACCGGCAGTCTCCTTAGAGTGCCCTTGCGTAGCAACTAAGGACAAGGGTTGCGCTCGTTGCGGGACTTAACCCAACATCTCACGACACGAGCTGACGACAGCCATGCAGCACCTGTGTTACGGTTCTCTTTCGAGCACTCCCACCTCTCAGCAGGATTCCGTACATGTCAAGGGTAGGTAAGGTTTTTCGCGTTGCATCGAATTAATCCACATCATCCACCGCTTGTGCGGGTCCCCGTCAATTCCTTTGAGTTTTAATCTTGCGACCGTACTCCCCAGGCGGTCAACTTCACGCGTTAGCTACGTTACTAAGGAAATGAATCCCCAACAACTAGTTGACATCGTTTAGGGCGTGGACTACCAGGGTATCTAATCCTGTTTGCTCCCCACGCTTTCGTGCATGAGCGTCAGTATTGGCCCAGGGGGCTGCCTTCGCCATCGGTATTCCTCCACATCTCTACGCATTTCACTGCTACACGTGGAATTCTACCCCCCTCTGCCATACTCTAGCCTTGCAGTCACAAATGCAGTTCCCAGGTTAAGCCCGGGGATTTCACATCTGTCTTACAAAACCGCCTGCGCACGCTTTACGCCCAGTAATTCCGATTAACGCTCGCACCCTACGTATTACCGCGGCTGCTGGCACGTAGTTAGCCGGTGCTTATTCTTCCGGTACCGTCATCTATCCATGGTATTAGCACGAATACTTTCTTCCCGAACAAAAGTGCTTTACAACCCGAAGGCCTTCTTCACACACGCGGCATTGCTGGATCAGGCTTTCGCCCATTGTCCAAAATTCCCCACTGCTGCCTCCCGTAGGAGTCTGGGCCGTGTCTCAGTCCCAGTGTGGCTGGTCGTCCTCTCAGACCAGCTACAGATCGTCGCCTTGGTGAGCCTTTACCTCACCAACTAGCTAATCTGCCATCGGCCGCTCCTATAGCACGAGGCCTTGCGGTCCCCCGCTTTCCTCCGTAGAGCTTATGCGGTATTAATCCGGCTTTCGCCGAGCTATCCCCCACTACAGGGCACGTTCCGATGTATTACTCACCCGTTCGCCACTCGCCGCCAGAGAGCAAGCTCTCCGCGCTGCCGTTCGACTTGCATGTGTAAGGCATGCCGCCAGCGTTCAATCTGAGCCAGGATCAAACTCTTCAGTTCAAACCTGTTACTGTTTTCTATTCTCGCGATCGCTCGCGATCGAATAGGTCGCTCAACTCAAGTACTGACAAGTCATGATCAAAAATCACAACTCACCTTTACCGTGTGAGCTCTCAATGTTTTTAAAGCTACCTTCCGAAGAAGGCGCACTCGCCATCGAGCGCCCACACTTATCGGCTGTTCAATTGTTAAAGATCATTCGCTCAAAACTCGTCAACTTCACTTCGTTTTTTGCGTCGCTGCGTTTGCAGCAGAGAAGCGAGATTATCTACTTCACACTCGCTTCTGTCAACAGGTTTTTGCTAACTTTTTCTCGCCAGCGCCGCGCTCAACTCCTCGCACAGCCAATCCCATCAACACTCTTCACTTCCGCCTCGGCCCCTTAACAGCAACCTCGTCTTCGCGAAGAAGCGAGATATTAGTCCACCTCCCCCCCCTTGGCAAGACCTTTTTTAAATATTTTATGCGCCAGCCAACTAGACCATCCTCCCGGTCGCAGGCCGGTTCATGCCTCGGCAAAATCACTAATAAAGCAGAACCTTCATTAAGGCGTCGCCCGAACACCGTTATCGCCGCCGCACCCGATCAAGCGCCGCAAGCGGCTTCACAGAAATTTATTGACCGACCGGTCGGTTGGTTTATAATCGGACAATTCCATTAATTCGCCGGAGGCACGCTGCTATGTATACCCAATCTCTCGATCTGGCCAGCAATGTCACGCCGCTAGGCGACCAAGCCGCTCTGAGCGAAATGGACCGACAACTACAGGCACATTTCGATGAGTGCATGGCTGCCGATCAAAAAATAGAACCGCAAGACTGGATGCCGCAGGCCTATCGCAAGACGCTCATCCGGCAGATTTCTCAGCATGCGCACTCGGAGATCATCGGCATGCTGCCGGAAGGCAACTGGATCAGCCGGGCTCCGAGCCTGAAGCGCAAGGCCATTCTGCTCGCCAAGGTTCAGGACGAGGGCGGGCATGGGCTTTACCTCTATTCCGCCGCGGAAACGCTGGGCATATCACGCGACCAAATGGTTGCCGCCCTGCATGCCGGCAAAGCCAAATACTCGAGCATCTTCAACTACCCGACACCGACCTGGGCCGACGTCGGCGTAATCGGATGGCTGGTCGACGGCGCCGCGATCATGAATCAGATTCCGCTGTGCCGCTGCACCTACGGGCCCTATGCGCGCGCGATGATCCGCATCTGCAAGGAAGAGTCCTTCCATCAGCGTCAGGGGTTCGACGCGCTCCTGGCCATGATGTCAGGCAGCGAAGCTCAGCGCCAAATGGTCCAGCAAGCGGTCGATCGCTGGTGGTGGCCGGTGCTAATGATGTTCGGTCCGAGCGACAAGGACTCGATTCACAGCGCTCAAACCATGAAGTGGGGCATCAAGCGGATCTCGAACGACGATCTGCGGCAAAAATTCGTGGACGCCACCGTCGAGCAAGGCAAGGTGCTGGGCGTCACGTTTCCCGACCCTGATCTGAAGTGGAACGAAGAGCGCGGCCACTATGATTACGGAACCATCGACTGGGCCGAATTCTGGCGCGTCGTGAACGGCGAAGGCCCCTGCAACAAGGAACGCCTGGGCACCCGGGTAAAGGCTCACGAGGACGGTGCCTGGGTCAGAGACGCAGCGCTCGCCTATAACGCCAAGCATTCACCCGCCAAGCAAGCCGCTTGAGCAGCGACCCAGACTCAACACATTGACCAATCGAGGATCACACATGACTCAGGCAACCAGCAACGAATGGCCGCTTTGGGAAGTTTTCGTGCGCAGCAAACAGGGCTTGGAGCACAAGCATTGCGGCAGCCTTCATGCAGCCGACGCCGGCATGGCATTGCGCATGGCGCGCGACGTCTACACCCGCCGCCAGGAAGGCGTCAGCATCTGGGTAGTGCCGTCGGTAGCGATTACCGCCTCCGCACCGGAAGACAAACCGGAACTGTTCGATCCGGCTGCCGACAAGATCTACCGGCACCCGACGTTCTACCAGTTGCCGGAAGAAGTCAACCACATGTAAAGCTGTGGCGCGCCGCCCGCGCCCTCGCGTCGACAAGAGATTCGTTATGACAAAAGCCACCCCGGAACATCTCGCCTATCTGCTCCGACTCGCCGACAATGCCCTGATCCTCGGACAGCGCAACAGCGAGTGGTGCGGCCACGGCCCCATCCTGGAAGAGGACATCGCGCTGACGAACATCAGCCTCGACCTGATCGGACAGGCCCGTCTGCTATACACGCGCGCCGGCCAAATCGAGGCCGAGCTGACAGGACAGCCAGCGCGCGACGAGGACCATTACGCCTATTGGCGCAACGAACGCGAGTTCTCCAACTGGACGCTGGCCGAATTGCCCCACTACGGCCCGCTCTCGGCCACGGCTCACGCCGACAAGGATTACGCGGTAACCATCACACGCAACTTCCTCTACTCGGCGCTGATGGTCGAACTCTGGCAAGCCCTGACGACCTCGCTCGACCCTGAACTCGCAGCAATTGCCGCGAAGTCGCTCAAGGAAGCGCACTATCACCTGCATCACGCCCGCGACTGGCTGATTCGGCTCGGCGACGGCACCGAGGTCTCGCACCGCCGCACCCAGGCCGCACTCGACTACCTGTTGCCCTACATGAACGAAGTGTTCCAGGAAGACGCCATCGAACAGGCCGTTGCCGCCACTGGCGTGGGCGTAAGCACCGCCAGCCTCAAGCCGGCCTGGGACGCGCTCGTCAACGAGGTCCTTAGCACCGCCACGCTCACGCCCTCGCCGACTGGCGCCTACATCAGCACCGGCAAAGACGGCGAGCACTCCGAGCACATGGGCTACCTGCTCGCGGAAATGCAAAGCCTGGCACGCCAACATCCTGGCGCGTCATGGTAGACGCCACGCCCGCCATGGCGCCCAACACCGTGTCCACCGACGTGCTGGCCCGCGCCAGGCAAGCGCTCGAGGCGGTGCCCGACCCCGAGATTCCGGTCGTGTCGATTCGCGAACTCGGAATTCTGCGAGACGTCCGGCTCGCGCGCGCGTCTGCCGACGAAGCGGCCGGGGCCGGGGCCGTGATCGAGGTCGTCATCACGCCGACTTATTCGGGTTGCCCCGCCATGGCACAGATCGCCGAGGACATCGGCGCCGCCCTCACGCAGGCGGGTGTCGGACCTTATCGCGTCACGACCGTGCTCGCGCCGGCCTGGACGACCGACTGGATCACCGACGAGGCTCGCGACAAATTGCAACGGTACGGTATCGCACCGCCGACCGCCGGGAATGCCCGCTCAGACAGCCAGCCCTTGCGCTTTCATCCACGGCCGCAACACGGTGTGACCTGTCCGCATTGCAACTCGAGCAACACCGAACTGCTGTCCGCGTTCGGCTCCACGGCCTGCAAGGCGCTCTACCGCTGCCTCGATTGCCGCGAACCGTTTGATTATTTCAAGCCGTACTGAGCGCCCCTCACCCTTTTAGAGCCATTGGCCACCCATTGCCCGCCAGGATCTCCAATATGACGACGCCTCAATTCCACAAACTGCCGATTCGCGACGTTCGCGCTGAAACCGACGACGCCATTTCAATCGCCTTTGCCGTGCCGCAAGAACTGCGGGGCGCCTACCGATTCAAGCAAGGCCAGTTCCTGACGCTTAAAACGGAAATCGACGGCGAGGAAGCCCGCCGCTCATATTCGATCTGCGTCGGGGTGCCCGACTACGAACAGACCGGCGAGCTGCGGATCGGCATCAAGCGCGTGCCCGGCGGCAAGTTCTCCAATTACGCCAACGATCATCTGCGGCCTGGCATCGCGATCGACGTCATGACGCCCGACGGGCGTTTCTTCACGCCGCTGGACGCGGCACAGCGCAAGCACTATGTCGGCTTTGCCGGCGGCTCGGGCATCACGCCAATGCTCGCGCTCATCAAGACCACGCTGGCGGCCGAGCCGCGCAGTGAATTCACCCTGGTCTACGGCAACCGCGCCGTGCCGACCATCATGTTCGCCGAAGAACTTGAAGACCTGAAAAACCGCTACCTCGGCCGTCTGCGGCTCTACCACGTGCTGTCCGACGAAGCACAGGAAATCGACCTCTTCAGCGGCCTGCTCGACCAGGCAAAATGCGCGGCCTTCCTCGACACCCTGATCCCGCCGGCGAGCATCGACGAAGCATTCATCTGCGGCCCGGCCCCGATGATGGACGCCGCCGAGGCCGCACTGGCCGACGCCGGGGTGGCCAAGCAGAAGATTCATGTCGAGCGCTTCGGCATTCCGCTGCCTCAGGCCGGCGCCAAGCCGATCGAAATCACCGACAGCACGCCTGCGGCCGACCTGGTGGTCGTGCTCGACGGCAAGGAACGCCGCCTGCGCCAGCCCTATGAAGGCCAGAGCATCCTCGACACCGGTCTGCGGGCCGGCCTGGCACTGCCATACGCCTGCAAGGGCGGCGTCTGCTGCACCTGCCGGGCCAAAGTGCTGGAGGGCGAAGTCAAGATGGACAAGAACTACACGCTGGAAGATCACGAGATCGCGCAGGGCTTCATCCTGACCTGCCAGGCGCATCCAGTAAGCGAGCGCGTTGTCGTCAGTTACGACGAGCGTTGACGAGGGAAAACGCCAGCGCATCGTGCCAACGCGACGGAACGGTGGCCGTACCAGTGTAAACTGGCCGCATGGAATACACTCACATCGTCAATGGCGACCATGCCGGCGGCGTCATGCGGCAAGTGCTCGAGCATGCAGGGCGCGGGGAGCGCGTGGTTGTCCTGCGCGACGACCTGGCTATCGGCCCGTTGCGCGAAATCGACGACGACCCCCGGCAACGCGCAGCCTTTTGGCAGCGCGTCGCGCCCATGCTCAAGCGGGATTTTTCACTGGATCTGACGAGCGAACTCGACACGCTGCGCGAGCTGGCCGGGGAATCCAACCAAGTTTCGATCTGGCACGGTGACAGCGCGGCCGATCAGCTGATGCTGCGACGCGTCGCCTTTCATTTGCGTACCTGCCCGGCGAGGCTGAACGAAGTTGCCCTTAAAGCGCCAGACCTCGGCAACCCCGGGCTGGCTGCCGATGCTCCGACGGCCCTTGCGATGTATCCCGAGTCGGTGATTGCCACCCGGCTCAGGCTGATCGCGCCGATCTCCGTGCTGCGTATCGGCCGTCTTGCATTGGAATGGCGCGCCCTGAAGCATGCCGAGACGCAGATTCGCCGCTGGCAGCACAACACCTTCGAAGGCGGCACCTATGCAGACGTCGACGAAACCCTGATGGCGCTGCTGCCCGAGACGGCGATTTCCACCAGCCTGACGATTGCGGCAGCCACACAGGCCATACGAGGTTTCTTCGCAACCGACACGTTTGTGCTCTGGCGTTACCGGGAATTGCAGGCGTCCGGCCGCCTGGAGCTGCGCGGAGATCCGTACGACTCGTCCAACTGTGAACTCACACGACTATAACAATGGCACGTACCAAGGCTCCCAACCACGAATCGCAACGCGAACAAATTCTAGACGTCGCGGCACAGGCGTTCGCTCAATCCAGCTACCCCAGCACGTCGATGTCCGAACTCGCGGCAATCTGCGGCACGTCGAAAGCTCGCCTGTACCACTACTACGCCAGCAAGGAGGCGATCCTTTTCGATTTGCTGGATCGCTACACCAAGCGTCTGATGCTGATCATCGCCGAGGTCGAGGCACTCGGTCAGCGCCGCAATCTGTCCGAGCAGGAAACCTTCGCCGAACTCGTGCGCGCGTTCTTGCACGAATATGAAACATCGCAGACGCGCCACATCGCACTGTTGAACGACGTCAAGTTCCTCGCCGACGAACAGCGCGAGATCGTCCTGAATCGGCAACGCGACGTCGTCGCAGCCTTCACGCGACAATTGGCGCGAGCCTACCCGCAGCGCGTCAACAAAGACAATCGAACCGCCCTGACCATGATGTTGTTCGGCATGATCAACTGGACATTCACCTGGCTCAAGCCGGGCGGCCGCATGGGATATCGCGATTTTGCCGAAGAGGTCATCCAGGTCTTCGAGCATGGACTCGGCGCGCCCTGAGTTCGGTTCGATCCGGCCATCGGACGCGAACGACGGGATTCTGACAAAATAGCTGCGCTCATCTATAATTAAATAATACGTAATTCATTACGATTAGTTTAACCGGAGAGACAGGATATCCCATGAGCAAACAATTCGCGTCCCGAGGCGACCTGGCCGCCAAAAAAACCACTTTCACCAAGCTTTCGGATAACGCCTATGCCTATACGGCCGAGGGCGACCCGAACTCCGGCGTCATCATCGGTGACGACGGCGTGATGGTGATCGACACCACCGCAACCCCGGTGATGGCCAAGGAACTGATCGCCCACATCCGCGCAATTACCGACAAGCCGATCAAATACGTCGTGCTGACCCACTACCATGCGGTTCGCGTGCTCGGCGCAGCGGCTTACAAAGCCGAAGGGTGCGAGCAAATCATCGCCAGCCGCGGCACCTACGAGATGATCGTCGAGCGCGGCGAGGCCGACATGAAGTCCGAGATCGAGCGATTCCCGCGCCTGTTCCAGGCGGTCGACTCGATCCCCGGCCTGACCTGGCCGACCCTGGTGTTCGAAAAGGAAATGACCCTTTTCATGGGCCAGCTGGAAGTCAAGATCATGCACGTCGGCATGGGCCACACGAAGGGCGACACCATCGTCTGGCTGCCGCAGCAAAAAGTGCTTTTCTCCGGCGATCTGGTTGAATTCGAGGCCGCGGCCTACACGGGCGATGCCCAATTGGAAGAATGGCCCGCCACGCTCGAGGCCCTGCGCGCGATGAAAGCGGAAAAGCTCGTCCCCGGCCGCGGCCCGGCGCTGACCACCCCCGAACGCGTCAACGAGGGGCTCGATTACACCCGCGATTTCGTCACCACCTTGCTGAGCAGCGCTCGGACCGCGGTCGACAAGGGCCTATCGCTCAAGGAAGCGTTCGACTACACGCGAACTCAGATGGATCCGAAATTCGGACATGTCTTCATCTACGAACACTGCCTGCCCTTCGACGTGAGCCGGGCATATGACGAGGCCAACGGCACCAAACACCCGCGCATCTGGACCGCCGAGCGCGACAAAGAAATGTGGGGCGCCCTGCAAAGCGCGTAATCAGGCGCCAGCAAAGCAGCCAAAGCGGCCGGTGGCTATGCACCGGCCGCTTTTTTTGCCCTCGAGCGGCGCAAATTTGCTGCACTACGGCATGGCATTCAGCCTCACGGCCCGTTACACAGGCAGGAAAAATAGAGGATCCATTCGGAATCTTCTCAGAAAAATAAGGGTTAATACCTATAAATGTCTGTATAATATGTTGCATTGCATCATATTGTTCCGGCCACGAGAGCCGGCGCCCCGAGGGGCCCGCCATGAACTTATTCGAACGCATTTTCGCCATCCCCGCAGCCGACCCCGTGCCGGCCCATCCCGCGCAAACCGCTGTCCTGATCCGGGAACTCACCTCCGCTGATCGCCACCAGCTGTTCGAGCACCTCGCCATGCTGGACGAGGACGACCGCCTGCTACGCTTCGGCCAGGTCGTCAGCGATGCCATCATCGAGGGTTACGTCGGCGGCATCGATTTCTCTCGCGACACGGTCTTTGGCGTCTTCGACGACAACCTGAATCTGATCGCCGCGGCGCATGTCGCCATGCTTCCCGACAATGGCTCCGAGCGTGTCGCCGAATTCGGCGTGTCCGTGCTGGCGCAGGCCCGCGGCCAAGGGATCGGCTCACGGCTGTTCGAACGCACCGCCATGCACTGCCGCAACAAGCACGTCAAGACACTGTATATGCACTGCCTGTCGCGCAATGCCACCATGATGCACATCGCGAAAAAGGCTGGCATGGACATCAACTACGCGTATGGCGAAGCCGACGCCTATCTGACACTGCCGCCGGCCGACACCGCCACAGTCGTCGACGAAATCCTGCAGGAGCAGGCGGCAACCTTCGACTATGCGGTCAAGCGGCAGGTGCGCGACACCAAGCAACTGCTGGCGGCGTGGCTGCCGCAACTGAAAGTCGCCTGAACCCGGTCGACGATTCACCTCCACCCGGCTACGGCCGGGTTTTTTATCGTCAATCCATGATCTCGGCCGCCTTCACGGCAGCGGCAGCGCCGTGGTCTCCTTGAAACGCGCCAGCACAAAACTCGTCTTGACGTCGATCACGCTCGGGTGATGCAGCAGCTCGTCCTGCACGAAACGGGAAAAGTGCTCCATATCCTGCACATGCACGCGTAACAAGTAATCCATCTCGCCGGTCATCGCATAACACCCGACGACCTCCGGCCACGCCGCAACCGCCGCGCGAAACAGCTCCGCATGGGATTTCCCCCGACTGTCTGGCCCGCCACGCTTGTCGAGGCGCACATTCACGTACGCCAGCAGCCCCAAGCCGACCTGCGCAGCATCGACCAGCGCCACATAGCCACGGATCACCCCCGCCTCTTCCAGGCGCCGAATGCGTCTCAAACAAGGGCTCGGCGATAAATTCACCCGTTCGGCCACTTCCAGATTCGATAGCCGCCCGTTCTCCTGAAGCAGCGCCAGAATTTTTCGATCCGTTTTATCCAACACAATGCTTGGCATATTCTCCTCAATTCTCAAAATATAGAGCAATCTTATTGCTATAAATCATGAAAATGAAGCGAATTTGGCAATTTCCTCCCTCATGCCTTCGTCTACACTTCAAATTTTGAACAACGGCGCGACTGCAACCAGCGCCCCGCACGGAGACATGCCATGACTTTCCAACCTTGGGACAACCCCATGGGGACCGACGGATTCGAATTCGTCGAATACACCGCGCCCGATCCCAAAGCACTCGGGCAGTTGTTCGAAAAAATGGGTTTTACCGCTGTTGCAAAACACCGCCACAAAGACGTCACGCTCTACCGTCAGGGCGACATCAATTTCCTGATCAACGCAGAGCCGGATTCATTTGCTCAGCGTTTCGCGCGTCTGCATGGTCCGTCGATCTGCGCCATCGCCTTTCGCGTCAAGGACGCAGCCAAGGCTTACCAGCGCGCGCTCGAGTTGGGCGCCTGGGGCTTCGACAGCCATAGCGGTCCGATGGAGCTCAACATCCCGGCCATCAAGGGCATCGGCGACTCGCTCATTTATTTCGTCGACCGTTGGCGCGGCAAAAACGGCGCCAAGGAAGGCGATATCGGCAACATCGGCATCTACGACGTCGACTTCGAGCCGATTCCAGGCGCCAACCCTAACCCAGCCGGATTCGGCCTGACCTATATCGACCACTTGACGCACAACGTCTACCGCGGGCGCATGAAAGAATGGAGCGAATTCTACGAGCGCTTTTTCAACTTCCGCGAAGTGCGCTACTTCGATATCGAGGGCAAGGTAACGGCGGTCAAGTCCAAGGCCATGACCTCGCCGTGCGGCAAGATCCGCATTCCGATCAACGAAGAGGGATCGGAAAAAGCCGGACAGATCCAGGAATATCTCGACGCCTACCGAGGTGAGGGCATTCAGCACATCGCGCTGGGATCGGCCGACATCTACCGGACGGTCGACCGCTTGCGCGCGGCCCAGGTCACGCTGCTCGACACGCCCGACACCTACTACGAGCTGGTCGATCGGCGCATTCCCGGCCACGGCGAACCGCTGGACGAGCTGCGCCAGCGCAAGATCCTGATCGATGGCGCGCCGCACGACCTGTTGTTGCAAATCTTTACCGAAAACCAGATCGGCCCGGTGTTCTTCGAGATCATCCAGCGCAAGGGCAACCAGGGGTTCGGCGAAGGTAACTTCAAAGCGTTATTCGAGTCCATCGAACTCGATCAGATCCGTCGCGGGGTCCTCGAAGCCGGCGAAAAACCCACGCACTGATCGCCTCCTAACGACAGCCTTCGACAAAAACGCCACGCGGGCAATGCCGGCGTGGCGTTTTTTTGCGATCGAAAATCGACTAATTCGGCAGTCGACGCAAGGTGTTTCGGTTGCCGCCGACCTGTCGGGCGTTGGCAACGCGCTGCGCCGACGTCACGTTGCTGGCAATCTTGTTGCGCACCATTTCGTCGGCCCGGGCGACACTCATTTCGAGCGCCAGGAACGACGCCGAGACCAAAAGGAATTTGGCGACATGGCGATGCTTCACGGGGGTCCTCCTTGCTGCACGGTTAAATCAGTCGGTAGCCAGTTGTGCCATTCTGCCCATGTGCGCCTTATCGCATCATTAGGACTTACACCTTGTTACCGTCGATTTCCGGGTTAACGTTAACGTAAACGTAAGGCAATTTCAGCTATACTCTGCGCCAGGTAAAACACCCCGACTCGATCACCTCAGCGACGGCGCGGTGGGCGAGCAGTGCGAGTGCTACCATAGTCGGCAAGAATAGGATCCCCGCTTGCGGTCGAGCCATGCAGCCGGCTCGAAGGTCCAGCAACGACACCCTCATGGCCAGACTTCACGAGAGTCGGCATGAGGTCGTTTTGGCGATCCCAAAATTGTGAGGAGCACACATCCATGAACGCCCCCGTGAACGCCAGCCTGTTGGCCGCGCTCGATTCCGTCACGCTCGACGACAAATACACGCTGGAGCAAGGCCGCGCCTACATGAGCGGCATCCAGGCCCTGGTGCGCCTGCCGATGCTCCAGCAGCAGCGCGACGCGTCGGCCGGGCTCAACACGGCGGGGTTCATCTCCGGCTACCGTGGCTCACCGCTGGGCGGGCTCGATCTCTCGCTATGGAAAGCCAAGCAGCACTTGGCGGGGCGCAACATCGTCTTCCAGCCCGGCGTGAATGAAGATCTGGCCGCCACCGCCGTGTGGGGTTCTCAGCAAACCAACCTCTATCCGGCCAAATATGACGGCGTATTTGCCATGTGGTACGGCAAGGGGCCGGGCGTCGATCGCAGCGGCGACGTCTTCAAGCACGGCAACTCGGCGGGCTCGTCCAGGCACGGCGGCGTACTGGTGCTCGCCGGCGACGACCACGCCGCCAAGTCGTCCACCCTGGCGCATCAATCCGAACACGTATTCAAGGCGTGTGGCCTGCCGGTGCTGTACCCGTCCAACGTGCAGGAATACCTCGACTACGGGCTGCACGGTTGGGCCATGAGCCGCTATTCCGGACTATGGGTGGCCATGAAATGCGTCACTGATGTGGTCGAATCGTCGGCCTCGGTCATGATCGATCCGCACCATGTGCGCATCGCCCTGCCCGAAGACTTCGTCATGCCGCCCGATGGCCTCAACCTGCGCTGGCCCGACCCGCCGCTGGTCCAGGAGGCGCGGCTGCTCGACTACAAATGGTATGCGGGCCTGGCCTACGTCCGCGCCAACAAGCTCGACCGCGTGACGATCGATTCGCCCCACGCGCGCTTTGGCATCATGACCGCCGGCAAAGCGTATCTCGACGTCTGCCAGGCACTATCGGATCTCGGTCTCGACGAACAAACCTGCAGCCGCATCGGCATCCGGCTCTACAAAGTCGGCTGCGTGTGGCCGCTCGAGGCGCAGGGCGCGCGCGCCTTCGCCACCGGCCTGCAGGAAATCCTGGTGGTCGAGGAAAAGCGCCAGATCCTCGAATACGCCATCAAGGAAGAGCTATACAACTGGCGCGACGACGTACGCCCGCGCGTATTCGGCAAGTTCGACGAAAAGGACGGCGCAGGCGGCGAATGGTCGGTACCGATGGGCAACTGGCTGTTGCCGGCGCACTACGAACTGTCGCCGGCAGTCATCGCCAAGGCGATCGCGACCCGCCTCGAAAAATTCGAACTGCCTTCCGATGTGCGCGCGCGCATCGCCGCTCGTATCGCCCTGATCGAGGCCAAGGAAAAGGCGCTCGCCAAGCCGCGCGTGGCGGTCGAACGCAAGCCCTGGTTCTGCTCGGGCTGCCCGCACAACACGTCGACCAATGTGCCCGAGGGCTCGCGCGCGGTCGCCGGCATCGGCTGCCACTACATGACCGTGTGGATGGATCGCCGCACCGAAACCTTCACTCAGATGGGTGGCGAAGGCGCGTCCTGGATAGGCCAGGCCCCGTTCTCGCAGGACCGCCACATCTTCGCCAACCTCGGTGACGGCACGTATTTTCACTCGGGCCTGCTGGCGATCCGCGCGGCGATCTCGTCCAAGGTCAATATCACCTACAAGATCCTGTACAACGATGCGGTCGCGATGACCGGCGGCCAGCCGGTCGACGGCGTGCTGACGGTTCCGCAAATTACCCAGCAGCTGGCAGCCGAAGGCGCCGCGAAAATCGTCGTGGTCACCGACGAGCCCGAAAAATATCAGGGCGTTGCACTGGCTGCCGGCACACCGGTGCACCATCGCGACGAACTGGATGCGGTCCAGCGCCAGTTGCGCGAAGTGCCCGGCACCACCATCCTGATCTACGACCAGACTTGCGCCACCGAGAAGCGTCGGCGCCGCAAGCGCGGCACCTACCCGGATCCGGCGCGGCGTGCATTCATCAACGACGCCGTGTGCGAGGGCTGCGGGGACTGCTCGGTACAATCGAACTGCCTGTCGGTCGAGCCGCTCGACACCGAATTCGGCACCAAGCGGCAAATCAATCAATCGTCCTGCAATAAGGACTTCTCCTGCCTCAAGGGATTCTGTCCGAGCTTCGTGACTGTCGAGGGCGCGCAACCACGCAAACCCAAGGCGGCGCAAGCCTCGCTGGACACCCTGCCGACGTTGCCCGAACCGGTGCTGCCGCCCATCCGGCGGCCATTCGGCATTCTCGTGACCGGCGTGGGCGGCACCGGCATCGTCACCATCGGCAACCTGCTGGGCATGGCCGCCCACCTGGAAGGCAAAGGCGTCACCACGCTCGACGTCACCGGCCTGGCGCAAAAGGGCGGCGCCGTGATGAGTCACGTGCAAATCGCCAACCACCCCGACGACATCCACGCCACGCGTATCGCCATGGGCGAGGCGCAAGTCGTGATCGGCTGCGACGCGATCGTCACCGCCTCCGACGACACCCTGTCGCGCATGCAGCACGGCATCACGCGCGTGGTCGTCAACAGCGCCCACACGCCGACCGCCGAGCTGATCAAGAATCCCGACTGGCAATTCCCGGGAAGCAGCACCGAGCAGGACATTCGCAATGCCGCTGGCGACGCCTGCGATTTCGTCGACGCGCATCAACTGGCGCTGCGCTTGCTGGGCGACGCGATCTACACCAATCCGTTCGTGCTCGGCTACGCCTGGCAAAAAGGTTGGATACCGCTGTCGCACGCGGCGCTCGTGCGCGCCATCGAACTCAATGGCGTCGCCATCGAAAAAAATCGCCAAGCCTTCGAGTGGGGCCGCCGCGCCGCACATGATCTGGCCAGCGTGCAAAGACTGGCGCAGCAGGATGCGGCACCGAACGGGGCCAACGTGATCGCCCTGCATACCCCCAAGGCGCTCGATACCCTCATCGCGCAGCGCTGCGAATCGCTGATCGCCTATCAAAACGCCGCCTATGCACAGCGTTACCGCTCGCTGGTCGAGAAAGTTCGTGCGGCCGAGCAGGCGGCCAGCGCCAATCCGACGCAAACGCCGCTGACCGAAGCGGTGGCGCGCGGCCTGTACAAGCTGATGGCGTACAAGGACGAGTACGAAGTCGCACGCCTGTACACCGACCCGGCCTTCATGGCCAAAATACAGGCCCAGTTCGAGGGCAACTACCAGCTCAAATTCCATCTCGCGCCGCCGCTTTTTGCCAAGCGCGATGCGCATGGCAATCTGCTCAAAAAGCAGTATGGCCCGTGGATGATGTCTGCCTTCAAGCTGCTTGCCAAACTCAAGGGCCTGCGCGGCGGACCGCTCGATCCTTTCGGCAAAACCGAGGAGCGTCGCACCGAACGCGCACTGATCGGAGAATACGAAACACTGGTGGCCGAATTGCTGAGCGGGCTCAGCGAGCGCAATCTGCCGCTCGCAGTGCAGCTCGCCAGCCTGCCGGAAGAGATTCGCGGCTTCGGTCACGTCAAGGCACGCAACCTCGCGCAGGTGCGCGCCAAATGGACCAGGCTCCTGACGCAATACCGCAATCCGGCGCAGCAACAGGTTGCCTGAGCGCGGCACTCAATAAAAAACGCATGAGGTTATGGCCTCATGCGTTTTTTGTTTGCCGCGCGCGGGCGCGGCGGCGTACTTACTTCGTGTTGACCGCCACGTTGGCTGCCGCCACCGTCGTCATATTGACGATGCGCCGCACCGTAGCGGCCGGCGTCAGGATGTGTACCGGCTTGGCGCAGCCCAGCAGGAACGGCCCGACCGTCACGCCTTCGCCGCTGGTCATCTTGAGCAGGTTATACGTGATGTTGGCGGCCTCCACATTCGGCATCACCAGCAGATTCGCTTCACCGCTCAGGCGCGAGGCTGGGAACGCAGCACGCCGCACCGTCTCGGACAACGCCGCATCGCCGTGCATCTCGCCGTCGACTTCCAACGCCGGCGCCCGCTCGGCCAGCAGCTCGCGTGCCTTGGCCATACGCTGTGCCGAGGCCGACGCCACGCTGCCGAAATTCGAGTTCGACAGCAACGCAACCTTGGGGACGATCCCGAAGCGCTCGATCTCGCGCGCGGCGAGCACCGTCATGTCGGCCAGTTGCTCCGAGTTCGGCAATTCGTTGACATAGGTGTCGCTGATGAACAGGTTGCGGCCCGAGAGCATCAGCAGATTCATCGCCGCATAGTGCTGCGCGTCGGGCGCCTTGCCCAACACCTGATCGATCACCCCGAGGTGGCGATGGAAGGTGTCGATCATGCCGCAGATCATACCGTCGGCATCACCCAGCCGCACCAGGATCGCGCCGATCAGGGTGTTGTCCTTGCGCATCGCCGCCTTGGCGACGTCCGGCGTGACACCATGGCGCGCGCCGAGGTTGTGATATTCCTGCCAGCACTGCTGATAGCGTGCGTCGTTTTCCGGATCGACGATCTCGAAATCGACGCCGGGCTTGATGCGCGCACCGATTTTCTGCAATCGCATCTCGACCACCGACGGGCGCCCGATGATGATCGGCTTGGCAATGCCTTCGGTGAGCACGAACTGCGCCGCGCGCAGCACCCGCTCATCCTCGCCTTCGGCGAAAACGATGCGCGCCGGGCGAGCCTTGGCCGCCGCGAACACCGGACGCATCACCATGCCGGAGCGGTACACCGTGGCGCCCAGACTTTCGCGGTAGGCGTCCATGTTCTGAATCGGGCGCGTCGCCACCCCGGAGTCCATCGCGGCCTGCGCCACGGCTGGCGCGATCTTGATGATCAGGCGCGGGTCGAACGGCTTCGGAATGATGTATTCCGGGCCGAACTCCAGCGTCTGGCCTTCATAGGCGCGCGCCACTTCCTCGCTCTGCTCGGCCTCCTGCGCCAGTTCGGCAATCGCCTTGACCGTCGCGAGCTTCATTTCCTCGGTAATGGTGGTCGCGCCCACATCGAGCGCGCCGCGGAAGATGAACGGGAAGCACAGAACGTTATTGACCTGATTCGGATAATCCGAGCGCCCGGTGGCGATCACGCAATCGGGCCGCGCCGCCTTGGCGACTTCCGGGCGGATTTCCGGCTCCGGGTTGGCGAGCGCGAGAATCAGCGGCTTGTCGGCCATGCTCTTGACCATCTCGGCGCTGAGCACGCCGGCGGTCGAGCAGCCCAGGAACACATCCGCGCCCTGGCTCGCATCGGCCAGCGTGCGCGCTTCGGTCTGCGCGGCATAACGCGCCTTGCTCGGGTCCAGCTTGTCGCGCCCGGTGTGGATCACGCCCTTCGAATCCAGCACCAGGATGTTTTCCTTCTTCAAGCCCAGGTGCACCAGCAGATCCAGGCAAGCGATCGCCGCGGCGCCCGCGCCCGAGCACACCAGCCTGACTTGCCCGATGTCCTTGCCGACCACCTTCAGGCCATTGAGAATCGCGGCCGACGCAATAATCGCCGTGCCGTGCTGGTCGTCGTGAAACACCGGAATCTTCATGCGCTCGCGCAGCTTCTGCTCGATGTAGAAACATTCCGGCGCCTTGATGTCCTCGAGATTGATGCCGCCCAGGGTCGGCTCGAGCATGGCGATCGCCTCGACCAGCTTGTCCGGGTCGTGCTCGGCCAGTTCGATGTCGAATACGTCGATACCGGCGAACTTCTTGAACAGGCACCCCTTGCCCTCCATCACCGGCTTGGCCGCGAGCGGGCCGATATTGCCCAGGCCCAGCACCGCCGTGCCGTTGGTGACCACACCCACCAGGTTGCTGCGCGAGGTATAGCGATTGGCGTTGAGCGGATCGGCTGCAATCGCCTCGCACGCAAAAGCCACCCCCGGCGAATACGCCAGCGCCAGATCGAGTTGATTCGACAGAGGTTTGGTCGGGGTAACCGAGATTTTGCCCGGACGCGGATTCTCGTGATAGGAAAGCGCGCTTTGCTTGAGTTGTTCGTCCATGTTCGTAACCTGATTCAACAAATTCACTGGCCAATCTGCCATGCGCATGGTGCCTGCGCCGTTGCGGTGCGCACCTGAGTCTGCCGCCTCCAGCGACGTGCAGGATCGTGAGTGTACACCTCGGGTCGGTTTCGGGCGGGCGCGCCCGCCGGCCCCGCTCAGTCGAGCACCACTCCCTTGCGCTCAGGAATCAGCCACAGCGTGGCCAGCACGTCGAGCGCATAAAGCGAGGCAAGCAGCCCCAGCGCCGCCTTGAAAGACCACGCAAGGGCTACCGCGCCGACCACCAGCGGGCCGAATCCACCGACCGCCCGACCGATATTGAACAGCACATTTTGCGCGGTGGCACGCGCCTCGGTCGGATACAGTTCCGAAATCAGCGCCCCGTAACCGCCGATCATGCCGTTGACGAACAGCCCCATGATCGCCCCGCCGATCAAGAGCGCCCCGGGCGATTGCAACCTCGCATAAACAAACACCATCACCAGCGCGCCGACCTGGTAGCCAATGAAGGTCGGGCGCCGGCCAATGCGATCGGCCAGCCGCCCGAACAGCCAAATACCGAAGGCCATGCCCACCACCGTCACGGCGGTCCAGAGTGCCGATCGGGTAAGCGAGTAGCCGAACGTCCTGGCCAGATAGCTCGGCATCCAAATCATCAAACCGTAATAACCAAAATTCTGCACCGAACACAGAATCGCCACGCCCACGCTCGCCCGCGTCGTCGGCCCGTCCTTCACCAGCAGGCGCAGCGAGCCGGCCGGGCGCGGCTCACGCGCGCGCTGCTCCAGAAACAGCCGGGGCTCGCCAAGTGCGCGACGCATCAGGAACGACACGACGGCCGGCGCCAGGCCAACGGCGAACATGCCGCGCCAGCCGATGACCGGCAGCAGCAGCGGCGTCAGCAGCGCCGCGGCCAGTACCCCCGCCTGCCAGCCCAGCGCCACGAACGACGAAGCGCGTGCCCGTTGCGCCGGGGCACAGGCCTCGGCCGCAAGCGCCATGCCGATACCGAACTCTCCACCCAGGCCCACCCCCGCCACGGTGCGATAGAGCAGCAGATCCCAGTAGCCGCGCGCCAGCGCGCACAGTCCGGTGAACACGGCAAACAGAAGAATCGTCCAGCTCAGCACGCGCACCCGGCCAAACCGGTCGCTCAACATGCCGAAACCAATGCCGCCGGCGACGGCCCCGACCAGCGTCCAGCTCACCAGCGCGCCGGACTGAGCGGCGCTCAGACGCAAGGCTGCGGCAATCACCGGCAACATGAAGCCGAGCACCAGCAAATCGAATCCGTCCAGCGCATAGCCCACGGCGGCCGCCCAGAGCGCGCGACTGGCGTAGCGGTGACCGGCAGTCTCCGCGGCCGGTGCCGCCGGCAGGGCCGATTGATTTTCCATGACATGGGATAGGGAGCCTCGAAGTGGCCAGAGTGTAGTCCCGGCCAGCGCCGCCACGCAACCCGCGGGTGCCCCGGACGAGCCCTCGCTGTGGCATAATGCCGGGTTAGGAAACTCGCGCCGTCCGTCCAGGGCGGCCGCCTGCCGTCCATCTGCCAGGCCCGCCGGGGCGGCGCTCGGCAAAGCATCCGGCGCGCCCTCCGACCCACGGCGCCACACCGTCACGCATAGGATCTGTCCATGATAGGCATCGACCGTCAAACGATTTCCGACCTCACCGCGAAGCTGTTGCTCGAAGTTGGGGCCGTGCATTTCAATGCCGAGAAACCGTATATCTTCACCTCCGGCTGGGCCAGCCCGGTCTATACCGACTGCCGCAAGCTGATCTCGTACCCGCGCGTGCGCCGCACCCTGATGGATCTGGCCGAGTCGGTGATCATCCAGGAAATCGGCTGCGAGCAGATCGACACCGTGGCCGGCGGCGAAACCGCCGGCATTCCGTTTGCCGCCTGGCTTGCCGACAAGCTGATGCTGCCGATGCAATACGTGCGCAAAAAACCGAAGGGGTTCGGCCGCAACGCCCAGATCGAAGGGGATTTGCCCGAAGGCTCGCGTGTACTGCTGGTCGAAGACCTGACCACCGACGGGCGCAGCAAGATCAACTTCTGCAAGGCCCTGCGCGAGGCCGGCGCCAAGGTCAATCACGTGTTCGTGATTTTCCATTACGACATCTTCAAGGAAAGCCGTGAGGTCCTGCAGGAGATCGACGTCTCGCTGCACTCGCTGGCCACCTGGTGGGATGTGCTGCGTGTGGCCAAGGCCAACAATCACTTCGACGCCAAGACGCTGGCCGAAGTCGAGAAATTCCTGCACGAGCCGGCCAAGTGGTCAGGCGAGCATGGCGGTGCCTCGACTTTCCCGAAGGACTGAGCGCGAGCGTCTTCGCGCCATCGGAAAAAAGCGGCCTGCGAGGTCGCTTTTTTTATCGCTGCGGCACGGTAATTTCCGGCGATCGCGTCAAATAATCGCGGATGAACGCATAGATCGCATCCACGTCATTCAGATCGAGCCGCGGCAGCGGCGTAGTCAACGGCTCGTCGCTGGCCACTGCCACCACGTCGGGAAATTCAGGCCACAGCGGCGGCTTGCCGCGCGAAGGCCGGTAGACCTCGAGCTTCGGCACCGCGCTGCGTTTATACCCTTCGACCAGCACCACGTCGCACGGCGAGAGCAGCGCCAGCACGTCCGGCAGTTCCGGCTCGGGCGCCGCGCGATATTCGCGCATCAGCACCAGCCGGCTCTCGCTCACCAGCACGACGTCGGTGCTGCCCGCCTCGCGCATCCGGTAGGAATCCTTGCCCGGCGTATCGAGATCGAAACCGTGATGAGTGTGCTTGACCGCGGCCACACGCACGCCGTCCTCGGTAAAGCGTCGGATCAGTTCCTCGGTCAAGGTGGTTTTGCCGCTACCCGAGGTGCCCGCGATGCCAAAAACTTTCATGGGATCCCTTTTACTTTTCGTGGCGGCGCACCGCCTCGCCGCTATTCTGCCTGAGCCGGCGCCGCGCGCAAACCCGCGGCACAAAGCGAGGCCGCTCTGCTACACTCGCGGCAGGAGATGGCATGCCTCCTTTAACCGCCACCGGCCTCGTGCCGGGGCTGATGATGCCTACGCAACCCGTGACGCGGGCGCGTGGGCCATCACGCCTTGCGCGCCGCCAATATCGGGTACCTTATTGCACTTCTTCATGTGAAAGGATCGCCCGCATGTTTCTCTCGATCGCCGCCATCAGCCTCGGCGCCTCGCTCGGCGCGGTGCTGCGCTGGTTACTGGGGATACAGTTCAATGCGCTGTTCCCGACCATCCCGCTCGGCACCCTGGCGGCCAACCTGGCCGGGGGTTATCTGATCGGTATTGCCACCGCTTTCTTCGGACAGTACCCGGGCTTGCCGCCCGCATGGCGTCTGCTGGTCATTACCGGCTTTCTCGGCGGCCTGACGACGTTCTCCACATTTTCCGCCGAAGTCGCGACCCTGCTGCAGGAAGGCCGGCTGGGCTGGGCCATGGCAGAGATTTTCATCCATGTGAGCGGCGCGCTCATCATGACGTTTCTAGGCATGGCCACCGTCGCCGGCGCATCGTTCCTGCTGCGCAATACCTGACCGGGAGATTCCTATGGAAGGCTTTCAAATCACGCTGTTCTTTCAGGAGAACAAACGCCACAAGCACCAGCCGCTGGCGGACTGGATCGTCGGCGAGGCCAAGCGCCTCGGCATCGGCGGCGCCACCGTCGTGCACGCCGCCGAGGGGTATGGCCGCGGCGGGCGGCTGCATTGCGCGCGATTTTTCGAACTGGCCGAGCAACCCGTCGAAGTCACGCTGGCCGTCAGTCCCGATGAAATGGAGCGCTTGTTCGCCAGCCTGCGGGCCGAAAAGGTCGAGGTCTTTTACGTCAAGGTTCCGATCGAATACGGGATGCTGAGCTCGGCCGCCACGCCCTGAGCACTGCGCTGCCGCCCGGCCAACGCGATCGTTATTGCAGCCAGCCGCCGCCGGGCGAGGTCGCCATGCCGCTGATCTCGGCCGTGCCGGCGAGCAGCGCCACGTAATGGCGCAGCGCCTGACGCCGGTTCTGTTGCCACAGCACCTGCTCGACCCGCTCCCGTACGGCATCGAAACCAGGCACTTCGCCGACGACGCGACGCTCGATGCGCACCACATGAAAGCCGAAGCGCGTGTTGACCAGCCGCGGCAGCACGCCCAGCCGATCGCCGTTGAAAACCACCAACTCGAACTCCGGCACGCTTTGGCCTCGCACCAGTTCGCCCACATGACGCTCCTGCTGCGCGTGCCCGCATGCCGAACACTGTCGCGCCAGGGCGTCGAAGCGCGACGGATCGGCAAGCACCGCCTGCAACGTGTCCTCGGCGCGGCGCAGCACGACGCTCAACGGTGTCGTCGGTGCCGCGGCAAAAAGAATCTGGCTGAGCGTTACCTTGTCGCCCTGACGGAACTGCGTCGCGTGGTTGGCGTAGTAGGTTTGGCAATCTTCCAGGCTCGGCGGCATCACCCGTACGTCGGACGTCACCAGCGCGTCGATGACCGACTCGTCGAACACGCCATCTTCACCAAGCAAACGAAGCTCGACCGCCCGCTGGCGCAGCAACTCACGCGCGACCAGCGCCTGTCGCGCGGCAGACTCGGGATCGTCCCGGTCGCGGTGCTGGTCGATCTCCTCGGCCAGTGTGCGCGGATCGATCGCAATTCCGTTGACGCTCAAAGACATAACGACTCCTGGCTCAAAATTCGTTCTGAATCCGGCGATAGGCACGCGCGAATCCGACATTCGTATGAATCACGGATTCGGAGAATTGCCGGGCATCGCGCGTGACCTTGGGGATCGTCGACAGGTCGGTGTCCGGGCTGACGTGGGTGGTCGAGGGCACATAGAAATTGGAAGGAATGTCCTGCCCGTCGACCACGCAGTTATGGCGCACCACCGCATAGTCGTGCACCACGCAATTGAACAGCACCGAGTTGAAACCGATGAAGACGTTCTCGCCGATGGCGCACGGGCCATGTACGATCGAGCGGTGCGCGATCGATGTGTTCTGGCCGATGGTAACGGGCGCGCCATCTTTCGAGTGAATCACCACGCCGTCCTGGAGATTCGAATTGGCGCCGATCACGATCGGGGCCATGTCGCCGTGCTCGTCGACCTCATCGGCCCGGATCACCACGTAGGGGCCGATGAAAACATTTTCTCCGACCACGACCTTGCCGCACAAAATCGCCGTCGGGTCGACAAACGACGTTTCGTGCACCACGGGGAAATCCCCGCGCGGATTCTTTCTCAGCATTTTCGATGGCTCCTTACCGTCGCCAGCCACACCGGTAATTCACCTTGACTCCCATATCCGGAACGCCTGCGCAATGCCGCATTGCGCAGGGCGAACTGTTATGCAGGTATAAGGAAGTTTTAGGCGATGAACGCCGTTTAATCAAATTTGCGGTGGCGCGGCATGCGCCAACTGTTGCCGCACGCCCACAGCCGGGCGGGGTGCCCGGTTTGTCTGGCAAATCGAGATAATTCCGCTGCTACCCGTGCCTGGACTTTGCCTTTGGCGTGAGCAGCGCCGCCTGCGAGGAGGCACGTTGCGGCCGCCGCCCCTGGGACGGCGCGGCCTGCGCTGTCTGCGCCCGGGAACGCCCGCCGCCGGGCTTGGGTGCGCCGGCACGACCTTGCTCGGCCGATGCCGGCACGCTCCTTTGCCCGGACGCCGGTTTGCCCGGCGCGCGCGACTTGCCCGGCTGGCCAGCAGACTGGCCGGCTTTTTTCTTCGGCGCGTTCTTGATGCGCAAGACTTGCGTGGCTGCCGGCGTAGCCGGCGCGCGCTGCCCGCCGTTGCGTCCAGGCGCGCCCTGCCGAGAATTCTTGCGGATCGGCTGAGCGACGGCATGGGGGTCGGGCTCGAAACCCGCCACTACCTCGCGCGGCAGACTGCGCTTGATCAGCTTTTCGATACTCGCCAGCAAATCGCGCTCGTCCACACACACCAGCGAAATGGCTTCGCCGCTGGCGCCGGCGCGGCCGGTGCGGCCGATCCGGTGCACGTAATCCTCGGCGACTTCCGGCAACTCGAAGTTCACCACATGCGGCAGCTGGTCGATGTCGATGCCGCGCGCCGCGATGTCGGTGGCCACCAGCACCTGCAGCGTGCCTTGCTTGAATTCGGCAAGCGCCCGGGTGCGCGCGCCCTGGCTCTTGTTGCCGTGGATCGCCAGCGCGGTGATGCCGCTCTTGTTCAATTGCTCGGCCAGGCGATTGGCGCCGTGCTTGGTGCGCGTGAACACCAGCACCTGATGCCAGTTCTGCGACGTAATCAGATGCTCGAGCAACTCGCGCTTGCGTTCGCGATCGACCGGGTGGATTTTCTGTGCGATCAGTTCGGCGGTGGTGTTGCGACGCGCGACTTCGATCAGCGCCGGGCGGTCGAGCAAACCGTCGGCCAGCGCCTTGATCTCGTCGGAGAAGGTCGCCGAAAACAGCAGATTCTGCCGCTTGGCCGGCAACGCCGCGAGCACGCGGCGAATGTCGCGGATAAAGCCCATGTCGAGCATGCGATCGGCCTCGTCGAGCACCAGGATCTCCACGCGCGACAGATCGACCGTCTTTTGCTGCATGTGATCGAGCAGCCGCCCGGGGGTCGCGACCAGAATGTCGACGCCGCGCGCCAGTTGCTTGACCTGCGGCACGATGCTCACGCCGCCGAATACGGTGGCGGAACTCAATTTCAGGTATTTGCCGTACTGGGCCACGCTCTCCTGGACCTGCGCGGCCAATTCGCGCGTCGGCGCCAGAATCAGCGCGCGCACCGGTGCCGGCTTGCCGGGCGCGTGCGAGCGCGCCACGGGCGTTTGCGACAGGCGTTGCAGAATCGGCAAGGTAAAGCCGGCGGTCTTGCCGGTACCGGTTTGCGCGCCGGCGAGCAGGTCGCCGCCGGCCAGCACCGCCGGGATCGCTTGCGCCTGAATGGGAGTCGGCGTGGTGTAACCCAATTCGGTCACGGCACGCAGGATGGCCTCGGACAATCCGAGTGTTTTGAAGGACATAATGATGAGGCGCCCGGCCGCGGCCGGCGCACTTTAGAGAAATCGAAGAAGCATGGGGCGCCGCATTCAGCGGATCGACATTGATCAGCGGGCGACGCGTTTGAATCCTTTGGCCGCCGCGCTAACGCGGGCACCGTCTATCGGGATTCAAGCGCGCGTAGTCTACCATGTGCGGCGCAACATCACAGCGATCCGACGCGCCGGGACCGGCGGCGCGTCGCTCTTACCGTTGCACCATCGTCCCGGTCTCGGGCTGCGCGCGGCCGCGCAGCAGCGCGTACAAAAGAATCCCGCCGAAGGTGGCGGTGCCGATGCCGCCGAGCGCAAAACCGCCAAAGCGCAGCGTGAAGTCGCCAGCCCCGAGCACCAGTGTGACAGCGGTCACGATCAGATTGCGGTTGTCGGAGAAATCGACGCGATTCTGCACCCAGATACGCGCGCCGGCCACCGTGATCAAGCCGAACACGACGATCGAAACGCCGCCCAGCACGGGCCCCGGGATGGTATGGATCAGCGCGCCGAATTTCGGCGAGAAGCCCAGCACCAGTGCGATGCATGCCGCCACCACGAATACCAGCGTCGAATAGATCTTGGTGACCGCCATCACACCGATGTTCTCCGCGTAGGTCGTCACGCCGGTGCCGCCGACGCTGCCCGAGACGATGGTCGCCAGCGCGTCGCCCAGAAAGGCGCGGCCGATGTAGGGATCGAGATTCTGTCCGGTCATGGCGCTGACGGCCTTGATATGACCGAGGTTTTCCGCCACCAGAATGATTGCCACCGGCGCCAGCAACACCATCGCGTTGGCGTGAAACACCGGCGCGGTGAACTTCGGCAGGCCGAACCATGCTGCCTGCGCCACCGGCGCGAAGTCGATCGGCGTGCCAAGCCTGGCGCCATTGGTCAGTAGTGCATAAATCAGGTAGGCCAGGATCAATCCCAGCAAAATCAGCAGCCGCTGCATCATGCCGCGCGCAAACACCGCGACACCGCCCACGCACAGAATCGTCATCAGCGCCATCCAGCTGTCGAAGCCCTGGCCGCTGACGCCCTTGACGGCAACCGGCGCCAGGTTCAGACCGATCACCGCGACCACCGCACCGGTGACCACCGGCGGCATCAGCGTTTCGATCCAGCGCGTACCGATCGCCATCACCACCAGCCCGATCACCGCATACACCGCGCCGCACGCGATGATGCCGCCCAGCGCCACACCGATGTTCGCGTTCAGGCCATGCCCGGCATAGCCGGTCACGGCGATCACCAGCCCGATGAACGAAAAGCTCGAGCCGAGATAGCTCGGCACGCGCCCGCCCACCAGCACGAAAAACAGCAAGGTGCCGACGCCGGACATGAAAATCGCCAGATTCGGATCAAAGCCCATCAGCAGCGGCGCCAACACCGTCGAGCCGAACATCGCCACCACGTGCTGCACGCCCATCGCCACCGTCTGCAACCCCGGCAGACGCTCGTCGGGAGCCACCACCTGCTTGCCCGCGACACCGGATGACAGTCGCCATTTGGGAAAATAGGAATCCGCCATCGATATTCTCCTTTGAGGTTCAACCTCTTATTGATTGGTCGCGTGTGCGAGCGGAACGAGTCTTCGGCCCGAGCCGGCCGCTCAGGCTAGGCGCGAGTGTACGGAGGCCCCGCGCGAATGGCAAGGCAGCGCGCCCTGGGTAAGCGCGGTAAAGCGTGCGACAATCCGCTTTTGCATATCGTCGACGGCCGGCAAAATGCCGGCTCCCCTGCTAGGAGCCCAGATGTTTGGTGAAATTGCACGTTTTCTGATCGACACCATTTTCACGCTGTTTGGTGCCGTTTTGCTGCTGCGTGCCTGGATGCAGGTCATCCGCATGCCGCCCGGCAATCCGATTTCGCGTGGGGTATTTCAGGTCACCGACTGGCTGGTGTTGCCACTGCGCCGCATCCTGCCCGGGTATCGCGGCATCGACTGGGCCAGCCTGGTGGCGGCGTATCTGACGGCATTGGTTTTCCTCGTGCTGATGGTCGCCGCGGTGGGCGGGCAACCCGCCCTGCTATTCCCGCTGGGCTTGCTGATCGCCCTGCTCACGCTCGTCAAATGGGCGCTCAACCTGCTGATGTGGCTGACGCTGCTCATGGCGGTCATGTCGTGGGTCAACCCGCACTCGCCGGCGATGCCCGTGCTCGACTACCTCACCACGCCGTTCCTGCGTCCGATCCGGCGCGTGCTGCCGCCCATCGGCGGAGCCGATCTGTCGCCGCTGGCCTTGTTCCTGATCATTCAGGTGCTGCTCATGTTGCTCGCGCGCGGCGGCTTTCTGCTGTTCGGCATGTAAAAAAGGGGCGCGGCCGGCAAACCGCCGGCCGCGCCCGCGACGCTCTTGCCGTCGCGCTTACTGCATCTTGCTGTCCTTCTTCATGCCCATGCTGTCGTTCTTCATGGCCATGCCGTCCTTCTTCATCGCATGCGATTGCTTCGCATGAGATTTGTTCATCGTCTTCTCGGCCATCGACTCATGGCCCATCGCGTCCTTTTTCATCGTGTCCTGTGCAAACGCACCTGCCGACGCCATGCCGATACAAGCGGCCAGTACTGCCATCATCAACTTTTTCATGAAACGCCCCTATCTAAAATGAACCGGCACCATGCCGGATAAAACATCTGGCAAGCCAGACGAAATCGGTACCGCGCAACCACCTCAGGAGCCGCCGAACCAGTTGTATCCCTGGTCTTCCCAGTAACCGCCCGGATACGTATTGGTCACGGTGATCGCCATGATGTGCTTCGGATTCTTGTAGCCCAGCTTGGTCGGCATGCGCAGCTTCATCGGATAGCCATACTTCGCCGGCAACGTCTGGTCGCCGTAGCGCAGCGCCAGCAGCGTTTGCGGATGCAGCGCGGTGGGCATATCGATACTCGTGTAGTAATCGTCGGCACATTTGAAGGCGACGTACCTGGCACTCAGGTCCGCGCCAATGCGCTTGAGAAACAGCCCGAACGGCACGCCGCCCCACTGGCCAATGGCACTCCACCCTTCCACGCAAATGTGGCGCGTGATCTGGCTGGTCTGCGGCAGCGCGTTGAGTTCGGCCAGTGTCCACGGGCGCTTGTCGGCCACCAGGCCGCCGAGTTCCAGCTTGTATGTGCTGCCGGCCACGCGAGGCACCTGATCGATGCCGTAATAGGCGTTGAACGGGAACGGCCGGGTGATCATGCTCGCCGGATACGTCGGCGCCAGCCGGGTGGGATCGAACAGCCAGGCCTGCGCGCGATCGTTCAGGCGCGAGACCTGCATCAGCAATTTTTCGGCGTCGCCCTCGCCGTTGACCGTGCAGCCGGTCAGCATCGACAGGCCGCCCAGGGTCAGCAAGCGCCTGCCGAACAGACGGCGGGCCGGCGAACCCAACTCCTGGCGGGCGGCCTCGACGATATCCTGCGCGGTACGGCTATCGATTTCATTCGACGCTATGGGTCGCGGCATCACATTCTCCTCGTTAATGGTTATCGGTCAGCGCCCGCGCAGCATCGCCAGCAGGGTGCGCGGCACCAGCGCCACCATCGCCACGTGCACGATGAAAAACGCGACCAGCAAAGACATCGCGACGAAATGCACCACGCGCGCCGTGTCGTAGCCCCCCATCAACTCGCGCAACAATGGGAATTGCACCGACTTGAAAATCACCAGCCCCGAGAGCACCAGCACCGCGATGTCGACCATCACGAATAAATAGGCCAGCTTCTGCACCGCGTTGTAATGCCGCAAATCGGCATGCGCCAGACGCCCGCGCAGTGCGGCACCCAGATCGCGCAGGATCTCGGCAGGCCGTAACGGGAAAAATTTGCGGGCGAAACGCCCTGTGAACAGGTTGAATGCCAGATACAGCACGCCATTGATGGCCAGCAGCCACATCGCCGCGAAGTGCCACAGCAGCGCGCCGGCCAGCCAGCCGCCCAGCGTGATGCCCGGGGGAAACGAAAAGCCGAAGATTGGCGAGGCGTCGTATATCCGCCAACCGCTGAGCACCATCACAATCACGGCAACGGCATTGAGCCAGTGCATGGTTCGCAACCAGGCCGGGTGGATCGCCGGTGTTTTCTGCGGAGTTTGCTTTGTCATCATTCGTGCTCCTGCCAATCGGTCATCGAATCGTTCAACGATAGGTATCCTGGGTGGCCAACGTGGCCCATGCGGCCCGAGCGGGTGCGTTCGACGGCTCAAGATCGCAGCCCGCGCTGCTTTGTTGAAGCCGTAGTCGGACAGGCCACGCATTTCCTTACAGACGAATTTCAAATATTTTCGATAGCCCCGGCTCCTCGGCCAGATCGGGCCATAAACACGGGTTAACCCGTATGCCGGAGCAGGAGCGGCGTCCCGGCCACCCGTCAGGCCGTGCTAGACTCGGCGGCTTGTCTGCTTCTCACCCATCGCCATCATGAGTTTCTGCGCGATCGATTTCGGCACCTCCAATTCCGCCGTTGCGCTGCCCGAGCACGCCGGCATCCGCCTGGCCACGCTCGAAGGCACTCACTCGACCATGCCGACGGCAGTATTCTTCAACGCCGACGAAAACTCGCAGGCCTTCGGGCGCGCCGCGATAGCGGCCTATATCGACGGCTACGACGGTCGCCTGATGCGCTCGCTCAAAAGCATCCTGGGCTCGCCGCTGCTGGAGAGCGCCACCGACATCGGCGGCGGCCGCTCGATGCGCTATCTCGACGTGATCGCCACGTTCCTGCGCCAGCTCAAGCACACCGCCGAGCAACACGCGCGGCATCCGATCGAACGGGTGGTGCTCGGCCGCCCGGTTTTCTTCGTCGACGACGATCCGGCCAGCGACGCCGCAGCCCAGCGCTCGCTGACCGAAGCGGCGCGCCAGGTCGGCTTCAAGGACATCGAATTTCAGTTCGAACCGATTGCCGCGGCGTTCGACTACGAGTCGCGGCTTGAGACCGAACAACTCGTGCTGGTCGCCGACATCGGCGGCGGCACTTCCGACTTCTCGCTGGTGCGGGTCGGGCCGCAACGCATGCGCCAGCTCGAGCGCAAGTCCGACGTGCTGGCGCATCACGGCGTGCACGTGGCCGGCACCGATTTCGATCGACGCGTGGAAATGGCGACCATCCTGCGCGAGATGGGCTACAAGACGATCGGCACCGATGCACGCGAGATTCCCAACGGCGTGTATTTCGACCTCGCGACCTGGCATCTGATCAACACGATCTACGGGCCCAAGCGCTCAGCCGAGATTCGCCTGATGCGCCATCTCTACGCCGATCCGATCCATCACGACCGCCTGATGCGCACCGTCACGCAGCGCCTGGGGCATGCGCTGGCCGGCTGCGCGGAAGACGCCAAGATCGCCGTGGCTGCCGGAAGCGCTACGCGCATCGATCTGGAATTACTGGAGGAGGATCTGTCGCTCGCGTTCGACGAGCATGGATTGATCGAGTCGACACGCGAGGAAACGCAGCGCATCGTGGCCGCTGCTACACACACCGCGCGCGCCGCCGGCGTCGCTCCGCAGGCGATCGACGCGCTCTACTTCACCGGCGGCTCGACCGGATTGCGCTTTCTGTCGAACGCGCTGGCCGCTGCCTTTCCGAACGCCTTGCCGGTGGCAGGCGATCGGCTGGCCAGCGTGGCTACCGGCCTGGGCATTCACGCGCGCCGGATTTTTTCCTGAGCGGCAGCCCCGCGCAGCCGGGTTCACATCGTAATCGTCATACCGCCATCCACCGTCAGCACATGGCCGTTGACGAATGACGCCGCGGGCGAGGCGAGAAACACCGCCGCGCCGGCGATCTCATCGGGCCGGCCCCAGCGCTTGAGCGGAATGCGCCGCTCGACATGGGCGACGATCGCGGGGTCGGTCACCATCGGCGCGTTCGTCTCGGTGGCGAAAAATCCCGGCGCAATGGCATTGCTGGTAATGCCGTGCGCGCCATATTCGACGGCCAGCGCCCGTACCAGTCCGGTCAGCCCCTGCTTGGCCGCCGTGTAGACGGCATCGCCCGCGCGCGCGACATGACCGGCAATCGAAGTCACGGTAATCAGCCGTCCATGGCCGCGCGCCAGCATATGCCGGGCCGCTTCGCGCGCCAACAGGATACCGGCGGTCAGATCGGTCTCCAGCAGTGCGCGAATATCGTCATCGGCGAAATCCTGCAGCGGTTGGCGCGAGCGAGCGCCGACGCAGTTCACCACGATATCGAGCCGCCCCTGGCGGGCGACGATGGCGCCGAGCGCCGCGCGCATCGCCGCCGTGTCGGCCATGTCGAAAGCAGCGCCCGATACTGCCGAGCCACCGGCCGCGATGACTTCCCGTGCCTGCTCGAGGCGAGCCGGGTCGCGCCCCGAGATGACCACGTGCGCGCCGGCGCCGGCCATCGCGCGGGCGATTTCGAACCCGAGCCCGCGCGCGCCGCCGGTCACCAGCGCGCATTGCCCCTGCAGGGAGAAACGTTCGAGAAACGGCAGTGAATTCATCGGCGATCGATATCCATGGGTATGACGCACGGCAAGACGACACTATCGGGCAACGCCCGGCAAGAACAGCTCGGCGCTATGTTCCCGACAACCCGTCGCGGCACACAGGCGCCGCATGAGCGGGTTGGTTGCGGCCCGTGCCACGCATGCGCCAGGTAACGCGTATATAAGGCTCGTGATGGCCCGACAGCGCCAGCGCGGTGCGAATGATCAGACGCTGACTCGGCGCCCGCGTGCCGTACAACACCGCGCCGATAAGCAGCAGACTGCAGACGAACATCAACGGATGCAGGGCCGGCAGGCTGCGCAATTGCGACAGTGCGATGAACCCGATGCTGACGACCGCGCCCCACAGGCACCCGGCGACCACTTCGGATGGCGAATGCGCATGCAGCACCAGTCGCGACAGGCCGACAATGACACCGAACAGGAGCCCGAGCGCGGCGCCCGTGTTGCGCACCGCCGGCCGGTAACGCTGCAGCACGAGCCAAAGGATGGTCGGGTAGACGGCGGTGGCCAGCATCGTGTGGCCGCTGATGCCCGTGAAATTCAGCGACCGCACCCCCAATCCCCAACCGATGAAGGCGATCTTGGTTGCCGCGACCATCACCACGCCGACGCCGAACAACGCGCACCACAGCGTTGCCAGGCGCCAGGCCCGGCTGGCGGCCAGCCAGATCGCAATCGCCAGCGCGGCGGGCGCGAGCACCGCCGAATCGGCCAGATTGGTCAGCATCATCCAGTGAGAAGGGGCAAGCATGAGAAGTGTCGGGCTGGGAAACCGGCGAGTGGCGCCGTTCGCCACAGTTTAACAATTCCGCGGCCGATGCGAGCGCCAAGGCCGCTCAATCCAGCCGGGTCGGATCGTGAATGGCGGCGATCACCAGGTCGAGGAATGCATTGACCGCGCCCGGCAGCGTACGCCCGGCCATGGTCTGCACTTGCAAGGTTCGCTGGTGCAATTCCGGATTGCTCAGCGGCACGGCGGCCACGCGATCCGACTTGAGCCGGCCGCGCACGGTGAGGTAGCCCGTCAGCATCACCGCGTCGGTGGTCTGCACGAAGCTGTACAGGGCGGCGTGATAGTTGCTGACAAACACCGGTTCGAACAGCAGCCCCTCGAGGCTGCAACCAATATCGAAGAGTTGCCGGATCGTCACTCCCGGCTCCGAGATCGCCAGCGGGTACGGCAACAGATCGGCCAGCGAAACGGCCTCGCGCCCTGCCAGCGGATGAATATCTCGCACCAGCGCGAAAATCGGCGCGCGCTGTGCATAGTGGACGTGGATGTCCTTTTCCGGCGCGAGGCTGAAGCACACCGCGATATCGGCAGTACCCTCGCGCACCCGGCGGGTCGCTTCGGACGGCGCGGCTACATTGAGCTGCAGGTGCGTTTGCGGATAAGACTGGCGAAATCGCGCAAACACCTGGGGCAGGAAGTCGTTGGCCACACCCTCGGAACTCGCCACCCGCAAGGTCGCCCGGCCGCCCGAGGTAAGACCCCGAATTTCGTCGGTCACACGCTCGGCCTCCAGCAGGGTGCGCCGCGCATGAGCGGCCAGTAGCTCGCCGGCCTCGCTGAGCACCATGCCACGCGGGCGCCGCTCGAACAACGGCGTGCCCATCTCGCTCTCGAGCTTGGCGATCTGCCGGCTCAGCGCCGAGACCGCCACATAGAGCCGCTCGGATGCCTTGGTCAGCGAACCGGTGCGCGCCACCTCGAGAAAATAACGTAGCGCATTGTTTTGCATGATCTCTCCGCTTTGCCATTTCGGCAAAGATAAGTGATAAATATTGACATTGTCTACACCGGTGGCGCGGCTCACAATTTCCGCATCTATTTGTGCGCGTCGGCCGGCATCCGAAACCGAACGCGCCGCCCCGGAGAACCCACGTGAGCCGCGACATCGCCATCGACAACGTCACCCACCATTTCGAGCGTGGCGCCTTTCTCGAGACGTTGCGCCAGCGCGTGGCGTTTCGCACCGAAAGCCAGGAACCCGACAGCGGCCCGGCGCTGCGGGCCTACCTGAGCGACGAAATCGCCCCGGCGCTGGCCGAACTCGGGTTCGGCTCCCGCCTATACGACAATCCGGTCGCCGGCGCCGGCCCGTTCCTGGTGGCCCAGCGGCACGAGAGTGACAACCTGCCGACGGTATTGACCTATGGCCATGGCGACGTGGTGCGCGGCTATGAAGCTCAGTGGCGCGGCGGCCTCTCGCCCTGGCAGGTCACCGTCGAGGGCGACCATTGGTACGGGCGCGGCACCGCCGACAACAAGGGGCAGCACAGCATCAATCTGGCCGCGCTCAGGGCAGTGCTCGATGCGCGCGGCGGTCGCCTCGGCTTCAACCTCAAGGTGCTGTTCGAGACCGGCGAGGAAACCGGCTCACCAGGCCTGCATGCGTTTTGCGCCAGCCAGCGCGAGGTGCTGGCCGCCGATTTGCTGATCGCCTCGGACGGCCCGCGTCTGGGTGCCGCTCATCCCACGCTGTTCCTCGGCTCGCGCGGCCTGGTCAACTTCAAGCTGTCGCTGCAATTGCGCGATGGCGGGCACCATTCCGGCAACTGGGGCGGACTGCTGCGTAACCCAGGCGTGGTGCTGGCCAATGCGATTGCCTCGATGGTCGACCGGCACGGCCGCATTCTGGTCGAAGGCCTGCGCCCGCCGCCGCTGCCCGACGCGGTGCGCCGCGCACTGGCCGGCATCGCCGTGGGCGGCAATCCGGGCGAGCCTGAGGTCGATGCCGATTATGGCGAGCCGGGGCTGACACCGGCCGAACGCGTGTTCGGCTGGAATAACCTGGAAGTGCTGGCCTTCAAGACCGGCAATCCGGACAAGCCGGTCAATGCGATTCCGCCTTACGCGTTCGCATTCATGCAAATCCGCTTCGTGGTAGGCACCCCTTGGGAGGATCTCGAGCGGATCGTGCGCGATCACCTCGACGCGCATGGCTTCGCGCAGGTCCAGATCGAGGTCGAGCGCGGCATGCCGGCGACGCGCGTCGACCCGGACGACCCCTGGGTGCAATGGGCGCTCGCCTCGCTGCAGCGCACGACCGGCAAGGCGCCGGTACTGCTGCCGAACCTCGGCGGCACGCTGCCGAACGACGTTTTCGCCGAGGTGCTCGGCCTGCCCACGCTGTGGGTGCCGCACTCCTATCCCGGCTGCTCGCAGCATGCGCCGAACGAACACCTGCTCGGCTCGGTGGCGCGCGAAGGGTTGCGCATCATGGCCGGCCTGTTCTGGGATCTGGGCGAGGCCGGCCCGGCCGTGCTGCAGCAACGGCAACGATCGAACAACAAGTAAGCGTCCGGGGTCGATGCCGGTGCCCGCGCCCGGTGACCCACGAGCCGCATCGATTAACCACCCCTCGGAGGAGCACCCGATGAACCCCAATGCGGCAAGCAGCACCCGGCTGGACGCGGCATCCCGGCAACCCACCGGTATCTATCGGCTGATTCTGGCCACATCGCTCGGCAATGCGCTGGAATGGTACGACCTGATCGTCTATGGCTATTTCGCCGGGACGCTGGCGCGCCTGTTCTTCCCGACCCACGACCGCACCGTTTCGCTGCTGCTCGCGCTCGGCACCTTTGCGCTGTCGTACCTGGCCCGGCCGATCGGCGCCATGGTGCTGGGCTCCTACAGCGACCGCAAAGGCCGCAAGGCATCGTTGATGCTGTCGATCGCGCTGATGACGCTGGGTACCGGCATGGTCGCGTTGATGCCCACCTACGCCACGATCGGCGTTCTTGCACCGCTGGGCATTTTCATCTCGCGGCTGCTGCAGGGGTTTTCGGCCGGCGGCGAGTTCGGCAGTTCGACCGCCTTCCTGGTCGAACATGCCCCGGCGCGCAGCGGCTTCATGTCGAGTTGGCAATTCGCCAGCCAGGGCGCCAGCACACTGCTCGCATCCGCTTTCGGCGTGCTGCTCACCACAACGCTCAATCCGGCGCAACTATCGAGCTGGGGCTGGCGGATTCCGTTTCTGTTCGGCATGTTGATCGGCCCCCTGGGCCTGTACATCCGCCGCCACGTCGACGAGTCGCCGGAATTCGAGCGCACGCGCCCGACGCGCACGCCGGTACGCGAAGTGTTGACGACGCAGAAAGAGCGCCTGCTGGTGGCGATCGGCGCGCTGGTGCTGACCACCACCGCCCAATACATGATTCTCTATATGCCGACCTACGCCACACGCCAGCTCGGGCTGGCGCCTTCGTACGGCTTCATCGGCACGCTGGTCACCGGCGCCATCATCATGGTCATGACACCCTTCGTCGGCCACTGGTCGGACAAGGTCGGACGCACCCGCATCATGCTCGCGGCCGGGCTGGCGTTCCTCCTGACCATCTATCCGGCGTTCATGTTCATTAATGCGCATCCATCGCTGGCGACGCTGCTCACCGCCATGATGTGGGTCGGCATTCTCAAGGCGCTTTATTTCGCACCGGTCCCGGCGCTGATGGCCGATCTGTTCCCGACCCGCACGCGCACCACCGGCATGGCCGTCGGCTACAACCTGGGCACCACGATCTTCGGCGGCTTCACGCCGCTGGCGGTGGCCTCGCTCATTGCCGCCACCGGCAACAACCTGGCGCCCGGCCTGTACCTGATGATCGCCGCCGTAGTCAGCCTGTTCACCATCGTCTGGGCGCGCAGCCGCCTGAACGTGCATTGAATGCCGTCGTCACGACAAGGAGCCGTATGCCGCCCACCCCGCTCGAGCAAGCCACACAATTCGCGATCGATCATGAAAGTCTCTGGGACCGTCACGTCGACGGCGCCTGGGGCGTGCATGTCAACGACCCGCCGCCGTGGAATCGCCTGCTCGGCCCGGTACACGACCGCGGCCCGGCCTCGGGCGCGATCGCCAGGGACGGCCGCCTGCTGGCGACCTGGGGCGAGCCCGAGCGCGCCGACTTGACCTTCAGCATCGCCAAGACCTACCTGGCCCTGCTGGCCGGCGTGGCGCACGATCGCGGCCTGCTGCCGGACGTCGACGAACCGGTAGGCGTGCGCGTGCCCGGCATCGGCTTCGACGACCCGCACAATCAAGCGGTAACCTGGGCTCACCTGCTGCAGCAGACCAGCGAGTGGCAAGGCACGTGTTTCGGGGTGTCCGATCAGGCCGATCACTATCGCGCGGTCACCTTCGGCAAGGCACCGGGCGGCAAGAAGGGGGACTTGCGCCCCCTGCAAGCGCCGGGCACTTACTGGGAATACAACGACGTTCGCATCAATCAGTTTTCGCTGGCGTTGCTGCACCTGTTCGGCCGCCCGCTGCCGGAGGTGTTTCGCGAGGCCATCATGCAACCGCTGGGCGCGAGCGATGACTGGCGCTGGGTCGGCTATGACAACGCTTGGGTGGATGTCGGCGGGCGGCGCGTGCAATCGGTGCCGGGCGGCACGCACTGGGGGGGCGGCCTGTCGATCAGCGCCAATGACCAACTCAAGATCGGGCAACTCCTGCTCGACGACGGACTCGCCCACGGCCGCCAAATCCTCTCGAAGGCGTGGCTGCAGCGCATGCGCACCCCGTGCGCGCTCGCCCCTTACTACGGGTATCTGGTGTGGCTCAACCACGAGCGCAGTGTGTTCCCGAGCGTGCCGGCCACCAGCTACTTCGCCATCGGCGCAGGCAGCTCCTTCACCTGGATCGAACCGACGCAGCGGCTGGTCGTTATCGCGCGCTGGCTCGACCCGGCGCACGCCAATGACTTCTTCGGCCGCGTTTATCAGGCGATCGCCAACGACGCATAGCCTGGCGCCAACGTCCGCGCAAAGGCAAGGCCGGCCGGCTTCGGCTGGCCTTGCCCCGTTTGGCGCGCCGATCTCTTTGCCAATATTTCCCTGCTTCTTGTCGTAGCTCAATAAGCGGCGAGATCGCCCGCCTTCGACCCAACGAACTTCATAAAATCCGAATGCAGGCAGGCACAGTTATGCCGGCGGCGACACTGTGTCCAACAAATCACCGGGCCGCCAAACGTCATGTATCGGGGAAAAGAATGAAAAAAACCATTGCGCTCGTTTCGCTCGCGTCGGCCGTGCTGGCAGGATGTTCGACCTACGCCGTGCCGCGATATTCTATTTCGGCAGACAATGTCACCGCGCTGAAGACCGCAGCAGTCAATGGCGTCGGCGTGGGCGCGTTCACGCAGACGCTGAGCGCCAACCAACATCCAAACGAAATCATGTGCCGCGGCGTCGGACCCATTAAAACCCAGGACGGCGAGCCGTTCGCGGAATTCATCCGCCGGGCCTTTATCTCCGAACTGAAAATCGCCGGCGTCTATGCGCCCACCGCGCCCATCCAGCTCACCGGCCACCTCGACAGCATCGACTTCTCGTCCACCTCCGGCATCTGGAACCTGACGCTTACGGTCACATCGTCAAACGGTCAGCATATGCAAGTCGCCGAAAAGTACACCTACACCACCAGCTACTACGGCGAAACCGCCTGCAACCAAACCGCCCAGGCGCTCATGCCCGCCGTCCAGGACCTGATCGGCAAGGTCGTCCACGCGCCAGAGTTCGCGTCGCTGCTGAAGTGAAACGGGGCGCCGGGCGCCACGTGGTGACTTTCGCGTGGCGCGATTTTCCGCGTGAGGAAAATCCGTCTCAAGTCATTGGGTATGCGAAGCGGGATGCGCAACACGCCATAGCGCTTGCGATGCAGATGTGCGGGGAGTTTGAAAGCCATCGCCGGTTTGCCTTGCGTGACACGGTCGTGTGACACGAAGCCAGAACCGGCGAGTCGGAGGGCAAGTTTCCTTGCCAATCAACGTATTGAGAATTTCTGGTGGAGCGGAGGAGGATCGAACTCCCGACCTTCGCATTGCGAACGCGACGCTCTCCCAGCTGAGCTACCGCCCCACGAAGCGGCGATTATAGCGTACTTTTTTGGGCCGTTGCTAGGCACCGCACGCAGTTGCGTTGCGACGACACTCGAGCACCAATTGACCTGGCGCAAAGCTTGTCACGCGGTCATTGACTACAGTCGATCTCCGAAAGCAGCAATGAAATCACCTATTGATCGGAGCCATGATGAGCAAGATGCAAACGGCGTTGAGATTGGGAATGGCCGGTTCCCTGGCAATTGGACTTTTGGCTGGCAGCGCGGTAGCACACGCGGATGCCGGAGATATTCTGGTTCGCGCGCGGGCGATCAGCATCCAGCCGGACGTATCGACCTCGGGCGTGCTGTCGACGCTGGGCGTCGGCGTGAACAATTCGATCGTTCCGGAGCTGGACTTCACGTATATGGCAACCCGGCATATCGGTGTCGAATTGATCCTCGGCACCGCGCGCCACACGGTAACGTCCGGTATCGGTGAGCTTGGCCGTGTCAGTCTGCTGCCGCCGACATTGCTCGCGCAATATCACTTCAATCCCGACGGCAAGATTCGGCCGTATGTCGGGGCCGGGATCAATTACACGCTGTTCTATAACGACAACCTGAAGGCTGGCGCCCAACCGGTATCGATCGATCGCAGCAGCGTCGGCCCGGCACTGCAAATCGGCATGGATGTCCAGTTGACCAAGCGCGTCTTCCTGAATGCGGATATCAAGAAGCTCTGGATCCAGACTGACGCATCGGCCGGCGGCGTGCCGCTGGGTACGCTCAAGATCAACCCGCTGGTCGTGGGCGTTGGGGTGGGGATGAAGTTCTGACGGGTGATTCGAGGCCGGACGTGCCGAGCACCCCGCCCGCCACGTCAGGCTGCAGCGCCCACCGCTGCCGGCATCACGCAGAATCGCCCGCTATTTGTCGGGGGCGCCGGCCAGGATCCACTGCACGACCGTCTTGATGTCGGCATCGCTCATGTTGGGGTGCGCCGGCATCGGGACAACGCCCCATACGCCCGAGCCGCCGTTTTTGACCTTGCTCACCAATTGCGCCTCGGCACCCTTATCGCCCTTGTATTTGGCCGCGACGTCGCGGAAAGCCGGACCGAGGATTTTGCGATCGACCGCATGGCAGCCCATGCAGGCATTGGCGGCAACGATTTTCTTGGCCCGGGCCACATCGACCGCATGCGCCATCGACACGCCGGTCATCAGTAACGCGGCAAGAACCACCTGTTTCATTTCGACTCCTTGCGATTTTTTGTCAATTCGCGATGCGGCAACACGCACGGCTCACCGCCGCATCCGGCCGATATTTTGATCGAACCGCAAGAATTCAGCCAGCCGGGTTTCCCGATAATTCGGATTCCTCCGGCCGTGTGGCGACGCCGGCAGGCCGACGCCGGCAGCCATCTAGTCGAACCGGTAGGAGTAGGCGGCGTTCACACGCAACGACCGGTTATTGCTGTTGGCGGGTTTGTCGGCCACCGGCTTGGCCAGCGAAAGATCGAACGTATAGTGCCGTTGGTCCGACACGCGCACGCCGAGCGCGAGCGAGGCAAGCTTATCGTGCTGCAGTTGCCCCCGATTCAGATAAACCCGCGCGGTGTCCGCTTCGATATAGGGCTGCACCGTCTTCAGCCATGCAAAGCTGGTGCGGAACAACCGGTTGAATTCGATCGAGGCACCCCAGCCGGAATCCCCGGCGACTTCGCCGGCCGGGTAGCCCAGCCCGAAGCGAGTGCCGCCGAAGGTCGCCTGCTCCGGGGTGGGCACGGTGTTGGGGCTGTATTGCCCGGTGGCCGCCAGCACCACGCCAAACTGATGCGGCAGCACGAAGCTCTGCGTTGCGCTGGCGACATAGCGTGTGAACCCGAGGTCGTAGGGGCCCAGCGCCGGCGAGTTGGAACTCTGACTGGCCCCCAGTCCGTTGATGCCCTTGTAGATGGCGATCGACGCGCTGCGCGCTTGTTTCGGCGTCGTCTCGTTGTAGCTCAATTGCGCATTGGCGACACGAATGTTGACCTTCGACGTGGCGTTTGCCGTGCTGACGGTCGATTGATAGCTGTCGCTGTTTTCGACCGCGTATACCCCGCCGCTGCCGACCAGCCGGCGCTGATTGTTGAGCACGAACGGGTAGCTCAGCGTGGCGCCGGCCCGCTTGTTATCGATGTGCCGCGTGAGGTTGTCGTCGATGAGCGTCTGGTCGTGCGGCACGCCGCGGTAATGAGACGCATCGAGCTTGAGCGACAGGCCGTTGCTGCCGATCATCTGGGAGTACGATGCCGCGTAGTACTCTTCGTGGTTCGGCCCCTTTGGCACGATAGTGGCGAACTGCATTTGCTCGCCGAGCGGCGTGAGCCCGTTGGTGGTGACTGTGATCAGCCCGCGCAGGCCCGGGTCGCTGGTGCCGAGCGAGACGCCCACCGCGATCGGCTTGCGCCGCACATCCAGCGTCAGGTCGGTCGCGCCATCGGTGCGCACGGGCGGCTTCATATCCGCCTTGATATGCATACCCGGCACGAGGGTCAGCACGTTCAGGTAGCGCTCGAAAGTGGCGCGTTTCAACGGCCGCTCGGCCTGGATGTGAGCTGCGATCGCCTCGAGCTTGGCGCGCGAAGGTCCGGGGTTGCCCGTAATGCGCGTGTGCGCGACATAACCCTCGACGACGACGATTTTCACGAAGCCATTCTTGAAGTCCTGCGCGGGCACGAAGCCGAACGACAGCAGGTAACCGTGCTGCTGGTAAAGCTTGGTGACGTCGTTGGCGCGTGCGACCAATTCGCCGATGGTGATCTGATGGCCAGCCAGTGGGGCGAACAGCTTGGCGACTGTTGCGAACGGGATGCTTTTGACGCCCTCGATACCGAATTTGACCGGTACGATCTTGCGCGCGAGCAATGCTTGAAGCGCCTGTTCCTGGGTCGGTGCCTGCAGGTGAAAAGTGGGCGGGGCGGCCTGGGGCGCCTGAATGGTCGGTAACGAATCCATCGGGTTGCCCCGCAACGGACTGCCATCGCCGGCATACGCACTGCCCGTCGCCAGGGCGGCGAGCGCGAAGCCCAGCGCGAACCGCGTCAACTGATGGTGCCCGCCACCCGCCCCCAGCGGCTTCGAAGCTTTTTCCATTGCGCCCCCTCCCATTGCTTTTATCCACTGCCCCGCAGTGTACCGAGATATTTGGCTTAACGAAATAACGGCGGGCTAGAGGGAGATCTCTGATAAATCGGGGTCACAAACAACGGGCCGGCCGGCTTCATCGCCCGGCCGGCCCGCTACCCGTTGCCCCGGGCGCGACCTCGCTTACTTCGGTGCGCCGGGTTGCGAGGCCGGCGTCGCGGGGATCACCGGTGCATCGCTGATCGGGGCCGGCGTGGAGAGCGGCGTCGTGCTGACGTTGCCGATCGGCACGGCGCTGGTGGTCGCCGTCTCGTCGGCCGGTTCGGCCGGCTGCGGGGTTTTCGCAGCCTGTTCTGTCAGGCGCTGCGCGTCTTCGGGCTGAATGTACTCAAACACCTTCACGACTTTGTCAACGCCAGGCACGCGGCTCGCAATATCCGCGCCGCGGGCGCCTTCGGCTGGCGTAACCAGCCCCATCAGATAAACGTCGGAGCGTTCGGTGACGACCTTGAACACGTTGGCCGAGATATCCTTCGCGGCAACCAGCGATGCCTTGACCTTGCTGGTGATCCACGCATCGTTGGCCCGCGAGGAGAGCGAGCTGGCGCCTGAGATCGCCAACGCATTGACCACGCCGCGCACGTTTTGAATGCCCTTGACGATGTTTTCCGCTTCCTGGCGAGTCGCCTGGTCGGGCACTTCGCCGGTCAGCAGCACACGACGATTGAAGGAGGTGACGTTGACATGCGCGACGTCAGGCAGATTGCTGTTCAGGTCGCTGATCGCCTTGACCTGAATCTCCCGGTCTTCGGTCTGCGCCCCCAGCGAGCGTCGATCGGTGGCCACCAGAACGCCCCCTGCCGCGCCGCCAAGCAGCAGCAAGCCGCAGCCAGGCAACGTCGCCACCGTCGCGGCCAGCAGCAAGCCGGTGCACAAATTTCTGATAGAACGTCGTGAAATCATCAAGTTGCTCTCCTTCGGGCTTCAAGCAAAACGCGATCGGGGCTCAATCGCCAAGCAGCATGGCGTCGATGCCATCGCATAAACAGTGAATCGCCAGCAAATGCACTTCCTGGATGCGCGCGGTGCGCTCGTGCGGCACGCAAATGTGCACGTCCAGCTCAGTGAGCGCGTCGCGGATCTTGCCGCCGCCGCGACCGGTCAGCGCCACGACGGTCATGTCGCGCTCATGCGCTTCTTCGATCGCGGCCAGGATGTTGGTGGAATTGCCGCTCGTGGAAATCGCCAGCAGCACGTCCTCGGGTTGCCCCAGCGCGCGCACCTGCTTGGCGAAGATGCTGTTGAAATCGTAGTCGTTACCGATTGCAGTCAGGATAGAACTGTCGGTGGTCAGGGCAATCGCAGGCAAGCCCGGGCGTTCGCGCTCGAAGCGGCCGATCAGCTCGGCGGCGAAATGCTGGCAATCGGCGGCCGAGCCGCCATTGCCGCAGGCAAGCACCTTGTTATTGTTGGCCAAGGCGGTAAACATGAGTTCGGTGGCCGCCTCGATCGGCGCCGCCAGGGTCTCCAGCGCGGCGAGCTTGAGTTCGGCACTGTCACGGAATTGTTGCTGAATGCGTTCGATCGACATGATGTTATCGCGGAGCTATCGTTGATTCGGGCACGCCGCTGGTTGCATCCCGGCACACCACCAGTGCGCAAGTTTAACAGGCTGCACCGCGCTCATCCGCTCCCGTCGAACGCATTGCGCACCCACTGCGGCGCGGCCTCGGGCGGGCCGTCGAAGGCGATCACGTCGAACCGGCAGGCCGGCCACGCCGTGGTCTGCGTCGCCAAATAATGTTCGGCCGCCGCCACCAGCCGCTGGCGCTTGCGCGTTGTCACGCTCTCCAGCGCGCCGCCGAAATCACGTTGCCTTCTGGCGCGCACTTCGACAAACACCAGTACGTCGTCGGGATCGCGCATAATGAGATCGATTTCGCCGCGACGGCATCGATAATTACGCGCCACCAAAGTCAGGCGCTGGCGTCGCAGGTATTGCAGCGCACGAGCCTCGTACGCCGCACCGAGCTGATTCGACATGAGTCCACTGAAAAAGTTGTTAATTTTTTACCTATTCCCGGAGTTGGCCGCATGAGCGCCCTGCTTGCATTGGCGGACGATCAGCATTACCCGAGCGGCGCTCTGTACGTGGTCGCCACGCCCATCGGCAATACCGCCGATATCACGCTGCGAGCATTGCACGTATTGGGCATGGTCGACGCCGTGGCGGCGGAAGACACGCGCAACAGCGCGCATCTGCTGGCGCGCTACGGCCTGGAGAAAACCCTGCTGGCCGCCCACGAGCACAACGAGCGCAGCGCCGCCGAGAAAGTCATCGCACGTCTGCGCGCGGGCGAGCGTGTTGCCTACATTTCCGACGCCGGCACCCCAGGCATCTCCGATCCGGGCGCCCGGCTGGTCGAAGCCGTCAGGTCTGCCGGCCTCGAGGTCGTTCCGCTGCCGGGCCCGAGCGCCGCGATCACCGCCGTCAGTGTCGCCGGCGCCTGGGTCGAGGGCTTCACTTTCATCGGCTTTCTGCCGTCCAAGGCGGCGCAGCGCGTTGCCGCGCTGCAGGCGCTGGCGGCCCAACCGCAGTCGTTGGTGTTTTACGAAGCACCGCACCGCATCGTCGAGACCGTGGGCGCGTTGTGTCAAGTGCTCGGTGCGCAGCGCAGGATACTGATCGCCCGGGAATTGACCAAGCGCTTCGAGAGTCTGCATGAATGCGCGCTGGCGCAAGCCGTCGCATGGCTCGAAGCCGACGCCAACCGGCAGCGCGGTGAGTTTGTGTTGGTGGTTCAAGGTGCGCCGCCGGCCGCGTCGGACGCCCTGTCGCCGGAGGTCGAGCGCGTACTGGCGCTGGCGCTCGAAGCACTGCCAACCAAAGGGGCCGCCAAACTGGCCGCGGCAATTACCGGGGCGTCGAAGAACGCGCTGTATGAACGGGCGCTGGCGCTCAAGGGCGAGCGGTAACCGGTTGCCGCCCCCCGATCATTTGTCGGAGGACCCGTCGAGCGAAGCCTCCTGGTCCATGCGCAAGGCGATGACCTCGCTGTGCGTGAGCTTGCGGATTTCAACCTTGGCGACACCCCGCTTGGCGAAGCCGAGCTTCTTCGCGGCCGCGTATGAGAGATCGATGATGCGGTGCTTGCTGTAGGGACCGCGGTCGGTGATGCGCACCATCACCGCCTTATTGTTGCGCACGTTGCGCACCAGCACCCAACTCAGCAGCGGCAGCGTCGGATGCGCGGCGGTCATCGCGTGCATATTGAAACGCTCGCCGCTGGCGGTGCGGCGCTTGTTGAACGCTTTGCCGTACCACGATGCCATGCCCTCCTCGAAGAACGTGCCGACATCGGCGCGCAGATGGGCCGAGCCATCCTCGGGCACGCCGTCGGCATCGGCGGGCGAGGTACCGGGCCAGCCAAGGTCGAGCGGATGAAATGCGGTGGCAGACGTGTGCGCGGCATCATCCGACGACGACGGAGCTGCTTTGGAAGATGTCGGCGGTGAGGCGGGCGGGGAGGGTTCGAGCGGCGTAGTGCAGGCCGCAAGCAATGTGGCGGCCAGGCTGCCGATCGCGAACCGTTTGAGCATGTCGCGTATTCGCATGCCGGCGAGTTTATCACGGCTGAGACCGGCAACGGAAGTAAGTACATGCTGACTTATTTTGCAACGCAACAGGATGGCGCGGGCGATAGCGCTTTACAATGTCGCCATCGATACCGGCGCGTCCAATGAAAGTCATTCTGATCCCCGTTACCCCCTTCCAGCAGAACTGCTCCATCCTGCTTTGTGAAACCACCCGCCGAGCCGCGGTGGTCGATCCGGGCGGCGATCTCGATCTGATCGAGACAGAACTCGCCCGCCAGGGCGCCACGCTTGAGAAGATCTTGCTCACGCACGGCCACGTCGACCACTGCGCCGGCACCGGCGCGTTGGCAAGGCGCCACGACGTGCCGATCGAAGGCCCTCACCAAGACGACCAATTCTGGATCGATCAGCTCGAGGCCTCCTGCGCCCGCTTCGGTTTTCCCGCACCCGAGCCGCTGGCGCCCGATCGCTGGCTGAGCGATGGCGATACCGTACGCTTCGGCGAGCAAACGCTGGAGGTGCTGTACTGCCCCGGGCATACGCCGGGCCACGTGGTCTTTTTCCATCGCCCGACGCGGCTGGCGATCGTGGGCGACGTGCTGTTCGCAGGCTCGATCGGGCGCACCGATTTCCCGCGCGGCAACCACGCCGACCTGATTCGCTCGATTCGGGAAAAACTCTGGCCGCTGGGCGACGACGTCACTTTCGTGCCAGGCCACGGGCCGGTGTCCACTTTCGGCGAGCAACGCCGCACCAATCCCTTCGTGGCCGATACCCGTTTTGGCTGATGCCCTCCATGAACGAAAATCCTGAAATCTATGTCAGCACCGATGTCGAAGCCGACGGCCCTATCCCCGGCCCGCATTCGATGTTGAGTTTCGCCTCGGCCGCCTACACGGCCGACAAGCAGTTGATCGCAACCTTCAGCGCCAACCTCGAAACGCTGCCCGGCGCCGAGGGGCATCCCTTCACGATGAAATGGTGGAAGACCGAGCCCGAGGCGTGGGCTGCCTGCCGCCAGGATCTGCAGGCGCCGGAGACAGCGCTCAAGGCCTACGTCAAATGGGTCGACACCCTGCCCGGCAAACCGGTCTTCGTCGCCTATCCGGCGGGCTTCGACTTCACTTTCATGTTCTGGTACATGATGCGTTTTGCCGGTCGCTGTCCGTTCTCCTGGTCCGCGCTCGATATCAAAACGCTTGCCTTCGCCCTGACCGACCTGCCGTACCGCAAGAGCATCAAGCCCAACCTGCCAAAGCACTGGTTCGATCCGCTGCCGCATACCCATGTCGCGCTCGACGATGCCATCGAGCAGGGTGCGCTGTTTTGCAACATGCTGGCCGAACTCAAGGCGCGTCGTGCCGTGCTGGCCGAAGCTCCGGAAGCCGGCGCGGGTTCAGCAGACGGCGTCGGTGCCGGCGAGCCGGCCGCTGAAAATGCCGGAGACGAAGAAGGCAGTGTCGCATCGCTGCCCGAGCACAGCGGGCCGGCGGGACAGCGCTAAGCGCTGAACCATCGCATGCGCGGGCCGGCCGACACAACGCCCGGATCGGCGCACCTCAGAGAATTTCCTCCACCTTTTGCGGCGGACGCGCAATCACGGCCCGCTCACCTCGCACGACGATCGGCCGCTGCAACAGTTTCGGATGCTCGGCCACCGCGCTCAGCAAGGCGGTATCGTCCAGCGACGGGTCGTCCAGCCCCAACGCCTGGTACTCCGGTTCGCCATCGCGCAGCATTGCCCGGGCGCTTACGCCGAGCTGCTTTTGCAGCACCTGCAATTGCGCCAGCGTCGGCGGCGTTTTCAGATATTCGATCACTTGCACGGTCTCGCCCGAGGCGGCCGCCGATTGCGCCAATAGATCGCATGCGCCACGCGACTTCGAGCAGCGCGGATTGTGGTAAATCGTAATCATGTCATTCCCGGTATCGGCCCGAATGGGCAACAGATTTCCCTCGCATTTTATCGGCATGCCCGGCTCGTCGTCGTGCTATCTTGAAAGAGACTTTGCTGCGGAGTCCGTATGGCCTGCCGGTCGTCGAGCCTCACAGGCCCGCGCGGATCCGTTTTATCGACATCCCCAAGGAGGGCAGCATGGCGGGTAGCTATATCAACGTTCCCAGCGCACAAGGACAGGAGTTCCGCGCTTATCTGGCCGTGCCGCCCGACGGCCGCGGCCCTGGCATCGTCCTGTGCCAGGAGATTTTCGGCGTCAACCAGACCATGCGCGATCTCGCCGACCTCTATGCCGAGGAAGGCTACGTCGTGCTGGTACCCGACCTGTTTTGGCGCCAGGAACCCAACATCGAGCTCGGCTACACCGCGGGCGATTGGCAAAAGGCTTTCGCCCTGCTGCAGGCGTTCGACGTCGACAAGGGCATGGAGGATATTGCCGCCACCCTGGCGGTGTTGCGCGAGCGCAAGGAGTTTGCCGGCAAGGCGGGCGTGCTTGGATTCTGCCTGGGCGGCAAGCTCGCGATGCTGGCGGCGTGCCGCACCGACGCGGACGTAGCCGTCGGCTATTACGGCGTGGGGCTGGAAAAGCATCTGGAGGAAATCGGCAATATCAAGTCGCGCCTGGTGCTGCACTTCGCCGCCGACGACAAGTATTGCCCGGCCGAGACGCGCGGCAAGATCATCGATGCATTTGCGCAAACGCCCAATGCCGAGATGTACGTCTACCCCGGCGTCGACCACGCCTTTGCGCGCCCCGGCGGCGACCACTTCGACAAACCCGCTGCCACGCTGGCGCATCAACGCTCGATTGCCGCCCTGCGGCGCGAAATCGGCCCTTACTTCGATTTTCCGTCGCTGTGGGAGGCGCACTGCGCGCTGGAGTTCGAGTCGCGCGAGGTCGAGCCGTTGATGAAAACCATGGTCGACGAGCCCTATGTCAATCACATCCCCACCATGACCGGCGGGGTCGGTCATAAACAACTCAAGCGCTTCTACCAGTACCATTTCGTCAACGCCAATCCGCCCGACACAAAACTGATTCCGATATCGCGCACGGTTGGCGCCAACCAGCTGGTCGACGAAATGCTGTTCTGCTTCACGCATACCTGCGAAATCGACTGGATGCTGCCGGGCGTCGCGCCGACCGGGCGACGCGTGCAGATTCCGCTGGTCGCCATCGTCAAGTTCCGCGGCGACAAGCTGTATCACGAGCACATTTACTGGGATCAGGCCAGCGTACTGGTGCAGATCGGCCTGCTCGAGCCCACCGGCTTGCCGGTTGCGGGCATCGATACGGCGCGCAAGCTGCTCGACGAAAATTTGCCGTCCAACACGCTGATGCCGAATTGGCGCACAAGCGAGGGTAAGGAATGAGTACCACTTGCGCATCGCAGCAAACCCGGTGGCGCGCAGGCGGCGGCTGGTTGCTGCTGGCGCTCGCGCTGCTGCTCGGCGGCTGCGCAATCTCCGAAAAGCACCCCGGCCCGCTGGTTCTTGGCGCGCCGTCCAACCCGGCCCTGGAGAGCTACAAGGTGTCGCTGGCCAAGTACATCACGCGGGTCGATGCGCGCATGATTACACCGGGCCGGCCGCAAGCGCTGTTGCGCTCGGTAGTGACACTCGAATACGCGGTCGACCGGCGCGGGTACCTCACGGGTGTGCGATTATTTCGCGACAACGGCGATCGGGCCGCCGATGCCACGGCGCTGATGAGCTTGCGGCGCGCCTCGCCATTTCCGGCACCGAGCCGAACCCTGCTCGATAGCAGCGGCCACGTGCACATCGTCGAGACGTGGCTGTTCAATAACGACGGACGATTCCAGCTGCGCAGCGTCGCCGCGGCGCAAATCGGTGACGAGTAGCATCCCTTGAACGCGTGCCGACGGTGGCGCGCATTTCGTTACATGGAGTGTGTCATGCCCCGCTTTGCCGCCAACCTGACGCTCATGTATCAAGAGCACCCTTTTCTCGAGCGCTTCGGCGCTGCGGCCGCCGATGGCTTTCAGGGTGTCGAATGCCTGTTCCCGTATGAAGCGCCGGCTGCCGAGGTACGCGCGCAGCTCGATGCGCATCGCTTGACCCAAGTGTTGTTCAACACGCCCGCCGGCGATTGGGCAGCGGGCGAACGAGGCCTGGCTGCCGTGCCGGGACGCGAAGCGGAGTTCCGGGACGGACTGGAACGCGCCCTGGACTATGCCGACACGCTTGGTTGCCGGCAACTGCACGTGATGGCCGGCATCGTCGGCGCCGGACAGACCATCGCCGCATGCGAGGCCAGCTACATCGCCAACCTCACGCATGCGGCACAGCAAGCCGCAGCCCGTGGCATCACCATCCTGATCGAACCCATCAACACCCGCGACATGCCCGGCTATTTTCTGAATCGCCAGGATCACGCCCACGCCATATGCCTGCGCGTCGGCGCGGCCAATCTGCGCGTGCAGTGCGATCTCTATCACTGCCAGATCGTCGAGGGCGACCTGGCAGTCAAGTTGCGGCAATATCTGCCTGGCATCGGGCACATCCAGATTGCCGGCGTGCCCGCGCGCCACGAACCGGATACAGGCGAAATCAATTACCCGTTCCTGTTCAGGTTGATCGATGAATTGGGCTACACCGGCTGGATCGGTTGCGAATATCGGCCGCAGGGCCAGACGCGTGCGGGCCTCGGCTGGCTCAAGCCATGGCTGCGTGCCACTTGCAAAGCGTGAAGACAAAAAAAATGGCGGGGCATATGCCCGCCAAAACCACACGCTACGGGGTTAGCGCGAGGAGACCAGATTGGGTAGCCATATCGGTGAGCATGAGAACGCATCGGGGGAAACGCTTGCTCGATATGGCATCGCTGCCAAACGCTCGGGGGAATGTGCAACAGCGATGGAAGGATTGTGGTACAAAGCCCCTCATGCAGGGGTAACAAAGTGTTTCAGGATGTAACCTCCATGCCTGTCTCGAGAGCCCCGCGGAGCTTGCGTGGCGGTGCGCCGGCTCAGTCAGGCGCCTGCGCGCAAAGCCGTGTTAGTTTGAAGCGATAATCATCCCGACCTTGTTTTCGATGAGCGACACCGACAATCTCTCACGCATTCCCGAGATCCTTGCACGCGATCGGGTGATCGCGGTGGTTGGACTCTCACCGCGCCCCGATCGCGCCAGCTATACCACCAGCCGTTATATGCAGGCGCACGGCTACCGGATCGTGCCGGTCAATCCGCAGGCGGTCGACCTGCCCGGCGGCATTCTCGGCGAAACCTGCTACGCGAGCTTGCGAGACGCGGCGCAAGCGATGCGCGCGCAGGGCCAGACGATCGACATGGTCAACTGCTTCCGTCGCTCGGAAGATATTCCGCCGATTGCCGCGCAGGCCATCGCCATCGGTGCGCGCAGCCTGTGGATGCAGCTGGGCATCGAACATCCGCAGGCCGCCGCGCAGGCCCGCGCCGCCGGGCTGGATGTCGTGATGGACCGGTGCGTAAAGATCGAACATGCGCGCTGGCAAGCCGAATTGACATCGCCCCACTGAATCTGCCGCTTAACCGAAGAGTCCGCCCGATGAGCATTGACGCCGATCTTGCCGCCTACTACGCCCGCATCGCACAGCAGTACGCGCCGCTGCCGGACCCGAACGACGCCGTGGCGCGCCGCCAGCGCTTTGCCGAGTTGTCCAGTCAAGCCCCGCAGCCGCAGTTGCCGCACATCCAGATCACCGAGATGACGATACCGCTGCCCGGACGCACCCTGCGCGCGCGGCTCTACCGGCCGGCCCGAAAGCGCCCGCCGCTGCTGGTTTATTTTCACGGTGGCGGCTGGGTCGTGGGCGATGTCGACACCCATCACTCGCTGTGCGCCCTGGCCGCGGCCGACGCCGACGTGGCCGTGATCAGCGTCGACTATCGATTGGCCCCGGAGCATCCGTTCCCGGCGCCGTGCGACGACGCTCACGCTGCGCTGCTGTGGTGCGCCGAGCAGCGTGTGCGGCTGGGGCTCGCGAGCGACGCGCTGGTGGCCGGCGGCGACAGCGCGGGCGGCCATCTCGCGGCCCAGGCCTGCGCCTCGGTCAACGCTGCCGTGCCCGGCCTGGTGACTCACCAATGGCTGATCTACCCGGTCGCCCGACCGTATCTCGACACGCCCAGCTACATTGCCCATGCCAATGGCATCGGCCTCTCGCGCGAAGACATGCGCTGGTATTGGGAGAAATTCCTGGATGGCGCGCAGGCGCCGCAAGACGATACCCGGGTCGACCTGCTCGCGGCGCCGCCCAGCCACGTATTACCGCCGACCATCGTGTTGGTCGCCGAGCATGACCCGCTGCATGACGACGGCGTCGCCTACGCGCACTTCGTCGAGCAACACGGGGGGAGAGCGGAATTGATCAAGGCGCACGGCATGACGCATGGCTTCGCGCGCCTGCAGTCGCTGTCCCCGGCCGGGCGCCGCGCCATGCAAGATGCCGCCGCCCGGTTGCGGCACTGGCTCGCCTGACAACGAAAAAGGCGGCAAGACATCTCGTCTGCCGCCTTTGCCGCGCTGCGCGGCTATCCACTAGCCACGATCCGCAGACTCAGGGCCTCATCACTTCAGCCACTTGTCGACCACCTTCTGATAGGCGCCGGTGGCCTTGGTCAGGTGCAGCCATTGGTCGACATAAGCGCGGAACACGTTGTCGCCCATCGGCAGCATGTAAGCCTTCTCGCCGTACTGCAGCGGCTTGCCCGGATTGACCGGGCACAGCGTCGGATGCAGCTTGTGCTGCAGCAGCGTCTCGGACGTATCGGTCACCATCACGTCGGCTTTACCCTTGACGATCTGGTCGAAAATCGTGACGTTGTCCGGGTATTCGATCAAATGCGCCTTGCTCAGATAGGCGCGGGCAAATTTCTCGTTGGTGCCGCCCGGGTTGAAGATGGCGCGCACGCTCGGGCGATCCAGTTGCGCCAGCGTCTGGTATTTCTTCACATCAGCGCAGCGCGCGATCGGCGACTTGCCGTCGACCATCACCACATGACTGAAATAAACGCGCTTGGCACGCTCGAGCGACACCGAGATGCCACCCACCGCGACGTCGCACTTGTCGGCCAGGAAGTCGCTCATCAGATGCGGCCAGGTGGTTTTCACGAAATCGGCCTTGACGCCCAGCGACGCCGCCAGCGACTTCGCCAGATCGATATCGATTCCCTCGAATTGGCCATCGGGACGCAAAAACGTATAGGGCTTGTAATCGCCCGTGGTGCAAACACGCAGCGTGCCGCTCTTGATGACCGCATCGAGCCGCGAGTTCCCGACACTCGCCGGCGCCTGCGCCTGCGACACACTGCAAAAAGCGCCAAGCAACATCGACAGCGCCACGGCAATCCAACGACTTTTCATTGTTGTCTCCTCGTCGAACATATGGAAAGTCAAATACTACGCTAGCGTTCGCCCTTTGGGCATGGTTAGGTAGAATGCATCATTGCCCCACACCGGAAGCCAGACCGCCGTGCCCGCCACCCTGCAAAACGACACATTCCTGCGCGCGCTGCTGCGCCAACCCACCGATTACACGCCGATCTGGCTGATGCGCCAGGCCGGCCGCTATCTGCCCGAATACAATGCGACGCGCGCGCGCGCCGGCAGCTTCCTCGGGCTGGCGAAAAACCCCGCCTACGCCACCGAGGTGACGCTGCAGCCGCTCGAGCGCTTCCCGCTGGACGCGGCCATCCTGTTCTCCGACATCCTGACGATTCCCGACGCCATGGGGCTCGGCTTGTCGTTCGAGACCGGCGAGGGGCCCCGCTTCGCGCACCCGCTGCGCGACGAGGCCGCCATCGCCAGCCTTGCCGTGCCCGACATGGCGTCGTTGCGCTACGTGTTCGACGCGGTGACGCAGATCCGCTCGGCCCTGAACGGCCGAGTGCCCCTGATCGGCTTCTCCGGAAGCCCATGGACACTCGCCTGCTATATGGTCGAGGGCGGCGGATCGGCGGATTTTCGAACCGTCAAAACGATGATGTACCAGCGCCCCGATCTGCTGACGCGCATCCTCGACATCAATACCGAGGCTGTCGCCCAGTATCTGAATGCACAGATCGAGGCCGGCGCGCAGGCGGTGATGATTTTCGATACCTGGGGCGGCACGCTGGCCGATGGCCTTTACCAGCGTTTCTCGCTGGCGGCCATGACTCGCGCGCTGGCGAAGATCAAACGCGAACACGACGGCGCCCGAATTCCGCAGATCGTTTTCACCAAGGGTGGCGGTCAATGGCTCGAGGCAATCGCCGAGAGCGGCGCCGACGCCGTCGGCCTGGACTGGACCGTCGATCTGGCCGCCGCGCGCCAACGTATCGGCGTACGCTGCGCGCTGCAGGGCAACCTCGACCCGACGGCTCTATTTGCTTCGCCGCAAGCCATCCGCAGTGAGGCGCGCCGACTGCTCGACGCCTACGGCAACCATCCGGGCCACGTGTTCAATCTGGGGCATGGCATTTCCCAGTTCACCGAGCCCGATCATGTCGCCGTCCTGGTCGACGAGGTTCACGCGTACAGCCGAAAGGTGCGTCAAATCAAGTAAATTCGACCGACACGAAAGCGTCATGCGGCCTGTGCGGCCGCTACGCCCCAGTAGGCTCGGCCGAGTCGGCAAGACGCAAAAGTCAAGGAGAAAAATTGAAAAACCCCTTAAAAAATGACCTGGCAAGACTTGACTTATGCACAAAATGCTCGCTGCATCGCGACAAAAGCCACCACTCCCGTGGATGGCCCCATCATTCGTTATAACTTACTGATTAAAAATAAGAATTAGCCTGTTCACATGCGAAGTATTTTGCCGAGCTGAACCTCGGCCAGTGATTCAGCCGTCTGCCGTCTGCAGGTTTTCAACATAGTTATCCACAGGTTTGCCCCGAACCATGAAAGCGTCTATGAATCCTCGGTTTATGGCGAATTCTGAGGTTTTACTTTAAGTTTTGCCCGTGCCTCCAGACCTATTCGCGCGTGTCGCGCTCGACACGCCGTTGACCACGCTGTTCGACTACCGCGTCCAATATACGGGGCACGGCGAGCCGCCCATCGTCCCCGGCCAACTGGTGCAGGTGCCGTTCGGACGCCGCCAGGTGGTTGGCGTGGTATGGGAGATGACGCAGCGCAGCGAAGTACCGTCGCAAAAAATCAGATCCCTGGAAATCGCGTGGCGGGAGCTGCCGCCTTTGCCGGCGGACTGGCGCGCGCTCATGGAATTCGCCGCACGCTACTACCAGCGCGCGCTGGGCGAGGTCGCCCTGCCCGCGTTGCCGACCCATTTGCGCAGCGCCGCCCGATGGCCACGCCTGCTGGCCGAGCGCGGCGCCCGGCATTTTCGGCTCGACCCGCGCGGCGAGTCGGCGCTGCTGGCGAGTCTGCCAGCCCGCGCCAAAGCCCGGCGCCGGCTGGCTGAAGGACTTTGCGCCGCCGGCACGCTCGATGCCGACGAAGCCCGCGCCCTGTGCGCACAAGCGCCGGAACTGCTGCACCAGTGGGCCGCGCAGGGCTGGGTAATCGTCGAAAACACCGACGCCGATGACTACGCCGACGCAGCCGCGCCGCTCGAAGTAGCCGCCGCACCGCGCCTGACCGACGAGCAACAAGCCGCCTTCGAGGCAATCGATGCTGCGCTGCGCCGGGAAGACGCCGCGCCGGCGCCGTTCCTGCTTCACGGCGTGACCGGCAGCGGCAAAACCGAGGTTTACCTGCACGCGGTTGCCGCGGCGCTCCTGCATCCCGGCGCCCAGGTGTTGGTTCTGGTCCCCGAAATCAATCTCACACCGCAACTGGAACAAGTCTTTCGCCGACGCTTTCCCAAGGAAACCCTGGCCACGCTGCACAGCGGCCTGGCCGAGGGGGAACGCGCCCGCCACTGGCTCGCCGCCCATCGCGGGCGGGCTCGCATCGTGCTCGGCACGCGGCTGGCGGTCTTGGCCTCGCTGCCGCACCTGCGCCTGATCGTGGTCGACGAGGAGCACGATCCGTCCTACAAACAGCAGGAGAGCCTGCGCTACTCCGCTCGTGATCTGGCGGTATGGCGCGCGCACCAGCGCGGCATCCCGATCGTGCTGGGCTCGGCCACGCCCTCGCTGGACAGTTGGCGCCGCGCCCAGCAAGGCCGCTACCGCCTGCTCACGCTGCGCGAGCGGGCCTCGCCCGACGCGGTGCTGCCCGAAGTCCGGCTGATCGATCTGCAGCGCGAGGGCCAGGCGCAGCGCGCCCTCGAAGACGGTCTGGCCCAACCGCTGCTGGGTGCGGTCGCCCAGCGGCTGGCGCGCGGCCAGCAAAGCCTGCTGTTTCTGAACCGGCGCGGCTACGCCCCGGTGCTGGCATGCGACGCTTGCGGCTGGATCAGCGGCTGCCCGCGCTGCAGCGCGCATCTGGTGCTGCATAAAAGCGAGCGGCGCCTGCGCTGTCATCACTGCGGCCTGGAGGCAGCCATTCCGCGCGCTTGCCCGGATTGCGGCAATCTCGATCTGGCGCCGCTCGGGCGCGGCACGCAGCGCATCGAGGAGACGCTCGCAAGGCGCTTTCCGAACGCCCGTATCGCCCGCATCGACGCCGACAGTACCCGCCGCAAAGGCAGCGCGCAGGCACTGTTCGACGAAGTGCATGCCGGCGCGATCGACATCCTGGTGGGTACGCAGATGGTGGCCAAGGGGCACGATTTTCGCAATGTCACGCTGGTGGGCGTGATCAACGCCGACGCCGCCCTGTTTTCGCACGATTTTCGCGCCGGCGAGCGCCTGTTCTCCCAATTGATGCAGGTCAGCGGCCGCGCCGGCCGCGCCGGCCAGCCGGGCGAAGTCCTGATCCAGACACGCTACGCCGATCATCCGCTGTATGCCGCGCTCCTGCGGCACGACTACGCGGGTTTTGCCGCCGGCCAACTGGCCGAGCGTGAACAGGCCAGCCTGCCGCCCTTCACGCACCAGGCGCTGCTGCGCGCCGAAGCGCGCGCGCTGGCCGTCGCACTGGAGTTTCTGCAAACCGCCCGCGACCTGGGCCAAACGCCGGAACTCGCCTCGGCGCAGGTCACGCTCTACGATCCGGTGCCGATGACACTGGTGCGCGTGGCCAACAGCGAGCGCGCGCAATTGCTGGTGGAGAGCCCGTCGCGGCCGGCCTTGCAGCAATTCCTGAGCGGCTGGGTCGCCCGCCTCAGGGACACCAAAACGGCCGCCCGCTGGTATCTGGAAGTCGACCCGCTCGACATCTGACCATCTGCGCATCGGCCGGGTGCACCGCGCCGCACCCGGCGCAACCCGGGGAGGTCGATCCCGTTGCACCGGAAAAGGTACAACCCATCCAAAAATGCGGTTGCACCCCACTTTAAAGCACGGTACGATTCGAGCAGTTCCCACTCACCCCATAATCCGGCCGCCGATCGGCGGTCAGGGATTTCGCAGGTGCTTCTCATGGCAAATACCACGCTCGGCGTCAAGGTTGACGAAAACTTGCGCGGCCGGCTCAAGGCCGCCGCGCAGCTCATCGAACGCACTCCGCACTGGCTGATCAAGCAGGCCATTTTCGCGTATCTGGAAAAGATCGAGAGCGGCACGCTGCCCCCGGAGCTGCAATCGGCGCGACCGGGTAGCACCGAGGTCGTCGATTCGTCGACGCCCGATGACGAGAGCACCGTGCAGCCGTTTCTCGAGTTCGCCCAAAACGTGCAGCCGCAATCGGTGCTGCGCGCGGCCATCACAGCCGCGTATCGGCGCCCGGAACCCGAGTGCGTGCCGGTGCTGATCGGTCAGGCCAAGTTGCCCGCCGCGCTCGCCGATACGACCCAGGCGCTCGCACGCAAGCTGGTCGAGGCGCTGCGCGGCAAGCGCACCGGCGGCGGCGTGGAAGGTCTGATCCATGAGTTTTCGCTGTCGAGCCAGGAAGGCGTGGCACTGATGTGCCTGGCCGAAGCGCTGCTGCGCATCCCCGACAAAGCGACGCGCGACGCGCTGATCCGCGACAAGATCAGCAAGGGCGATTGGCAGTCCCATATGGGCCACTCGCCGTCGATGTTCGTCAATGCCGCGACCTGGGGCCTGATGATCACCGGCAAACTGGTCACCACGACCAGCGAAGCCAGCCTCTCGACGGCGCTCACCCGCATGATCGGCAAGGGCGGCGAGCCGCTGATCCGCAAGGGCGTCGACATGGCCATGCGCCTCATGGGCGAGCAGTTCGTCACCGGCGAGACCATCTCCGAAGCACTCGCCAACAGCCGCAAGTTCGAAGCCCAGGGCTTTCGCTACTCCTACGACATGCTGGGCGAGGCGGCCACTACCGAGGAAGACGCACAGCGCTACTACGCATCCTACGAGCAGGCGATCCAGGCGATCGGCAAGGCCTCGGCCGGCCGGGGCATCTATGAGGGCCCGGGTATTTCGATCAAGCTCTCGGCACTGCACCCGCGCTATTCCCGCGCCCAGCAAGACCGCGTGATGGTCGAACTGCTGCCGCGCGTGCAGGCGCTGGCCCGGCTGGCCCGGCAGTTCGACATCGGCCTGAACATCGATGCCGAAGAGGCCGACCGTCTCGAAATTTCGCTCGACCTGCTCGAGGCGCTGTGTTTCGATCCGGAGCTGGCCGGCTGGAACGGCATCGGCTTCGTCATTCAGGCCTACCAGAAACGCGCGCCGTTCGTGATCGATTACGTGATCGATCTGGCCCGCCGCAGCCGCCATCGCCTGATGGTCCGCCTGGTCAAGGGCGCTTATTGGGATACCGAGATCAAGCGCGCCCAGGTCGAGGGTCTGGAAGGCTACCCGGTCTATACCCGCAAGATCTACACGGACGTCTCCTACTTGGCGTGCGCCAAAAAGCTGCTGAGCGTGCCCGACGCGATTTATCCGCAGTTCGCCACGCACAATGCTCACACACTGTCGGCCATTTACCACCTTGCCGGGCAAAATTACTATCCCGGCCAGTATGAATTCCAGTGCCTGCACGGCATGGGCGAGCCGCTGTATGAAGAAGTGGTCGGCCCGGTGGCCAACGGCAAGCTGAATCGGCCGTGCCGCATCTACGCGCCGGTCGGCACCCACGAAACGCTGCTCGCCTATCTGGTGCGCCGCCTGCTCGAAAACGGCGCCAACACGTCGTTCGTCAACCGCATCGCGGACAAGTCCGTGAGCCTCGATGATCTGGTGGCCAATCCCATTGTCGAGGCGGAAAAAATTTCGCCGCTGGGCGCTCCGCACACCAAGATTCCGTTGCCGCGCGATCTTTACGGGCGCGAGCGGCCCAACTCGGCCGGCATCGACCTGTCCAACGAGCATCGCCTGGCGTCACTCTCCTCGGCGCTGCTGGCCAGTGCCGGCACCGCCTGGCGTGCGGCGCCGCTGCTGGCCGACGGCGAGCGCACCGAAGGGGTCGTGCGCGAAGTGCGCAATCCGGCCGATCTTCACGACGTGGTCGGCCAGGTGATCGACGCCGGCGCCGCCGACGTCGATGCAGCGCTGGCGCAGGCGGTCGCCACCGCGCCGATCTGGCAAGCCACCCCCGTGGGCGAGCGCGCCGAATGCCTGCTGCGCGCCGCCGACCTGCTCGAGGCCCACATGCCGACGCTGATGGGCCTGGTGATCCGCGAGGCCGGCAAATCGCTGCCCAACGCGGTCGCCGAAGTACGCGAAGCGGTCGATTTCCTGCGCTACTACGCAGCGCAAATCGGGCGCGGCTTCTCCAACGACCTGCATCGCCCGCTGGGCCCGGTGGTCTGCATCAGTCCGTGGAATTTCCCGCTGGCGATTTTCACCGGCCAGGTAGCAGCCGCGCTGGCTGCCGGCAATCCCGTGCTGGCCAAACCCGCCGAACAGACCTCGCTGATCGCTGCCGAAGCCGTGCGCCTGCTGCATGCGGCCGGCGTGCCGGCCGGTGCGGTGCAACTGCTGCCCGGCAACGGCGAGACGGTAGGCGCCGCGCTGGTCGCCGACCCCCGCACCAAGGCGGTGATGTTCACCGGCTCGACGGAAGTGGCGCGCCTCATCGCGCGTACCCTGGCCGACCGGCTCGATGCCAATGGTCGGCCGATCCCGTTGATCGCCGAGACGGGCGGGCAGAATGCCATGATCGTCGATTCCTCCGCCCTGCCCGAACAAGTCGTCTATGACGTGCTTGCCTCGGCGTTCGACTCGGCCGGCCAGCGCTGCTCCGCGCTGCGCGTGCTGTGCCTGCAGGACGACATCGCCGAGCGCACCCTGCATATGCTCAAGGGCGCGATGCAGGAGCTGACGATCGGCAACCCCGATCATCTGTCGGTCGACGTCGGCCCGGTCATCGACGCAGAAGCCCAGGCCAATATCGAACGTCACATCGAGGCGATGCGCAGCAAGGGTTTCAAGATCCATCAGTTGACGCTGCCCGAGCGTTGCCGGCGCGGCACTTTCGTGCCGCCAACCCTGATCGAAATCGACAGCCTGACATCGTTGCAACGCGAAGTGTTCGGTCCGGTCCTGCATGTGGTGCGCTACGCGCGAACCGATCTGGATCGACTGCTCGACGATATCAACGGCACGGGTTACGGCCTGACGTTCGGCGTCCATACGCGCATCGACGAGACTATCGCCTACGTCACCGAACGCGCGAAAGTAGGCAATATTTACGTTAATCGCAACGTCATCGGCGCGGTTGTCGGCGTGCAGCCGTTCGGCGGCGAGGGCCTCTCGGGCACCGGTCCCAAGGCTGGCGGCCCGCTCTACCTGCCGCGCCTGCTGGCGACCTGCCCGGCGTCGCTGCCGCCCGAATTCACACGCAACGAGCCGGCGCTCGCACCGCTGGCCGAGTATCGCGAATGGCTTGCCGCGCAAGGTGCGAAGGATGCGATCGAGCGTTGCGAACGCTATCTGGCGACGTCGCCGCTGGACGCCACCGCCGTGCTGCCCGGCCCGACCGGAGAGCGCAACACCTACGGTTTGGAGCCCCGCGGACAAGTCCTGTGCGTGGCCAGCTCGCCGCTGGGCGCGCAAACCCAGCTGGCCGCCGTGCTGGCAACCGGCAACCGCGCAATCTTCACGGCGCGGCCGGCCGCCAAGAGCCTGTTCGACACCTTGCCCAAAGCGTTCAAGGCGCGCGTCAGCATGCTGCCCGACGACGCCGATGCGGGCGCTGTAGCCGAACTCGCGGCCGTGTTGTTCGAGGGCGACAGCGATGAGCTGCGCGACCTCAGCCGCGCAGTCGCGCAACGCAGCGGGCCGATCCTGTCGGTGCAGGGCCTGGCGCCGGAGGCTCTGGCCGCCGGGGAAGACTACCTGCTCGAACGGCTGCTCACCGAGCGCTCGGTGAGCGTGAACACTGCCGCGGCCGGCGGCAATGCAAGCCTGATGACGATCGGCTGAACATCTTCGGGCACTCGCAAGGCACGCGGGCGGCCTCCCATGGGGGCTCGCCCGCGTGTTTTTTGCATGCCTCGTCCACCAGGGGTCAGATCGATCCGGCGTATCATGCGCATTCCGTATCGGCTCGCCGTAAGTCGAGCACGCCGCGTCGACGTTATATTTCGCTCGGCGCGTTATGCCGGTACATGAATCGAGCAAGGAGAAGTCGATGCAAGGCAAGCGCAATCGGTGCGCCGCAATTGCCGTCGCTGGTCTGCTGGCGCTTGGCGCCGCGTTGCCGGCGCTCGCGCAAACACAGGAGGTAAAGCTGGGCTTTGCCGCTCCACTGTCGGGCACACAGGCCAGTGACGGCAAGGACATGGAAAACGGCGTCCGGCTGGCAATCGATCAGGTCAATGCGAGCAAGCCGGTCATCGGCGGCCAGCCGGTCAAGTTCGTGCTCGATGCGGCTGACGACAAAGGCGACCCGCGCCGCGCGGTGCTCGTCGCGCAGCGTCTGGTCGACGACGACATTCAAGGCATGCTGGGACACCTTAACGCCGAAACGACGATTCTCGCATCGCGCATTTACGCCGCCGCGGGCATTCCGGAAATTGCCATGACCACCGCCCCGGCCTATACGGAGCAGGGTTTCAGCTCGACCTTCCGCATGCAGACCACCGACACGCAGCAAGGATCGGTGCTCGGAAGATTCGTCGTCAAGCACCTTGGCATCAAGCGCATCGCGATTGTCGATGACCAAACCGCCTATGGCCGCGCGCTGGCCGACGAATTCGAGAAAGCGGCCAAGGGAGCCGGCGCACGCATCGTGCGGCGCGACGCGCTCAATCGCAAGGCCAGTGACTTTCGCGCGATGCTCGGGCACATCAAGCGCGAGCGGGTGAATGCCATATTCTATGGCGGTGCCGAGGCACCGGCCGCGCTCCTGGTCAAACAGATGCGCGAACTCGGCATTGGCGCACCGCTGATCGCCGGCGAGGCGCTCAAGTCCGACTCCTTTCTGCAGATCGCCGGCAAAGCCGCCAACGGCACCATCGCCTCGACGGCCGGCATGCCGCTGGACCGCATGCCGGGTGGCGCGGACTTCGAGCGCCGCTATCGCAAGCGCTTCGGCGCCGCGCCGGGCATATATGCGCCGTACGCCTACGACGGCACCATGGCGATGATCAACGCGATGAAACGCGCCAACTCCACCGCGCCCGCCAGGTTCCTGCCGGCGTTGGCCGCCACCCGAATGCCCGGCGTGACAGCGCGCACCATCGCCTACGATGCGCACGGCAACCTGAAATACGGCACCATCACGGTCTACAAGGCGGTCGGCGGCCGATGGCAAATGCTGAATACGGCAGTCGAACGATAGACACCCCGCGCGAACTCGCCGGGGTTACCGCGCCAGGACCGAGGCCGGCAGTGTGTGCCGGCCTCCTTTTTCGCGCGACTGGCGCAATGCCGCAGACTCAGTCGGCGTCTTTCAAATACCCGGTGCGGGACGGATCGGCCATGCGCGCGGACACGATCAGGGATATCGCGCACAAGCCGGTCACGTACCAGAAGAACATTTCCTCAGAGCCCCGCGCCTTCAGGCCCAGCGCTACATACTCGGCCGTGCCGCCAAAAATCGCGTTGGCAATCGCGTACGACAGGCCCACGCCCAGCGCGCGCACTTCGGGAGGAAACATTTCCGACTTGATCAGGCCGCTGATGGAAGTGTAAAAGCTGACGATCGTGAGCGCGGCCATCACCAGCACGAAGGCCAGATAAGGATTGGTGACTTCCTTGAGGGCATGCAGGATCGGCACGGTGCACAGCGTGCCGAGCGCGCCGAACCAAATCATCGAAGTGCGGCGCCCGATACGATCGGACAAAGCCCCGAATAGCGGCTGCAACAACATATACACCAGCAATGCCCCCGTCATCACCGCGCTGGCTGCCGGCACGCTCATGCCAGCCGTGTTGACCAGGTATTTCTGCATGTAAGTGGTGAAGGTATAGAAGGCCAGCGACCCGCCAGCAGTGAAGCCAATGACGGTCAATACCGCCCGCTTGTGCTTGAGCAACCCGCTGAGGGTGCCGGCATCCTCGCGCGCACGCGTCTGGGCCGATGTGGTTTCATCGAGCGAGCGGCGCAGATACAGCGCGACGATCGCCATCGCAGCGCCAATCACGAATGGGATCCGCCAGCCCCATGCCCGCAGTTCCTCGGTGGAGAGCAGGAATTGCAGAATCACCAGCACCAGCAGCGCCAGCAGTTGACCACCGATCAGCGTGACGTATTGGAAAGAGGCGAAAAAGCCGCGCCGCCCCTTGAGCGCCACTTCACTCATATAGGTGGCGCTGGTGCCGTATTCGCCGCCGACCGAGAGCCCCTGGAACAGTCGCGCCACCAGCAGCAGCGCCGGTGCGGCCGCGCCGATGGTCGCGTAGGTCGGCAAGCAGGCAATGACCAGCGACCCGGTACACATCATGATCACCGAGACCAGCATGGCCGTGCGGCGGCCGTGCCTGTCCGCCAGGCGACCGAAAAACCACCCGCCGATCGGCCGTACCAGGAACCCGGCCGCGAACACGCCGGCGGTATTCATCAACTGCGTGGTGGGATTGCCGGTCGGGAAAAAGGCGTGGGCAAAATAAATCGCACAAAAAGCGTAGATGTAAAAATCGAACCACTCGACCAGGTTGCCCGACGATGCGCCGACGATGGCAAAAATGCGTCGACGCTGATCCGCGGCACGCGAAAATCTGTCTTCCTTCATCATCTTCGTCGCTCCTCTTAACGCACGCGCGGACGACGCCCCGCAGGCGACAGAAAAAGAATTTGCAAGCCCGCGACACACACGGCGAGTCCGTCGATGAGCGTCGGCCATGGCAAGCCCGGCCTGCGCTCCTGCGGCGCGCGATCGACAGCGTCGACAGTCGGTTGCATGAAAAATTTCATTAAGCACTCCTTTTTAGCGACAGTCCGCACCAGCTGCATCGAACAGCTGGAGGGCAAACAAAGAGACGGGCTCCGCTGGGTCACGGGGCCCCTCGGGGCTACAAGGGGGCGATACGGAAAATGACGAAGAGCGCGCCAATGGGCGCACCGGCATGCGATCCGACAAGGCAAAACGCTTCAGGCCACGGCCGGCTACCTGCCGCGGCCCATGCGCCACAGGCAAGAGAGCGACGCCGGCCATTCTATCCCAGCCGGCAATCGATTCACACTACGATAGTTCGCAGAACGACGCTTTATATCGTCGCTGCTGCGCCCTCGCGATCCCGGAGCATCGCGGGCGCGTTGCCCCTGCCGCACACGATGACCGATGCCAACCCAGTGCCACCTGGCCCACGATGCCGGCGATCGTCCACACCGAAGCCGAAGGCGGTAACATACGATCGGCCCTGCGCCATCCGACCCGCCCGTTGCCACCGGAGCCCCAATGCGCCGCATGATCCCGAGTACCCTGTCGCTGATTGCCTTCGAGGCAGCCGCACGTCATCAGAGTTTTTCGCGCGCGGCCGAAGAGCTGTGCCACACGCAAAGCGCGATCGGTCGGCAAATCGGCGCGCTCGAGGCGATGGTCGGCCTGAAGCTGTTTCATCGCGCCAAGCGGCGGGTGACGCTGACCGAGGCCGGCCATGCGTACTGGCAGCAGGTGCGCGCCTACCTGGGCAATCTCGAGGCCGACACGCTCGATCTGATCGCCCGTCAGGGCAAAGGCGGCAAGATCGAGTTGGCCGTGCTGCCGACGTTCGCCACGCAATGGCTGATTCCGCGCCTGGCGAGCTTCACCGGGGCCCATCCCGACGTTGTGATCAACCTGGCCACGCGCACCCGGCCGTTCCTGTTCGAAGATACGGGGTTCGATGCGGCCATCCATTTCGGCGATCCGGTCTGGCCGGGTGCGCGAGTCGAATATCTGTTCGGCGAGGAAGTCGTGCCGGTCTGCAGCCCGGCGCTGCTCGCAGGCCGGCCTGCGGGTTATTTTGCGCGGCACCCGGCCAGGCTGGCCGAACTGGCACTGCTGCACCAGTCGACGCGCCTGGATGCGTGGCGCGACTGGTTTCGCGTGCATACCGGCGCGCTTGAGGCTGAAACCCGCAACATGCGCACCGGCCACCAGTTCGAGCTGTTCAGCATGCTGGTGCAGGCCGCCATCTGCGGCATGGGCGTGGCGCTCGTGCCGCGCTTTCTGGTGCAGGATGCGTTGGATCAGGGCCGGCTGCTCGTGCCAGTCGAACCGGGCCTGCGCGGCACCAAGGCGTATTACTTGGTATTTCCCGAGAATCGTGCCGATGCGCCGCTGTTGCTTGCGTTTCGCGACTGGCTGCAACGCGAGACGCTCGCCTATCGGGCGCAAGCCGACGGCTGGCCAGCGCAAACACCTGCGCCGGCCAAGCGGCGTACGCGCCGCGCGGGGTCCGTCACGCCGGCCGCTGCTGCGCCTGGGCGCGCAAGGCGCTCAACGTCGTCGCCGGCGTAATCGCCTCCGCCGGCAGTCTCAGCTCGAGCACTGCCGGCAGGCCAGAAGCCGTCGCCCGTTCAAAAGCCGGCAGGAATTGCGCGGTGTCCTCGACTATTTCCCCGAACGCGCCGAACGAGCGCGCATAGGCGGCAAAATCCGGATTGGTGAGCGCCGTGCCGTGCACGCGCGCCGGGTAGTGCCGCTCCTGATGCATGCGAATCGTGCCGTACTGGCCGTTGTTGATGACCAGCACGATGATCGCCAGGCCATACTGCATCGCTGTGGCCAACTCGTTGCCGCTCATCAGAAAGCACCCGTCACCGGCCAGCGCCACCACCGTGCGATCGCGCTGCGCCGCCTTGGCGGCCAGCGCGGCGGGCACGCCGTAACCCATCGCCCCGGAAGTCGGCGCCAGTTGCGATTTGAAATGACGATACTGAAAGAAGCGGTGCAGCCAGATCGCGTAATTGCCCGCACCGTTGGTAACCACGGCATCGGCGGGCAGGCGGGCCTGCAATTGCTTCATGATGTCGCCCAACTGCAGCGGCCCGGGGATCGGCTGCGGCGTGTTCCAGCCGATATATTCGGCGTGGGCTTCGGCCGTCGCGGCCCGCCAGCACGGCACCGCTGCCGGGCCATCGAGCCCGGCCAGCGCCGCGGCCATTTCCGGCATGCCGGCGTTAATCGGCAAATCGGCGGCATACACGCGCCCCAATTCCTCGGCCCCGCTGTGGATATGGACCAGGGCCTGGCGTGGGCGTGGAATCTCGAAAAGCGAATAATTGCCGGTGGTTGCCTCGCCCAGACGCGGGCCGATCGCGAGAATCAGATCGGCGTCCTTGACGCGCCTGGCCAGCGCCGGGTTGATGCCGAGACCGACGTCGCCCGCATACTGCGGGTGCGTGTTGTCGAACAGATCCTGGAAGCGGAAAGCACAAGTGACCGGCAGATCCCAGCGCTCGGCGAATTGCCGCACGTCGGCGCACGCCTGAGCGTTCCAGCCGCTGCCGCCGAGGATCGCCAGCGGACGCTGGGCACCCTCCAGCATGGCGCGCAGGCGCACCATCTGCGCCGGCGCGGGCGCCGCGGCCACGCGCTGATACTCAGGGGCGGCCGGCATTGCCGGGCACGGCTCGCTGAGCATATCCTCGGGCAGCGCCAGCACGACAGGCCCAGGCCGACCCGACACGGCGACGTGAAACGCGTGCGACAGATACTCGGGCACCCGGCGCGCATCGTCGATCTGCGCGACCCATTTGGCCATCTGGCCGAACATGCGCCGGTAGTCGATTTCCTGAAATGCTTCGCGGTCCAGACAATCGCGTGCGACCTGACCGATCAGCAGAATCATCGGCGTGGAGTCCTGATACGCCGTGTGCACCCCGATCGACGCGTGCGTGGCGCCCGGGCCACGGGTGACCATCACGATGCCCGGCCGGCCGGTGAGTTTGCCCGTGGCTTCAGCCATATTGGCCGCCGCGGCCTCGTGGCGGCACACCACGAGTTCGATGCGCTCGCGCACGTCGTACAGTGCGTCGAGCACCGCCAGGTAGCTCTCGCCGGGCACGCAGAAAACGCGCTCGACGCCTTGCGTCACCAGCGCCTCGACCAGCAGGCGCGCCCCCGTGGTGAGTTCAGTCGATGGGGTCGAAGACATAGATTCCTTTCAGGACAGAAAAACCGCGGCGCCCGGCCCTCAAATGTCGAACCGCACGCCCTGCGCCAGCGGCAGCTCGGTGCTGAAATTGATCGTATTGGTGGCGCGGCGCATGTAACCCTTCCAGGCGTCCGAGCCGGATTCGCGCCCGCCGCCGGTCTCTTTCTCGCCGCCGAAGGCTCCGCCGATTTCCGCGCCGCTGGTACCGATATTGACGTTGGCGATCCCGCAGTCGCTGCCCTGCGGCGACATGAAACGCTCGGCCTCGCGCATGTCGTTGGTGAAAACCGCCGACGAGAGTCCTTGCGGAACGTCGTTGTGCAGCTGCAGCGCTTGCGCGTAGTCGTCGTACGACAGCACGTAGAGGATCGGGGCGAATGTCTCATGCCGCATGACGTCGGTCTGGGCCGGCATGCGCACCAGGGCCGGTCTTACGTAGTACGCATCATCTCCGAGGTCACTGGCCACGCGCTCGCCGCCAAAGACCTCGCCGCCCTGTTCGCGCGCCTGCGCGAGTGCCTGTTGCATCTGTTCGAACGCAGCTCGGTCGATGAGCGGACCGACCAGCGTATCGCTTGCCAGCGGATCGCCGATCTTGACCGAGCCATAGATCTTCTTCAGCCGCTCGCACAGCGTGTCGGTCAGCGAACGGTGCACGATCAGACGCCGCAGGCTGGTGCAGCGTTGTCCGGCGGTGCCGACCGCGGCAAAGGTGATGGCGCGCAATGCCAGATCGAGCTCGGCGCTCGGCGTGACGATCATCGCATTGTTGCCGCCCAGCTCGAGAATGCTGCGCCCCAGGCGCTGCGCGACCCGTTGCGCGACCGCGCGGCCCATGCGGGTGCTGCCGGTGGCGCTGACCACCGGCACGCGTGTCGAGGCGGCCAGGACATCGCCCGCCTCGGCCCCGCCCAGCACGACCTGAAGCAGCCCCGTGGGCACGACGCCGGGGCGCGCCGCTTCGAAGCGAGCGATCGCCTGACGCAGCAATGCTTCGCATGCCAGCGCGGTCAGCGGCGTTTTTTCGGAGGGCTTCCACACCACGGCATCGCCGCATACAAACGCCAGCGCACTGTTCCATGACCACACGGCGACCGGAAAATTGAACGCTGAAATCACGCCGCACACGCCCAGCGGATGCCACGTCTCCATCATCCGGTGACCGGGCCGCTCGGAGGCGATGGTCAGACCGTGCAATTGGCGCGAGAGGCCGACCGCGAAGTCGCAGATATCGATCATCTCCTGCACTTCGCCCAACCCTTCCGAGAGAATTTTCCCGGCCTCCAGCGTCACCAGCTGGCCCAGTTCGGTTTTGCGCTCACGCAGCACCTGGCCGAGCAGGCGCACCAGTTCGCCGCGCACCGGCGCAGGCACGACGCACCAGCGTTCAAACGCCGCGTGGGCCAGCGCGATCTTGCGCTCGACGCTCTGCGCATCGTCGGCGCGCAGCACGGCGAGCCGGGCGCCGTCGCGCGGCGAGCGCACCGGCAGGTCGGATCCTTCGAGAGCGGCGATGTCGACGCCAAGAGATTGCAGCAATGCGGCCGGGTTCATGGGGATTCCTCATGCGGCGACGCGAACGCGCCGTCAGTGTCATGTCAATGACGAGTAGCGTAGCGCCGCGCGAGTCTGCGGTGCAAACGCTTTTTATGCGGCAGTTTGTGCGTAATTCGCACAAACTGGGTCACCCACCGACGCCAACGCCGATTCAGCGGTCCTTCTGGAAGTCGCTGAATCGCATGTCCGGCGCGCTGGTGTTGTGCCGCGATGGCACCGACCGGCCAAAGCGCACATCGGTCGCATACAGCGTCGTCACCGCCGGCAGCGGCTCGGCCCGGCCGGCGCTGTTGGTCCCGTCGCGCCAGCGCACCTCGCTGACGTCGGCATTGTGCGGCGCCACATACATCGAGCGCAGCATTGCGAAGGGCCGCCGGCCACTGCTGCCGGGCAACAGCGTGAAACGCAGTGCCGTGCGTGTCGTATCGATTTTCTCGAGCGTGGCCACCGCACGGCCGCCCTGAACGAAATTCAGCACCACCGACAGGGGCGCCGGGGTAATGTCGATCGATGCGATATCGACCACCGGCCGCCCCTCGTTTTCGATCGGGCCGACCAGGAATGACGAGCCATACCCGCTGTCGCGCAACCCGGGCGCGGGCAGGGGCTTGATACGCCAATAGCCGTCCGCGGGATAAAGAACCATCGACTCGACGAAGTGGCCGTGCGTCTTTCGAAAAATCTGGATCAGATGAAAGCCGGTGTCGGCGCGTCCGGCAACCCGCACGGGCACCCGCGCCGGCCGCCAGAACGACGGCAAGGTGATGCCGACGATGCGCGTGCGGCGCCCTTGGTAAAGCACTTTGTGGCGGGGTGTGAAGGTGTAGTGCGGGTCGGCCGCATTGCCACGCCCGCTGAAGTCGCATCCGGAGAAGTCCGGCGCGAAATGGTTATCGCGTATCGCGCCGATATAGGCCGGCTGCAAGGCTTCGACACGAAACTGTTCGATGCCCGGCGCGCTCAGCGTAAACGTCACATTGTCTTCCTCCGCGCAACGGGTGGGCCGGGTATGGTTCGTCACCGTCACGGCCACCGGTGCGGCCGACGCCACCGCCGCCCCGAGCAAGGCACCGGCCAGCGCGAGGCGCGCCAGCATGCGAGTTCCGGCCCCCATGACCATGCGCGCCGGGATCAGCATTCGACGATGTTGACCGCCAGCCCGCCGCGTGCGGTTTCCTTGTATTTGGTTTTCATGTCCGCCCCGGTCTCGCGCATGGTCTTGATGACCGAATCGAGCGAAACGTAGTGCTGGCCGTCGCCGCGCAATGCCATGCGGGCCGCGTTGACGGCCTTGATCGAGGCCATCGCGTTGCGCTCGATACAGGGAATCTGCACCAGGCCGCCAACCGGGTCGCAGGTGAGTCCAAGATTGTGTTCCATGCCGATTTCGGCCGCATTTTCCACTTGGCTCGCGCTGCCCCCGAGTACTGCGGTCAACGCCCCCGCCGCCATCGAGCACGCGACGCCGACCTCGCCCTGACAACCCACTTCGGCGCCCGATATCGATGCATTGAGCTTGTACAGGATGCCGATTGCGCCGGCAGTCAACAGAAAATCGAGAATCCCTTGCTCGCTGGAGCCCGGCACAAACCGGTCGTAGTAGTGCATGACCGCCGGGATGATGCCGGCCGCGCCGTTGGTCGGGGCGGTCACGACGCGGCCGCCGGCGGCGTTTTCTTCGTTGACCGCGATCGCATAGAGATTGACCCAGTCCATCACCGACAACGGATCGGACAAGGTGCGTTCGGCGCGCTGCGTCAGATGGCGATGCAGCTCCGGGGCGCGGCGCCGCACATGCAGCGGCCCGGGCAGTTCGCCGTCGGCATCGGTGTTGCCGATGCCGCAGCCGCGGGCCACACACGACTGCATCACCGCCCAGATGCGCAGCAGGCCGGCTCGAATGTCTTCATCCGAGCGCCACACGCGTTCGTTTTCCCACATCAGGCCAGCGATGCTCTTGCCGGTCTGCTCGCACATCGCCAGCATTTCCTTGCCGGTGCGAAACGGGTGCGGTAATTGGTCGTGCGCGCTGAGCACCTGCGTGTTGGCGGCGCCCGCGGTGACCACAAAGCCGCCGCCGACCGACAGATAACGACCCTCGCGCAAGGTGGCGCCGGCGGCATCGAGCGCGTGAAACTTCATGCCGTTGGGATGCTCGGCCATCGCTTCGCGGCGATAGAAGACGATGTGCTCCTTTTCGATGAATGGCACCGGATGCTTGCCGAGCAGGGCCAGCGAACGCTCGGCGCGCATTTGCGCGAGCTTGCCGGCGATGCCGGCCGGCTCGACCGTGTCAGGCGCTTCGCCCATCAGCCCCAGGATCACGCCCTTGTCGGTGCCGTGCCCCTTGCCGGTGGCGCCCAGCGAGCCATACAGCTCGGCGCGCACGCTCGCGGTCTGCGCCAGCAGGCCGTCACGCTCGAGCCCTTGCGCGAACATCAGCGCCGCGCGCATGGGTCCGACGGTATGGGAGCTGGACGGCCCGATGCCGATTTTGAAGAGATCGAAAACAGAAACCGCCATGCATCAGCCTCCTTGGTGGCACGAACGGCATGTGAGCGCTCACATGCGGCTGCAACTATCGGTTCGATGTCGTCGGTGTGGCGGCCGTTCCATCTTTTTTCGTCATGCCGCACACATGCCGTTGTGCAGCGCGCCATGCGGCGCGCTGCCTCCCGCCGCTACTGGTACTCGCTGATCGGCACGCAGGCGCAGAACAGGTTGCGATCGCCGTACACGTTGTCGGCACGGCCCACCGGCGGCCAGTACTTGCGTTCGCGCAGGCTGGCGACCGGATAAGCGGCCTGGCTGCGCGCATAGGCATGCGTCCATTCGTCGCCGGTCACCACCGCCGCGGTGTGCGGCGCATGCTTGAGCGGATTGTCCTCGCGGTCGGCGCGGCCTTCCTCGACGGCGCGAATCTCCTCGCGAATGGCCACCATCGCTTCGATGAAGCGGTCGAGCTCGGCCTTCGATTCCGACTCGGTCGGCTCGATCATCAAGGTGCCTGGCACCGGGAAGCTCATGGTCGGCGCGTGGAAGCCGAAATCCATCAGCCGCTTGGCGACGTCGTCGACCGAGATGCCGCTGGCTTCCTTGAGCGGACGCAGATCGAGAATGCATTCGTGCGCAACCAGTCCGCCCGGCCCGCTGTACAGCACCGGGTAGTGAGGCGCGAGCTTGTTTGCCAGATAGTTGGCATTGAGAATCGCATTTTCGGTGGCCGCGCTCAGCCCCTGCGCACCCATCATCGCGATGTACATCCACGAAATCGGCAGAATCGACGCCGAGCCGTACGGCGCGCCGGACACCGCACCGATGCCTTGCTCGCCGCGCACGTAGCCGGTCGAGGCCTGATTCGGCAGGAACGGCGCGAGGTGCGCGCCGACCGCCACCGGGCCCACGCCGGGGCCGCCGCCGCCATGCGGAATGCAGAAGGTCTTGTGCAGATTCAGGTGGGAGACGTCGCCGCCGAATTGGCCGGGCGCGCACAGCCCCACCATGGCATTCATGTTGGCACCGTCGACGTAGACCTGCCCGCCGTTGGCGTGCACGATATCGCAGATCTCGCGCACGCCCTGCTCGAACACGCCGTGCGTCGACGGATAGGTGATCATGATCGCGGCCAGGCGATCACGATGCTGCTCCGCCTTGGCTTTGAGGTCGGCCAGATCGACGTTGCCCTGCGTGTCGCAGGCCACCACCACGACCTGCATGCCCGCCATTTGCGCCGAGGCCGGATTGGTGCCGTGAGCGGACGCGGGAATCAGGCAGACGTTGCGCGCAGATTCACCGCGCGACGCGTGGTAGGCCTGGATGATCAGCAAGCCCGCGTACTCGCCCTGCGAGCCGGCATTGGGCTGCAGCGAGACAGCCGCGTAACCGGTCGCCGCCACCAGCATCTGTTCGAGCTGCGCGATCATTTCGCGATAACCGACCGTCTGATCGGCCGGCGCGAACGGATGGATATGGGCGAATTCCGGCCACGTCACCGGCAGCATCTCGCTGGTCGCGTTGAGCTTCATCGTGCACGAGCCGAGCGGAATCATCGTGCGGTCGAGCGCGAGATCCTTATCGGCCAGGCTGCGCAGATAGCGCAGCATTTCGTGCTCGGAGTGATAGCGGTTGAATACCGGGTGCGTCAGGTACGCACTGTGCCGCGCCAGGTCTGCCGGATAGGCATTGCCCGCGTTCGTCTCGAGCGCGTCGAAATCCGGCTGCGCCGCGCTCACGCCGGCCGCGCCGGCGAGCACCGACCACAGCGCGACGACATCGTCGCGCGTGCTGGTTTCGTCCAGCGAAATGCCGACATGCGCGGCGTCGATCGCCCGCAGATTGATCGCCCGCGCCGCGGCTGCCGCGTGTGCGGCCGCCGCATTGCCGCCCACCGGCACGGTCAGCGTATCGAAGAAGGTCGTGTTGACCGGCGCCAGTCCCATTTGCGCCAGACCGGCGGCCAGTACAGCCGTCAGGCGGTGCACGCGCTCGGCGATGGTGCGCAGCCCCTGCGGCCCGTGATATGCGGCATACATGCTGGACATGATGGCCAGCAGCGCCTGCGCCGTGCAGATGTTCGAGGTCGCCTTTTCGCGGCGGATGTGCTGCTCGCGGGTTTGCAGCGCCAGGCGCAGCGCCGGCTTGCCCTGACTGTCGACCGTGACGCCGACCAGACGGCCCGGCATCGAGCGCTTGAGTTCGTCGCGCACTGCCATGTATGCGGCATGCGGGCCGCCGAAGCCCATCGGCACGCCAAAGCGCTGGCTGTTGCCGACCGCCACGTCCGCGCCCCATTCGCCCGGCGGCACCAGCAGCGTCAGCGCCAGCAGGTCGGCCGCGGCGATCACTCCGCCGCCTTGCGCATGCACCGCGTCGGCCAGCGCGCGGTAATCGCGCACGTCGCCGTTGACCCCGGGATATTGCAGCAATACACCGAACGCCTGGGCGTCGACAGCTGCCTCGGCGGGTCCGACCATCACCTCGATGTCGAGCGGCCGGGCACGGGTGCGCACCACCTCGATGGTCTGCGGCAATACGTCATCAGCGACGAAAAAGATGTTCGACTTGGATTTTCCGGTGCGTTTGAGCAGCGTCATCGCCTCGGCCGCGGCGGTCGCTTCGTCGAGCATCGAGGCATTGGCGATCGCCAGCCCGCTCAGGTCGATCACCATCTGCTGGAAATTCAGCAACGCTTCCAGCCGGCCCTGCGAAATTTCGGGCTGGTACGGCGTGTAGGCCGTATACCAGGCCGGATTTTCCAGCACGTTGCGCAGAATCACGCCGGGCGTGAAGGTGCCGTAGTAACCCTGGCCGATGAAAGACTTGCAGACCTTGTTCTTGTCGGCCAGCGCGCGCAGCCGCGCCAGTGCCTCCTGCTCGGTTTGCGGCTGCGCCGGCAGTCCGGCCGCGCTCAATGCGGCGGCCAGCGACTGCGCCTCGGCGCGGCGGATCGAGGCGGGAACGACCGCGTCGATCAGGGCGTCGCGCGAGGCATAACCGAGTTCGGCCAGCATGGCGCGTTGCTCGCCGGAGTCGGCGCCGATATGGCGTGCGGCGAAATTGTCGCGCTGCTCGAGCTCGGCGAGCGTGCGGCGGGTCAAAGGCAGGTCAGTCAAAGCGTTCATGGTCAACAATCTCTTGGGGTCTTGGCGGACCCGCCGCGGCGGGCGGGCCCTGGCGTTACAGCGTGCCGGCTTTAAGCGCCGATGCTCTTGGCGTAGGCCTCGGCCGACAGCAGCTTCTCGACGGCCGCGGCGTCGGCGGGCTTGATCTTGAACAGCCAGGCGCCGTAGGCGTCGCTGTTGATCTGGTCGGGCGTGCCGGCCAGCTCGCCATTGTTGGCAACGATCTCGCCGGCCACCGGCGCATAAATGTCGGACGCGGCCTTGACCGACTCGATTACCGCAACCGCTTCGCCGACGGCCACTTGCCGGCCGGCGTCGGGCAATTCGAGGAACACGATGTCACCCAGTGCTTCCTGGGCGTGATCGGTAATGCCGATGGTCAGCGTGCCGTCGGCTTCGCGGCGCACCCATTCGTGGGATTCGGTGTATTTCAGATCGGCGGGAATGCTCATGTCAGGCTCCGGAAAAAGAAAAGGGGGAGAAGTGTCGGCTCGGTCCAGTTCAGGCGTTGACCGCCTTGCCGTGGCGCACGAACGGTAATTTGACCACACGAGCGGCCAGTTGCTTGTCGCGAATCTGCACTTGTACGGTGTCGCCGTCGGCAACCTCACGCGGCAGGCGGGCAAACGCGATCGACTGCTGCAACGTCGGACTGAAGGTGCCGCTGGTGATTTCGCCGGCGCCATGCGGCGTCAGCACTTTCTGGTGCGCGCGCAGCACCCCGCCCTTGTCGAGCAGGATCAAGCCAGCCAGACGCGCCCGCTGTCCCTGCGTCTCCAGAGCATCCTTGCCGACGAAAGCCCGCTCGCTCTGCAGCTCGACGGTCCACGCCAGGCCCGCGTCGAGCGGCGAGACATCGTCGTCCATATCCTGTCCGTACAGGTTCATGCCCGCTTCCAGGCGCAGCGTGTCGCGTGCGCCGAGTCCGGCCGGACGCACGCCGGCGGCGGCCAGCGCCTGCCACAGCGCCGCCACGTGCGTGGCCGGGCAAATCAGTTCGAAACCGTCCTCGCCGGTATAGCCGGTGCGCGCCACCATCAGCTCGCCGAACGGCGTGTCGGCCACCACCGTCGCGTTGAACGGCTTGAGTACTTCGCTGGCCGCCTGGATCTGCGGTACCGCCTGCCACGCCTTGGCGCGCGCCTGAGGGCCTTGCACCGCGACGATCGCCAGTTCGCGGCGCGGCGTGATGGTCAGGTTGTAGTCGCCGTGAGCATTGAGCTGGCCGAGCCAGGCGAGGTCTTTATCCGCGGTGCCGGCATTGACGACGAGCCGGAAATGATCTTCGCTGAAAAAATAGGTGATCAGATCGTCGATCACGCCGCCGTTGGGATTGAGCATGCACGAATAGAGCGCCTTGCCCGGCGTTTGCAGCTTGTCGACATTGTTGGCCAGCGCGTAGCGCAGAAACTCCCGCACGCTCGGCCCGTACAGATCGACGACGCACATATGCGATACGTCGAACATTCCTGCCCCGGTACGAACGGCGTGATGTTCGTCGATCTGCGAGCCGTAGTTGACGGGCATGTCCCACCCGCCGAAATCGACCATGCGGGCACCCAGTGCGCGATGCACGGCGTTCAGCGGAGTACGTTTGAGTTCGGTCATGAGATGTCTCGGGTCCTGAAAAGGAAAAAGGGTCATCCAAGCGCCAGGCCACGGATGGCCGGATACTTGGATGACCCCTCTGTCCTCGGTACCTGAGAGATTGCGCGGCGGGTTGCCAACGGGTGGCTACCGAGCCTCGCGCGCCCCTTCGGTGGGCAGCCGGCTGATCGCCGCCGCCGCTCTCCAGAGATCGAAAGCTTCGCTTTCGTCACGATCGGTCCTTTTGCCTGAGAGTTTGCGGGTGTTACCCCTTCGGCGGCGTCGGCATGTGCTTCCCGGCGCGCTCTCCCGATCACGAATCGGCACTGTAAGGGCAACCTTACCGCTTGTCAAATGCCGTTGACGGCATTGCCTCTGCGGCCCGCGAGCGCGCGTCGGGCGCCTAATGTTCGCCGCTCGAGTGATGCTGGTAAGCCGGGCAGCCGTCCCGGCCCCACCGTCCATTGCAGACCGACCACAAACACTGCTGGCGCTGCAGGACCTGGTACCACGCGTACTTATCGCACGCGGCCACCTGCCCCGCCAGGCTCGGCGCACTCGCAGCCGCCGGTTTCGGCGCCGCCGCCGTCCGCGTGGCGTCCGGCGCCCGGGTGGTGGCGGGCGCGGCATCGACCGGCTGCAGCGCCTGCATGAGATCGGGTGCTGGCGCCTGTGCCGGCGCCGCCGGCATAGGCGTTGCCGCCTGCGCACTGGCGTCGACGCCCGAGGCCAGCGGCAGCATCAATGGTGCGGCCTGAGTCGCGCCGATGCTCGCGGGCAGAGTGCCGGCGCTCGCGTTACCGGCAACCGCAACCGGCGGCGCCGGCGGAATCGGCACTGCACGGATGGTGTCGGGCACGCCTTGCGCGGCAGCCGGCTCGATTGCCGCGGCCCCCGGCGGCGCATTGCCGGTAACGGCGGACGCCGCCGCGAGCACCGGGCCGCTAGCCTCGGGGGCCCGGGTCGGCAAGACGTGCAAGTCGCCAGACGGCACCACGCCGGGATCCGTCACCGCCCACCAGGCGCCGCCGAGCGCGATCAGGGTCAGCACCGCGGCAAACGCGATGAGCCCCCCGGTCAGCCACCGGGATTCTTCGACTTGATTTAAATTCATGGGCCGTCCTCTGATGACGTCGAATGCCCGCAACCGCACATCCGACGATACGCATCGGTAAGCACTGGCGCGCCTGCGACACAAACTGGACGCGATCTTCCGTAACAAGTTCCGCTGCCCGAAGGCCCGCGAGCCGCCCTGGGAGCCCATGATACACTTGGCCGCCCGGCGGTTATGTGACACCGCGCCGTCGCGCGCGCCCGGCAACCGCCTGTCATTCTCGGCCTGTTGAATCCCGATGTCCTCATTTCCACTGAATCCCGCGCAACACGAGGCGGTGCGTTATTTCGACGGCCCCTGTCTGGTGCTGGCCGGCGCCGGCAGCGGCAAGACGCGCGTCATTACACAAAAAATCGCCTACCTGATCGAAGCGAAAGGATTCGAACCCCGCCACATTGCCGCCGTGACCTTCACCAACAAGGCGGCGGCCGAAATGCGCGAGCGCGTGGCCAAACTGCTCGACGGCAAAACGCTGACCGCCCCCGGCAAGGAAGGCCGCAAGGTGCCGGTCAATCAATTGACGGTCTGCACTTTCCATTCGCTGGGCGTGCAGATCCTGCGCCGCGAGGCTGAAAACGTGGGCCTCAAGCCCCAGTTCTCGATCATGGACGCGGACGACTGCTTCGGGCTGATCCAGGAGCAGTTGGGCACCACCGACAAGGCCATGATCCGGCGCGTGCAAAACGCCATTTCCCTATGGAAAAACGGCCTGGTAACGCCCGAACAGGCGCTCGCCGGCGCGCAAAACGCCGACGACCATCAGGCGGCCATGGTGTTTCGCAACTATGTGGCTACGCTGCACGCCTACCAGGCGGTCGACTTCGACGACTTGATCCGCATCCCGACCGAGCTGTTTGCCAAGGACGAAGCGGTGCGCGAGCGCTGGCAAAATCGCCTGCGCTACCTGCTGATCGACGAATACCAGGACACCAATACCTGCCAATACACGCTGCTCAAGCTGCTGGCGGGCCCGCGCGCGGCGTTCACGGCCGTCGGCGACGACGACCAGGCGATTTACGGCTGGCGCGGCGCCACCCTCGAAAACCTGAAACAGCTGCAAACCGATTTTCCGCAACTCAAGGTCATCAAGCTCGAGCAGAACTACCGCTCGACGGTGCGCATCCTGCAGGCAGCGAACAACGTCATCGCCAACAACCCGAAGCTGTTCGAGAAGAAGCTGTGGAGCGAACACGGCATGGGGGATCCGATCGGCGTCACCGGCATGAACGACGAGGAGCACGAAGCCGAATCGGTGGTGTTCAAACTCTCGGCGCATAAATTCGAGCGGCGCGCGCAATTCCGCGACTATGCGATCCTGTATCGCGGCAATCACCAGGCCCGTATTTTCGAACAGATCCTGCGTCGCGAGCGCATTCCCTATGTCCTGTCGGGCGGTCAATCCTTTTTCGACAAGGCCGAAATCAAGGATCTGTGCGCTTACCTGCGCCTGATCGCCAATCCGGACGACGACCCGGCCTTCATTCGCGCCGTCACGACGCCGCGCCGGGGCGTCGGCAGCAGCTCGCTCGAAGCGCTCGGCAGTTTCGCCGGCCAGGCCAAGGTATCGCTATTCGAGGCCGTCTACATGGGCGCGCTCGAGACGCGCGTGGCGGCTCGCCAGCTCGAGCCGCTGCGCGCTTTTTGCGACTTCATCACGCGCATTGCCGACCGCGCCGGGCGCGACCCGGCCACCGAAGTGCTCAACGAGCTGATGGAAGGTATTCATTACGAGGCCTATCTGTATGACGCCTTCGACGAGCGGCAGGCACAGGCCAAATGGCAGAACACCCTGGAGTTTCTCGACTGGCTCAAGCGCCGGGGCACCAAGCCAGCGGAGGAAGGCGCCGGCGCGACCGGCTTCGACAACGCCGACGGCTTGGCCGATACCGGCAAGAATCTGCTCGAATTGACCCAGACCGTCGCCCTGATGTCGATGCTCGAAGGTCGCGAGGACGATCCCGATGCGGTGCGCCTGTCGACCCTGCATGCGTCCAAGGGGCTCGAATATCCGCACGTCTTCCTGGTCGGCGTGGAGGAAGGCATCCTGCCGCACCTGCGCGAAGACGACGAGATCACCGACGAAAAAATCGAGGAAGAGAGGCGCTTGATGTACGTCGGTATTACCCGTGCGCAACGCAGCCTGCATTTGAGCTGGTGCAAGAAGCGCAAGCGCGCGCGCGACACCATGGTGTGCGAGGTCTCGCGCTTCGTGCGCGAAATGAACCTTGACGACGCGCCGCCGCCCGCCCCGGAAGACGCGCCGATGACGCCCAAGGAACGGTTGGCGAGCCTGAAGGCCCTGCTGGCAGGCGGCAAAACGCCAAACCCGGCCTGAGCCGCGCCGCCGAGCCTGCTCGCCCAAGGCCCAAGCGCCCACGCGTCGGGCGGGCGGATATAAAAAAGCCCCGTGCGCGCACGGGGCTTGATCGGAACACGCCAGGGGTCTTACTGCTGGGCCGCGTGCACCATGTAATCGACAGCGGACTTCACCTCGTCATCAGGCGCATTCGAGCCGCCTTTGGCAGGCATTGCGTTGAAGCCGTGCAATGCCGCGTTGTACAGCGTGTTCATGCCGGTTTTGATGCGCGGGGCCCAGTCCGCCTTGTTGCCGAACTTCGGCGCCCCCATCACGCCGGCGGCATGGCAAGCCACGCAAACCTGCCCGTATAGCTTCTTGCCGGCGGCCAGATCGGCCGGACTGCCCGGCGCCGGTTGGCCAGCCGAAGCGGTGGCTGCCGGCTTGGCGGCGGAAATCGCGGCAATCGCCGCAGCCGCGGCGTTCGTCTCGGCGCTTGCCGCCGACGCGGGTGCCGCCGCAGCGGAAGCCGGTGCCGCACCAGCGCCCGAGGCGGGCTGCGCGGGCGGCGGCGGCTCGCTGAAGTGGCCGCCCGATTGGTTCGCCATATAGACGATGGCGCGCGCGATTTCGTAATCGCTGACATCGGCCGGGTTGGTGCCGCCGCGCGGCGGCATCGCACCCTTGCCCGCCAACGCGGTCTTGAGCAGCGTCGGGAAGCCCTGCGCAATGCGCGGCGCCCAGTCCGCGCTATTGCCCACCTTGGGCGCTCCGGCCGCGCCGGTCGCGTGGCAAGCCGAGCAGACCGCCTTGAAAAGTTGCTCGCCGGTCTGATACACGTGCGGCGCGTTGGCGTCGCGCACTTCCACATGAGCTACCGGCGCGATGCGCTGCGTCACAGCCTCCGCCGACATCCCGCCGCTGCCGGCGCCGGTGCGGGCACTGTTGCCGACGTACACCACCAGCAGGGCAATAATGGCAATTGGGACAAGAAAACCAGCGGCAACCACGGCAATCAGCTGCTTCGGCGTCTTGATCGGCGTCTCGTGCTCGTTATGCGCTTCGCTCATGCGGATCTCTCAAAATTTGTGGAAACCGGGGGCGTCGACTTTTAGCGTCTAGCGCGCTATTAAGTAAAATTAACACGGAATTATAGCGGCAAACCTCCGCTATTTAATATCGCATGGGAGTTCGGCTGAACAGCCGGATTTTCCTGCAACGGACGCCGTCGGTCGTTTTTTTCACACAAAAGCGTCGCAAAACACGGCCAAGGCATGGACGGCGAGGGCTAAAACCGCTATCCTTCCACGTCTTAATTGGCCGCAGGCCAGCCTTGCGCGCTCCAATCGGTCTGACACACCGCCACACACGAATGCGCCCGTAGCTCAGGGGATAGAGTATCGGCCTCCGAAGCCGAGGGTCACTGGTTCGATTCCAGTCGGGCGCGCCAACCAATTCACGTCTTTCTGTTTGCCGTATCGCCCTTTGGGCTCGGTGCGCGCACCATCACCCCTCGTCACCGCTCGAACCCGGATCCGCTATTCGCCCTGCGGCTGCAGCCGCTCGATCCAGGTCGTCAGCAGTTGTTTGTGCTCGGGGTCGATCGCTTCGATATAGGCGCCGGTGCGAAAACCCTCGCGGGTCAGGATGTTGTTGCAGACCTGGATCGACAGCGGCACCGCAAGCCGTTGCCCGGATTCATCGGGGGCGCGGATCAGCAGCGTCATGACCAGCTTGCTGCCCAGCGCAATCGCGGCATCCGTGACGAAGCTCAGTCCGTCGATCGAAATATCCCAGACACGCACCGACAACTCCCTGCCCTCGAATTGCAATGCGGCCTGCCAGTTGACTCGCACGCGCGTGCCGAACCGCTCGACCGAGATTCCCGGTGAGAGACCTAATTTGGATGCGAGGCGAGAAGCATCGGAGGTCAATTCTGTTTATCCTGGAAAAGGGGTCGCTACGCTTGGAATTCCAGCATACGTCAATCAGGCTTTCAATGCCGGATTGCGAACCTTTTTTCGCCATATTTTATCCTGAAGATGCGCCGCGATCGGCCGCCTTCAGACGCAGGCATCGGCTGGCACGTGGACCTTGCCCGTCATCAACCGGCGCGCGCTGCGGCTCATGATCGCCTTGGTCACCACCCAGGCGTCGCCGCGCCGCTCAGCCTGGGCGCCCACCGCCATCACGCCGGACGGGTGTCCGAAGCGTACCTGCTCGGGCACCGCTCCGGCCGGCAACAGCCGATTGACCAGGGTGCCCGGTATCGCCGCCGCCACCGCGATGGCCACCGCCCCGGTGCCGGTCATCGCATGATGCAGCTTGCCCATCGACAGAATGCGTGCATTGAAGTCGACCATCGCCGGCTCGATCGCCTTGCCGCTCGACGCCGTGTAGGCCAGCGCCGGCGCGACGAACGCCAGTTTGGGCGTGTGCGGCCGCAGCCGCGTTGCCGCGTCGGCGTCGCTCGCCAACCCCATGCGAACCGTCGCGTGCGCGCGAATCACCTCGCACCTGGCCAGAAGCGCTGCGTCGCCATTGACCTCGCGCTGCATTTCGTTGCCCCGCAACCCCAGCTGCGCTGCGTCGATGAATACGGCCGGGTTACCGGCGTTGATCATCGTCAACTCCACGCGCCCGATGCCGGGCACCTCCAGCAAGTCCAGTGCCTGCCCGGTCGGGAACATGCCGCCGGGCGCCCCTTCTGCGTCCCGCGCCGGGCTCGGGTCGAGAAATTCGATGCGGATCTGCGCCGCGGGAAACGTCACGCCGTCGAGTTCGAAATCGCCCTCTTCGACAACCTCGCCATCGCGCATCGGCACATGCGCGATGATTCTCGCGGCGATATTGGCCTGCCAGATACGCACCACGGCCGTACCATCGCGCGGCGCCGCGACCAGTCCTTGCGCGATCGCGAACGGGCCGACCGCCGAAGTGAGATTGCCGCAATTGCCCGACCAGTCGATCAGCGGCCGGTCGATCGCCACCTGTCCGAAGCGGTAATCGACATCGCAATCGGGCCGGCTCGACGGCCCAACCAGCACAACCTTGCTGGTGCTGGAAGTCGCCGCCCCCATGCCGTCGATCTGCTGCCCATAAGGGTCCGGGCTGCCGATCACGCGCAGCAACATGCGGTCGCGCCGCGCGGGATCGGCCGGCAGATCGTCGGTCAGGAAAAAGACACCCTTACTCGTGCCGCCGCGCATGTAAACGGCGGGAATTTCTCGTTGCGGCATGGCCGCCCTCGCGTCTGGTGGTATGAATTCAATAACCTACCGTAAACCGCTGACGGCTGTGACGCGGCCGCTCGACTTCATCCAGAAAGGCAATCGCGAAATCCTCCATCGAAATCCAGCTCTTTCCCAGCGCATCGGTGAGCAGCGTGTCCTGCCCCACCCGAAAGTTGCCGGTGCGCTCGCCGGGCGCAAACAACGCCGATGGCGATACAAACGTCCAGTCGAGCTCGGGTTCCTGCCGTAACGCGTTGAGAAAATCGCGACCGGCCAAGGCTTCCTTCTTATAGGCGTCGGGAAATTCCGGCGTATCGACCAGTTGCAATCCAGGCGCGACCTCGAGGCTGCCGGCGCCACCCACGACGAGCAGCCGCCGGATGCCCGCGCGCTTGACCGGCCCGGTAATAGCCGGCGCCGACGCATCCTGAAAGCGCACCGCGCTGAGCGCAATGTCACTTCCCTCGAGCGCCTCGGCCAGCGCGGCACTATCGTGCAAGTCGACGTCACGCGTGAGCAACGACGGGCTTGCCGGCAATCGAGACGCATGCCGGGAAATCGCCGTCACGGTGTGGCCACGGCGCAGCGCTTCGTCCGTCAACCGTTGTCCGACGTTGCCGGTTGCGCCAATCAGTGCGATTTTCATAATGATTTCCTCCTCAATGCAATATGAAACCAATATAGTTACATATTGGGGTAAAAAAATTCACCGGCGGCCCCGACGACCAGCCGCCCTGACCTGCGACAGCATGTCGGCAATCGTCAGATCCGCAAGCACACCGTCCATCGCTGCCTGTGCTTTTTCGGCGACCCGCTGCAATACACCGGTGATTTCCTTGCCGACCGTGCACGCCGGGTTCGGCGCGCTGCGATGCAGTGCGATGAGATCGGTCGACTCGACTGCCCGAAAGATCTCCAGCAGCGTAATCTTCGCCGCAGGCCTGGCCAGCGTAGCCCCGCCTTGCGAGCCCATTTCCGATGCCACCAAACCGGCCTCGGCCAAACGCGAGATCAACCGGCGAATCAATGCCGGATTGGTGCCCACGCTGCCGGCGATCAACGTCGACGGGATAGGTCCGTCGCCGCCGGCAAGCAACGTCAATATATGTACGGCAACGGCGAATCGGCTGCTGGTAGTCATCGTGATGGCCCAATGTGTGACTATGTTAGTAACATATGAGCGGCTTGTCAAATTTCATGAAATTGAAAAAATCTCGAGACACGCCCAGCACTCCGATTCTTGACAAGCAGGGATTTACCCGCATAATGAATTTACGCATTTGCAAAAATGCAGCAGCACAAGACCAGAGATCCCGCAGCGCTACATTCACGCCATCCCTGCGCGCATGTCGATGCAACAGCGCTTCGCCATCGCCGCAGGTTACATCATTGAACTGTCGCGGAGAACGAAATGCATAAAAGAGAGTTTTTGGTCAAATCAGCCGCCGCGCTTTGCGCAACGACTCTGGTGCTCTCCGGCTGCACCACCACCCCGATGTCGAGCGTCACCAGCACCGATAAGGCCCGGCAAATCGATGCCGACACCACCGCCACGCTCAATCGTCTATACACGACGGTACCCGGCTCGCGGGAACTGGTCGACAAGGCGCGCGGCGTGCTGGTATTTCCGTCCGTACTGGCTGCCGGCTTCGTGGTTGGCGCGCAATACGGCGAAGGCGCACTGCGTGTGGGCGGCCGAACGGTCGGTTACTACAACACGGCCTCCGGTTCATTCGGACTGCAAATCGGCGCTCAGTCCAAAGCCGTCATCTTCCTGTTCATGACGCAGGAGGCGTTGGATAAATTCCGCGGCAGCCAGGGCTGGACCGCCGGCGTGGACGCCTCGGTGGCCGTCGTCAAGGCGGGCGCCAACGGCAACGTCGACCTCAACACGGCAACCGCCCCGGTTGACGTCATCGTGATGACCAATCAAGGGCTGATGGCCAACCTCAGTATCGAAGGCACGAAGATCACCCGGCTCAAGGTCGAATGAAAAAGCGGTGGCGGCGCGCCACGCGCACCGCCACCGCCTCATTCAACGACCTATTGGTACAGGCGTGACTCGGCCTTGGTTCAAAAGGCCGCTGGGCGCCATTTGAGCAGGCGCTTCTCCAGCGACGTCAGCACATAATCGGCGGCCAGCGCCACCACGGCCAGCACGATCATCGCTGCGAACACGCCGCTGGCGTTGAATGCGCCTTGAGCGGTCGAGATCAGCAAGCCGATGCCCTGCTTCGAGCCGAGAAATTCGCCCACGACCGCGCCCACCAGCGCGAAGCCGAAGCTCACGTGCAGGCTTGCCAGGATCCAGCTCAGCGCCGACGGAATCACTACCGACATGGTCAATTGTCGCGGCGACGCCCCCAGAATCTGCGCATTGGCGATCATATAGCGGTCGGCTTCACGCACCCCCTGGAACGCATTGCCGAATACCACGAAGAACACCATCACGACGGCCAGCGCCACCTTCGAGGCCATGCCCAGGCCCAAGGCGATCACGAAGATCGAGCCCAGCACCACGCGCGGGATCGAATTGGCAATCTGGATATACAGGCTGAAGACGTCAGACAGCAACTTGTTGCGCCCCAGCACGATGCCGAAGATCACGCCCGCGACCGAGCCGATCAGGAAGCCCAGCGCCGTTTCCTCCAGGGTCACCAGCACCTGCGTGAGCAACGGTCCCTGCGAAGTGCCATTGACAAACCAATCGTAGATCTGTGCCACGATCAGCGACGGCTGCGAAAAGAAGAACGGATCGATCCATTTCATGTCGGCCGCCACCTCCCAGCCGCCCAGCGCCACCACCAGAATCGCCACGCGCAGGAAAATCACAAACCAGTAGCGCTGCCGAATCCTGCGCTGAGCCCGCTGCTCTTCGCGCGCCATGCTGACGTCGTCGAAGCCGTCCATCGTCACTTGTTCACTCATGGTGTTTACCTTGCCAATTGCTGGGAGTTGATCGATCAGCCGATCTGGACTTCCTCGCGCAAATCCGCCCAGATTTCGCGAGAGAGATCGATAAACCGCTGTTCGTAGCGCACTTCTGAAGTGATGCGCGGGCGCGGCAGATCGATGTTGTAGACGCGCTTGAGCGTGGCCGGCCGCGCCGAGAGCACGAACACGCGGTCGGCCAGGGCGATCGCCTCCTCGAGATCGTGCGTCACGAACACCACCGATCCGGCGTTGCCCGCCCACAGCTGCAACAGTTCATCCTGCATCAGCGTGCGCGTTTGCATGTCGAGCGCGCTGAACGGCTCGTCCATCAGCAGGATTTCGGGGCGATTGATGAAAGTCTGCGCCAGGGCCACGCGCTTGCGCATGCCGCCCGAGAGCTGATGCGGGTAATGATGCGCGAACTTGTCGAGCCCGACCCGGCGTATCCACTCGCGCGCCAACTCATGCGCGGCCTGCTTCGACTGCCCGCGAAACATCGGTCCGGCTGCCACGTTGTCGATCACGTTGCGCCAGGGAAAAACCGCATCGTTCTGAAACACAAAGCCGATGCGCGGATCGATGCCGCTGACCGGCACGCCCATCACGCGCACCTCGCCGACGGTCGGCTTGAGCAGGCCGGTGATCAGGCTCAACGTGGTCGACTTGCCGCAACCGGTCGGACCCACCACTGCGACGAACTCGCCGCGCGCCACGCTCATGGTGAAATCGCGCAGGGCCACGGTCGCCTTGCCGTCGGGCGAAATGAAGCGGCACGACACGTGGTTGAATTCGATCGCCGGCGTGTCGCGGGAAACGGATGGGTTCATAAGGAATCCTTCAAATACGAAGCGCGAGCGTGCCCCCGCATCGTCAGACGCGCCGAATGGCGGGGGTATCGATCCCCGGCACGGCGTGCCGGGGGCTCGCGGGAAGAGCTTTACTTGCTGGCGTGCAGCGCCTGGTCGACGAACTCGTTGGTATAGGTCTTCGACAGATCGATATGCTTGCCTTTGACGTTCGGATTGAACGACGACATCACCTTGAGCACCGTTTCCGGCCCCCCGACGGGCATCTTGCCGTTGGGGGAGTACATCGGCATCGAGTTGGTCAGCGCCTGCAAATACAACGCCTTGTTGTTGGCGTAGTAATCCTTCGGCATCTTCTCGGCGATTTGCTCGGGCGTATGCGTATGAATGAATTGCAGCGTTCTGACGAACGCGCGTGCCAGCTTGGCCGCTTCCGCCTTGTGAGACTGAGCCCAGGCGCGGTTGACGTAGAAGCTCGACGCCGGATAAGCGCCGCCCAGCGCCTTTTCGGTGCCTTCGAGCGAGCGCATGTCAACCAGCACCGAGGCCTGGCCGGTCGACAGCAGGCGCGAGGCCGTCGGCTCGGAAGTCATGCCGGCGTCGATGCGCTTTTGCTGCATGGCGGCGATGAAGGTATTGCCGGCGCCGACCGGCAGCACCGAAAACTCGCTCGACTTGACGCCGTTCTTGGCCGCGAGAAACTGCGTCAGGAAGTTGGTCGACGCGCCCAGGCCGGTCACCCCCAGCGTCTTGCCCTTGATGTCGGCCATGCTCTTGATCTGTGCGGCCGCGCTCGACGACACCAGTTCGACCTCGCCGGGCACCTGGCCGAACACCACGATAGCCTCGACCTCCTTGCCCTTGCTTTGCAGGTCGATCGAGTGATCGTAGAAGCCGACCACACCCTGCACGGCGCCGGCCAGCAATTCGTTCTCGGCGTCGACCCCCGCCGGCTGCGACAGCAACTCGACGTCCAGCCCCTCGTCCTTGAAGTAACCCAGCTGCTGGGTCAATTTGGCCGGCAGATAAATCAGCTTGTTTATGCCGCCCACCATGATCGATATCTTGGGTGCGTCGGCAGCCTGTGCCGCGCCCACCCCTGCACCCATGCCCGCGCTCAACAGCGCGCCGAGGATACTCGATGCCACCAGGGAGCGAACCAGGGGCCGGCCAGAACGGGTCATAACACGCATGGTGTTGTCTCCTATAATTTTTTCGGGATAATGAGACCGCCTTCACGATAAAGGCGATACTGCGAAGCGATTCTAGGCGTGCGCACCTTTCATCCAGCTTTCTAAACCTCGATTTTTTGCAGGCGCTACGTACAAACCCTGGCAGAGTAGGCCAGCGGCCCCAACCAATGAAATTACTGCTCATCGAAGATAACTTGCCGCTCTCGCACTGGCTCGCCAAAATGCTGCGCGAGGAAAAGTTCACCGTCGACGCGGCCAGCGACGGCGACACCGCCGACCGCCTGCTGCAAAGCGAGGCCTACGACGTCGTGCTGCTCGACCTGATGCTGCCGCAAATGAGCGGCAAGAGCGTGTTGCGCCGGTTGCGCGAGCGACGCGACAACGTCCCGGTGATCATTCTCACCGCCAGCGGCTCGGTCGACGAGAAGGTCGATTGCCTGGGCGTGGGCGCCGACGACTACCTCGTCAAGCCGTTCGAAGTCCGCGAGCTGGTGGCCCGCATCAAAGCACTGGTGCGCCGGCAAACACCGGACAAGGCGGCCGAGATGAATTGCGCCGACCTCAGCTACAACACGCACACCCGTGAGTTCGCGATTGCCGGCAAAGTCCTCATGCTGCCGGCGCGCGAACACGCCGTGCTGGAGATCCTGATGCTCAAGCAGGGCAAGACCATCTCGAAGAGTGCGCTGATGAGCGGCGTGTTTGGCCTGGATGACGAGCCCAGCGAGGATGCCATCGAAATCTACGTCCATCGCCTGCGCAAGAAACTCGAACCCTGCCAGGCCGGCATCATGACGCTGCGCGGCCTGGGCTATCTGCTACGCCCGAAAGACCGGCCATGATCTCGAGCCTGCGCCTGCGGCTGCTGCTGTGGCTGCTGATTCCCCTCACGCTGTACATCGGCGTCAGCGCCTGGCTGGCCTACCTCAGTGCGCGCGACACCGCCGACCTGATCCAGGACCGGGCTCTGTCGACGTCGGCCCAGGTGATCGCCGGCCAGCTCGGCTGGATCGACGGCTCGCTGCACGTGAGCGTGCCGCCGGCGGCGCTGGAGTTGTTCGCCTCCCCCGATCGGGACGAGGTCTATTACCAGGTGATCACCGAGCATGGCCGGCTGCTCGCCGGCATCCCCGACTTCCCGTTCGCCGCGCCTTTCTCGGCCGCCGCGCCAACCTACCGCAACGCTGTCCTCGGCGGCCAGCCGATACGCGTGGCAAAAACGATCCGCACCATGTACGACTCGGGCGTGCCGCACCGCGTCGCCATTCTGGTCGGACAAACCCGGCGCGGCCATGACCGCATGCTCGCCGAGCTATGGCGGCCATCGCTGCATCGTCAGGTAGCCATGCTGGCGCTCACCGTATTGCTCGCGGTGATTGGGCTGACCATGGAACTGCGCCCGATCATTCGCCTCAAGGACGACGTCGCCGGACGCGACCCGATGGAGCTCGCGCCGATTCGCGCCGGCGACCTGCACCTCGAATTGCGCCCCGTGGTCGATGCGATCAATCTGTGTATCCAACGGCTGCACACCCAGGTGGCCGCGCAAAAGCGCTTCATCGCCGACGCCGCGCATCAGCTGCGCACCCCACTCACCCTGCTCGACACGCAAATTCAGTTCGCCACCCAGCTCGACGACCGCGCCGCCGTCGCCGACGTGCTCGACGCGATGCACAACAGCAGCCGCAGCATGATCGACCTGACCAACAAACTGTTGCTGCTCGCGCAGGCCGAAGCGGCCAACACGGCCGCGCTGCTGCGCCAGCCCGTCGACCTGGTGGCCGTCAGCGCGGCCGTACTCGAAGAGCTGGCCGCGCTGGCGCAACGCCGCGACATCGATCTGGGACTCGAGGCCGACCCAAGCCCGGTGTGGGTCACCGGTAATGCGGGTCTATTCAGCGCACTGGTCATGAACCTGGTCGACAACGCGATCCGTTACATCCCGTCGGGCGGCAAGGTCACCGTATCGACGCACCGGCGCGGTCAGGCTGCCGAACTGGTCGTGCTGGACAATGGCCCCGGCATCGGCGCCGAAGCCCGCGCCCGCGTATTCGAGCGCTTCTATCGCCACGCCGCCCCCGGACAGGAAGGCACCGGTCTGGGCCTGGCGATCGTCAAGGAGATCGTCGCGGCCAGTCAGGGCGCCATCGAACTGGCAGCCGGCCCGGGCGGCATTGGCCTGGCTGTTTGCGTGCGTCTGCCGCTGGCCGCACCCTCGAATCGCGGCACCTAGTCATCACGCCGGGGCACGGCGGGCGATTCACTCGAGCCGAACGGCGTACCGCCATGCCTTACAAATTCTTACAAACCCCACCGATGTGTCCGCGTCGGTCATGCTGATTCGTCGTCCGAGCCGTCTCGACGGCCGGTAATTTGTGCTCAACCGGCGACAACGCAAAAAATATTTATTCGGAGAGCGTTGCTTTTTGGCGAAATTCGACCCGATTCCCTAAGGAGATACCCTTACTTACTTAAGGATTTCAAATCTTTTTACTTCTTTTAACCATCTTATTTTTATAAATTTCCTTTTAAATCAACGAACAAAAAGAAAAACTGTCATTTATCAAGAATTTCATCGCTTGTAATTGTTGCGAAATGTAAATTTTGTTAAATTCTCGGCAAGTCAACAAGCGCGTAAGACAAGTCCGCTTGTGCACTGAATTTACAGGACAGTTTGATGCGGCATTCCGTCGATTCCATTACGACGCAGATCAGGCCCGGCACCTCACGCCGGCGCGAGGTCATGCACTTCGCGCCTCAACAGATCAATGCCGCGCGCGATGCGGAACGCACTCGTATCGGACGCGAACTCCACGACGTGCTCGGCGCGCATCTGACCGCCTTGCGTCTGACGCTCGAACTGGTACGCCGGCAGGCGCCTGATGGCAACAGCGCGCTGTCGAGCGCGCTCGAGTCGCTCGAACTTGGACTGGCCGACACGCAAACGGCAGTCAGCACCCTGGCCCACGACCTGCACCCGCCGGAACTGCGCGACGGCCTGAGCATGGCGCTGCGCGCCTGGGTCCGGCAATTCGAGCGCCGCACCGCACTGCCGTGCGCATGGGAATGCGACGATGCGGCGGCACTCGATGCGCTCGAGCCGGCGACCGCCGCCGCGCTGTTTCGCATCACTCAGGAAGCGCTCAACAATGCCGCCAAGCACGCGCGTGCCACGCAGTTGCGTGTCGCTCTGGTCGCCAGGCGCCAATCCGTTACCCTGACCGTCGCCGACAACGGCCGCGGCATCCCCGCCGGCGCCCGGCGAAAAAGTACTTCGCTCGGCCTCAAAGGCATGCAAGAACGCTGCATTTCCCTCAACGGCACCTTTCGCATCGAAAACGCCCAGCCCCATGGCACGGCCGTGCGCGTCACCCTGCCCCGACGCGCAGGGTCTGCCACGCTCTCCTGACATTTCCTGCGCAGAACAATCATCATGATGCTTAGAGTATTGATCGCCGATGACCACACGATCGTACGCCAAGGGGTGCGGCAGCTGCTGATGGCGGATGGCGTCGTCAGCGCGGTCGGCGAAGCCGAAACCGGTGCCCAGGCCATCGAACTGGTCCGTCAGTCCCACTGGGACGTCGTGCTGCTCGACATTTCGCTGCCCGACACCAACGGACTCGAGGTGCTCAAGCAACTGCGGCGCGACCACCCGTGCCTGCCGGTAATGCTCTTCAGCATGTACGACGAAGGGCAGTTCGCCCTGCGCGCGCTCAAGGCCGGCGCGGCAGGCTATCTCAGCAAGCGCGCCAGCGCGACGCAACTGGTGCACGCGGTGCGGCAGGTCGCCAGCGGACGCAAATATGTCAGCCCGCAAGTGGCCGAATCGCTGGCCGACTATCTGGCGCCCGATGCCGACCGCCCGGCGCATGAAATCCTGTCCGATCGCGAATACCAGACGCTGTGCATGATCGGGTCCGGCAAGCGCCTGACCGACATTGCCAATGCCCTGTCGCTGTCGGTCAAGACGGTCAGCGTCTACCGCTCGCGCCTGCTCGAGAAAATGCGCCTGTCCAACAACGCCGAACTCACCTTCTACGTCATGCAGCACGGTCTGGCCGATCCCGAAATGGCCGGCATGGCCGCGTTCGCCTGAACGGCTCAAACACGGCGGCGGCGCCACTGCGTGCCGGTACCGCCCCGACCCCATATCCCCGGGCAATCCCTGATTAAAGCCCGGTTCTCGCCTCTGCTCGACCGATCGGCTTCCCGCCCCGCCACTACACTGTCATGAGGCCTGTCAGGACTCCCGAACAGTGGGCAGGGAAGCGCATGCCTGTCGCATTCATTGCGGCGAAACATCGCGCATACCCTAAATTTTTCCGGCAAGCGTCCGATAACCCAAACAACGGCGGCTTTTTTCCGCGGCATGCGCCGCAGGGCCAAAGTTACGGCGGGTTCGCCGAATGCCTATTTACGGGAAAAGGAGTGGCTAAATGTCATCAGTCATCAATACAAATATATTCTCGCTGATCGCGCAGAATAATTTGAACAACTCGCAATCGAGCCTGCAGACCTCGATCACGCGCCTGTCCTCGGGCCTGCGCATCAACAGCGCCGCAGACGATCCCGCGGGCCTGGCCATCGCCGACCGCATGACCGCGCAGATCAACGGCACCACGCAAGCGCAAAGCAACGCCAGCGACGCCATCTCGCTGGTGCAGACCGCTGGCGGCGCGCTCCAGCAGATCACCAACAACCTGCAGAATATCCGCACGCTGGCCGTCGAAGCCACCAATGCGACCAATTCCAGCTCCGACCGCGCCGCGTTGAACCAGCAAGTCCAGCAGGACATCGCCGAAGTCAACCGCCTGGCCACGCAAACCACCTTCAACGGCCTGCACGTGCTCGACGGCTCGCTGGGCGTGACCTCGTTCCAGGTTGGCGCCAACGCCGGCCAATCGATCTCGGTGAATCTGTCCACCGGCGTGCAGTCGTCGCAAATCGGCGGCATCGCGCAGTCCGGCCCGGTTGACCTGAGCGCCTACATCAAGCCGACGGGCATCACCTTGACCGCCGGCCAGCTGTCGATCGGCGGCAAATCGATCACCGGCAGCTTCGCCGACGCCAACGGCCTGGCCGCAGCCATCAATACCGCCGGCGTGTCTGGCCTGACCGCCACCGTCAGCGGCGGCCAGATCTCGCTGTCCAACGCCACCTCCAGCGCCATCGCGATTGGCGGCACTAGCGGCACCACGCTGTTCGGCGGTGCCTCGGTCGCAGCAGGCACCGGCGGCACCACCGGTACCGCCACCGGCAGCGTTGCCCTCGCCGCCACCGGCACCACCGCCGCCGCCATCACCGTCAACGGCACGACCGTGCTGGCCGCCGGCACGGCCTGGACCAGCGCCGCCAACCTGGCCTCGCAAATCCAGGCTGGGATCACCGCCGCCGGCTTGACTGGGCTGACCGCATCGGCCAGCGGCAGCAACATCGCCTTCTCCAACACCAGCACCACGGCCTACTCGGTGGTCGGTTCCGACATCAATGCCGGCACTTTGAGCGTAGCTGCCGCGACGCCGCCGACGACACCCGGCACGCTGACGTCGACCGGTGTGGCCGCCGCCGTGGCCGCCAAGTCGCTCACGCTGGCCACCGGCGATCTGTCGATTCAGGTCGGCAGCAACAGCCCCCTGAGCATCACCGGCACCTTCACCTCCGTGCAGTCCCTGGCCGACGCCATCAACAGCGCCAGCGTCGACGGCCTGAACGCCACCGTCAGCAGCGACGGCAACAGCCTGTCGATGACCGCCCAGGGCACCCTGACCGTCAGCGGTGCGCAAGCCACCACGCTCGGCCTGGCCGGCACTTCCGCCGTCAGCGGCAGCCTGGTCAGCGCCGACGTGTTGACCACCAGCGGCGCGCAAACCACCATCGCCCGCATCGACGCGGCCATCAGCTCGGTGGATGCACTGCAGTCGACCATGGGGGCCATGCAAAACCGCTTCCAGTCGGCCATCTCCAGCTTGAGCACTTCGGCGCAAAACCTGACCTCCGCCCGCTCCGGCGTGGAAGACACCAACTATGCGTCGGAAACCGCCAACCTCACGCGCTCCAACATTCTGCAACAGGCCGGCATCTCCATGCTCGCCCAAGCCAATGCCATGCCGCAACAGGTTCTGAAGCTGCTGCAGTAACGTAGTCACCGCGCGGGCCGGCCCCTTTTTCGGGTTGGTTCGCGCGGCAAACGGGGCATCCGTTTTAATCGATGCCGCGATCAGTCGCCTAATTGAATTTTCGGAGTCGCATCAATCATGTCGAGCTCATCAGGCCTTGTTTCTTCCCCCGGCATCGGCTCGGGACTGGACGTCAACGCCCTGGTGACGAGCTTGATGCAGCCCGCGCAAAACAAGCTCACGCTGCTCAAATCGCAGCAGCAAAGCTACCAGACCACCCTGTCGGCCTTCGGCGCCTTGAAAAGCGCGCTGAGCTCGTTCCAGTCGTCGCTCAGCAGCCTGTCCGACCCGTCTCAATTTTTGCAGTTGTCGGCCGACAGCAGCGACAAAACCATCGTCACGGCCACTGCCGCCAGCGGTGCACAGGCCGGCAACTTCAGCGTCAACGTTTCGCAATTGGCCCAGGCCCAGAGCCTGAGCGCGGCCGGCGTGGCCAGCACCACCAGCACCATCGGCAGCGGCACGCCGACCAAGCTGACGATCGATTTCGGCACCATCAGCGGCGGCACGCTGAGCAATGGCACCTACAGCGGCGCCTCGTTCGCCCAGAATGCCGCACAACAATCGCTGTCGGTCACCATCGACAGCAGCAACAACACGCTGCAGGGCATCGCCAACGCGATCAACGCCGCCAACGGCGGCGTGCAGGCGACCATCGTCAATGACGGCAGCAGCAACCCCTATCGCCTGGTGCTGACGTCGACCTCGACCGGCCAGAACATGAGCATGCGCATCAGCGCGAGCAGCGCCACCGGCAGCGGCTCGCCCGACAGCGCCATCGCCGGCCTGCTCAGCTACGACCCGACCGGCACGCAGGACATGACCCAGACGGCGGCGGCGCAAAATGCCCAGCTCACGGTCAACGGCCTGGCCGTATCCAGCAGCACCAATACCGTCGCCGGCGCGATTCAGGGCGTGAGCCTGAACCTGCTCAAGGCAGGCACCGCCACCGTCACGACCGCCAACAACACCGCCGGCGTCACGTCCGCGGTCAACGGTTTCGTCTCGGCCTACAACACGCTCAACAGCGCGATCAGCTCGCTCACCGCCTATGACAGCACTGGCCAGAACACCGGCGCGCTACTCGGCGACCCGACCGTGCAGCTGATTCAAAACCAGATTCGCTCGGTGCTGGACAACCCGCTGCCCGGAGTCGGCCAGTCGGCGCTGTCCACGCTCACCCAGGTCGGCGTGCAGTTCCAGGCCGACGGCTCGCTATCGGTCGACTCGACCAAGCTGCAAAACGCGGTCAACAACAATTTCAGCCAACTGGCGTCGCTGTTTGCCACCAACGGCACGGCCACCGACAGTCTGGTCAGCTATCTCGGCTCGAGCGCCAGCACGCAAGCCGGGCAATACGCCGTCAACGTCACGCAGGCGGCCACGCAGGGCAGCGCGACAGGCTCGGTGACGCTCGGCGCGAGCACCGTCATCGGCAGCGGCAACAACACACTGAATCTCACGCTCGACAATGTTTCGTCCAGCATCACGATTCCGGCCGGCACCTACACCGCCAGCGCGCTCGCCACGGCAATCCAGTCGGCCGTCAACGGCAACACCACCTTCGCCAACGCCGGCTCGACGGTCGCCGTCACGCAAAGCGGCGGCGTGCTGAAATTCACCTCGAACCGCTATGGCAGCGCTTCGAACGTGTCGTTTACCGGCGGCAACGGCTACGCCTCATTGATCGGCACGACCACCAACACCACCGGCCTGGACATCGCCGGCACGATCGGCGGATATGCCACCACCGGCAGCGGCCAGACGCTCACCGGCGCGCCCGGCACGGCGGTCGCCGGCCTGCAGATCAGCGTGCAGGGCACGACCACCGGCAGCCGGGGCACGCTCAATTTTTCGCAGGGCTACGCCAGCCTGCTGTCGAGCCAGATCACCGGGTTTCTCGGCAGCTCGGGCGCGCTGACCTCGGCGACCAACAGCCTGAACCAGACGATCACCAGCCTGACCAAGGCGCAGACCGACTGGCAGGCGCAAATGACTCAGATGCAGAACACGTATCTGGCGCAATTCACCGCGCTGGACGCGACCATCTCGCAGCTCAACAGCACCAGCAACTATTTGCAGCAAGTGCTTGGCACTTCAACGGGATCGTCCTCCGGTTCGTCGGGCTCCTCAGGCTCGTCGTCGGGTTCGTCCACCAAAGGCTAAGCCATGACAACGCTCGGGGAGAATCACTCATGTACGGCATGAACGCGGCCAACGCGTACCGCAAAGTCGGCCTGGAGACCGGCGTCATCGCGGCCAACCCGCATCAACTGATCGTGATGCTGTTCGACGGCGCGCGCACCGCCCTGGCCAATGCGCGTCGCCTGCTGCAGCAAGGCGACATACCCGGCAAGGGCAAAGCGATCTCGCATGCCATTGCGATCATCGGCGGGCTGCGCGGCGCGCTGAACATGGAGGCCGGCGGCGCGCTGGCCGAGCAGCTCGCCGAGCTCTACGACCATATGAATCAGCGACTGCTGCTGGCCAACCTCCACAACGACGCCGACCAGCTGCAAATCGTCGACGCTCTGCTCGAGACCATCGGCTCGGCCTGGCGCGCGATCGATCCGGCGGCCGCTGCCGCCCAGGTGGCCGCGCAGGGAGTACCCGCATGAATTCGGCCACCGAGCTTCTGTCGCATTACGAGCTTATCGCCGGCCTGACGCAAAACATGCTGCGCGCCGCGCGTGACGGCGACTGGGACGGCCTGATCGAGCTCGAGAAGCAGTACCGCGCCCGCGTCGACGAACTCAAGCCGGTCGACGCACAGGTGCCGCTCGACGACAGCCAGCGCGCGCGCAAGCATGCCGTTATCCGCCGCATTCTGGATGACGACGCGCGCATTCGCGATCTGGCCACGCCTCATCTGATGCATCTCGACCGCCTGCTGCGCAGCTCGCATCAGCGGCGCGCCCTGCAAGAGGCTTACGGCAACAGCCGTTGAGATCACGCGCGGCCGGCGCTCACCATCAGCGTTGCCGCGGCTCGACACCACAAGATGAAAGGGGAGCAAGATGGTCGGCCTCGATTCCCTGCTGGCTTCCTCGCTCGCCCGCCGCCTCGACGTGCTGATGGAGGCGCTCGACAGTGCCCCGGCCAATGCCGTCGGGGAGTCCGCCTCGACCAACGTCGCCGTCGCCGCCGACACACCGAGCAGCACCACCGACGGCGCCGACGCACACCAATTGAATACCGGCGCCGCGCCGCCCCGCCCGCCGGCGGTGCTCAGCAGCGCGGCACGCACCATCGATACGTTGCTGAGCCTGGCCCCGGACGCGCCCGGCCCGGTCACCGGCACCGAACCTTTGTGGCCGTTGCCGCCGGGCGATGCCACGCACGCGCTGGCGCCGGTCATCGTCGCGGCCCTGCATCAGGCGATGGACAGCAGCGGCTTGTTCTACGAATCGCACCTGGCGCAATGGGCCAGCGGCGGCCGCTCGCTCGAGCAACTGCAAACCGAGCCGCAAACGCAGTGGCCGCCCGACACCCGCCTGCTGGCCGGGCTGCCGGCATCGGCGGCCAATCCGGACACCGGATCGGGCGAGACCTTGTCCGGCCAGACCCACGCACTCTACTCGGCCAACCCGGCCGGCCCGCCTACGGCAGCGCCGACGCCGGCGGCATCGGCGCTGGCCCAGGGCATGACGCCGTCAGGCACGACGTCGAACACCGCACAGGGCACCGCGCCCGCCCCGCAGCAGCTCTCGACGCCGAGTGCCGCGCCAGGCGGCCTGGCGGCGGCCGGCACAACCGCTCAGGCGGGGGTCAGCGGCAATCTGAATCTGGTGCGCCAGCAGCTCGAGATGCTGGTGGTGCCACGCTTCCAGTGGCAAGGCGAGGCGTGGCCGGGCGCGCCGTTGCAATGGCACGCCGAGGAAAGGCGGCCGGACACGCCGCCCGGCGTGCGCCCGGCGCCCAGCAGCTGGCATACGCATTTGCGTCTGTCGCTAGCCCAGCTCGGTACGGTGGAAGTGAGTCTCGCGCTGGTCGGCAATCAGCTGCAGGCCAAAATCGAGGCCGCCGACGCGGGCACCGCCGAATTGCTGGCCGGCGGCGGCGCCGACTTGCGTCAGCGCTTTTCCGCCAACGGGCTGAGCACCAGCCAATTGGTCATCGGCCAGTTGGGCGCCTCGCCAGCGGCTGCGGCGCCGATCCCCGATGACAAACCGGAGGCCGCCGACGCGGGTGCCGTCCCATGAGCAAGCACGACCCTCGGCGCAGCGCCATCGCGCTGAGTTACGCCGGCAAGGAAAAAGCGCCCCGCGTGGTCGCCAAGGGGTACGGGCTGCTGGCCGACACCATCGTGCGCACCGCTCGCGAGCATGGCCTGTACGTGCATGAGTCGCCCGAGCTGGTGGGCCTTTTGATGCAGGTCGATCTCGATGCCCGCATCCCGCCGCAGCTGTATCAGGCGGTCGCGGAACTGCTGGCCTGGCTGTACCGGCTGGAAGCCGGCAAGACCGACAAGCCGGCACCGCCCAAGCCAAAGCCTCCGCCCCTGGCGCCGTTGCGGCGCGCCCCGGGACGTGGACAGCGCACCTGATCGCATCAGACCGGCATATTGCTGATGGTGGTGTAGGCGGACACCAGTTTGTTGCGCACCTGCAGGCTCATCTGAAAGCCGATATTGGCCTTTTGCATGTCGATCATGACGTCGTTGAGCCCGACGCCCGGCACGCCGAGCTCGAACGCCTGCGCCTGCTGGTTGGCGTGGTTCTGGGCTGCGCTGACGTCGCGCAGCGATGCCTGCAGCGCCGACGCAAAGCCGCCGGGCGAGGCACCGCCGGCAGGCGCGGCCGAGCTGGCCGAGGCAGCCGGATCGGCCGCGCCGGTCGCCAGCGCACGCAGTTGTTGCAACATCGATTCGATACCTGAAATCGCCATGCTTTTCTCCGGGAAGCCCGTTTTACCCGGGCCCATCAGGCCCATTTCCAGACAAAACGCAGCTTAGCACCGGCCCGCCCGGCCCCAGCGGTGCAAGTAACGGGAAAAGGCCCCGCTTTTCAAGCAATTGGAATGGCTTGCCCTGGCCAATAATCGGCACAATCCGGTCCGTGCGCGCCTGGGCCGGAATTTGCGTTTTTTGGAGAGTTCGACACCATGCCAGTCGCAGTTTTCACCGTCGTGCGGCAGCCCCCGCGCTCGCGAGAGTTCGCATGAGCACGACTACGCCCGTGGTGCCGGCCGACAAGCTGCCGTTCCTGGTGCAACTGCGCGCCCGGGAGCGCTTGCCGCTGATGCTCGGCGTGGCCGCCCTGGTGGCTGTTTTCGTGGCGTTGCTGCTGTGGGCGCGCACCCCCGACTATCAAGTGCTGTACAGCAACCTGTCGGATCGCGACGGCGGCGCCATCATCACCGCGCTGCAGCAGATGAACGTGCCGTACAAGTTCGCCGAGCATGGCGGCGCGATCCTGGTGCCCTCCGATCAGGTGCACGAGGCTCGCCTGCGGCTGGCCACCCAGGGACTGCCCAAGGGCGGTTCGGTCGGCTTCGAACTGATGGACCACCAGCCGTTCGGCATCAGCCAGTTTGCCGAACAGGTCAATTACCAGCGCGCCCTCGAAGGCGAGCTGGCACGCACGGTCGAGGCCATTTCATCGGTGCAGGGGGCGCGCGTGCTGCTGGCCATTCCCAAGCCATCTGTATTCGTGCGCGACCAGCAAAAGCCCACCGCCTCGGTCATGCTCACACTGTATCCCGGCCGCGTGCTCGACGACGGCCAGGTCAACGCGATCGTCCACATGGTCGCCAGCAGCGTGCCCGACATGCCCGCGAGCAACGTCACCGTGCTCGACCAGAACGGCAATCTGCTCTCGGCGCCGGCGAGCGACGCGCTCGGCCTGGACGCCAATCAGCTCAAATACGTGCGCGCACTCGAGCAGTCCTACCAGCGCCGCATCGAGGCGATCCTCACGCCGCTGGTCGGTCAGGGCAACGTGCACGCGCAAGTCTCGGCCGATATCGATTTTTCCCGGGTCGAACAGACCGCCGAGACCTACAAGCCGAATCAGGGCGATCAGGCTATCCTCAGCCAGCAGACCAGCGAGTCCCAACAGGTCGGCGGCCAGTCCGTGGGCGGCGTGCCGGGCGCGCTGTCGAATCAGCCGCCAGCCACGCCGACCGCCTCGCCGGCCAACAACCTCGCGCCGGCCCAATCGCAACGCCAGGCCAACGCGGCCGGCACCGGCCAGCCGCCGGGCGGCGCCAGTGCCGCGCAGGCGCCGCAGGGTCCGCGCAGCGACCGCAAGGATTCGACCGTCAACTATCAGGTCGATCGCACCATTCGTCATACCCAGGAAGCCAGCGGCGGCGTCAAGCGGATCTCGGCAGCGGTGGTGGTGAACTATCGGCCCGGCGTCAATGCCGCCGGCAAGCCGGCGCTGGTGCCGCTCACGAGCGCGCAGTTGCAGCAGATCCAGGGTCTGGTCAAGGACGCGATCGGCTTCAGCGGCACCCGCGGCGACACCGTCAACGTCGTCAACAGCCCGTTCGAGCTCACCAAGGCGCCGGTCGATACGCAACCCTGGTGGCAACGCTCGCGCAATATCGAGCTGGCCAAATACATCGGCAAATACGCGCTGGTGATCCTGGTCGGCCTGTATCTGTGGTTCGGCGTGCTGCGCCCGGCGCTGCGCCGCCTGCTGGCGGCCCCGCCGGCGCCCGAGCCGCAAGCCGTCGCGGCCGCCGAGACAACGACCGAAGTCAGGCGGGCCGGGCCCGAGGCGGGCGATTACGAGCGCAATCTGGAATTCGCGCGCCAAGTGGCGCGGCAGGACCCCAAGGTCATGGCGACCGTGGTCAAATCATGGGTGAGCGGCGATGAGCGCTGACGGACTACAACGCAGTGCCATCCTGCTGATGGCGCTGGGCGAGGATGAAGCCGCCGAGGTCTTCAAATACCTGGCGCCACGCGAGGTGCAAAAGCTCGGCGCGGCAATGGCTTCGCTCAAGCAGGTCTCGCGCGAGCAGATCCTCGCGGTGCTGGAAGATTTCTCCATGGAGGTCGAGCAGCACTCCGCGCTCAATCTCGACTCCACCGAGTACATCCGTACCGTGCTGACCAAGGCGCTCGGCAACGACAAGGCGGCCGGCCTGATCGAGCGCATCCTGCAAGGCGGCAACACCAGCGGCATCGAAGGCCTGAAATGGATGGACTCGAGCGCGGTGGCCGAATTGATCCGCCACGAGCACCCGCAGATCATCGCCACCATCCTGGTGCACCTGGACCGCGACCAGGCTTCTGAAATCCTCGGCCTGTTTACCGAGCGCCTGCGCAACGACGTGGTGCTGCGCATCGCCACGCTCGACGGCATCCAGCCGGCGGCGCTGCGGGAACTGAACGACGTGCTGACCAAACTGCTCTCGGGCAGCGAAAACCTGCGCCGCAGCCCGATGGGCGGGATCCGCACCGCCGCCGAGATCCTCAATTACATGAGCGGCACGCAGGAAGAAACCGTGATCGAGAGCGTGCGCACCTACGACGCCGACCTCGCGCAAAAGATCGTCGACGAAATGTTCGTCTTCGAGAACCTGCTCGACGTCGAGGACCGCGGCATCCAGGTACTGCTCAAGGAAGTCGAGTCGGAATCGCTGATCATCGCCCTCAAGGGCGCGCCGCCCGAATTGCGCGAGAAATTCCTCAAGAACATGTCGCAACGCGCGGCCGAATTGCTGCGCGACGACCTCGAATCGCGCGGCCCGGTGCGTGTCTCGGAGGTCGAAGCGGAACAGAAGAAGATCCTGCAGACCGCGCGCCGCCTGTCGGACACCGGCGAAATCGTGATCGGCGGCCGTGGAGACGACGCTTATGTGTGACGCACGCGAGACGACCGGCGGTAAAGCGATCCGCCCCAGCGGGGGTCGCCCATGAGCTCCAGCGTGATCCCCAAGGAGCGCCTGAGCGCCTACCAGCGCTGGGAAATGGCTTCGTTCGACGCCGCACCGCCGGTGCGCGAAGACCCGGCCGCCGCGGCCGAGCTCGCGCAACGACGCGAAGCCGCGCGCAACGAAGGACACGCCGCGGGCTATCAGGCGGGTTACCAGGCCGGCCTCGAAGCCGGCACGGCGGCCGGGCAGGCACAAGTGCAAGCCCAGGCCGAGCACCTGCGCACGCTGGCGGCCGCCTTCACAGACGCGCTGGACGCGCTCGACCGTGAAATCGCCGACACGCTGGTCAGCCTGGCGCTCGACATCGCCCACCAGGCGTTGCGGCAAACCCTCGCGGTGCGCCCGGAGGCGCTGCTGCCGGCAGTGCGCGAAGTGCTGGCCAGCGAGACCATCGGCGACGCTCCACGTCTGCTGCTCAACCCGGAAGATATCGGGCTGGTGCAGTCACATCTGCAGGACGAACTCGAGGCCGGCGGCTGGACCGTGCGCGCCGATCCGACGATCGCGCGCGGCGGCTGCCGAGCCCAATCGGCCAGCGGCGAAATCGACGCGAGCCTGCCGACCCGGTGGGCACGGGTGGCGGCCGCTCTCGGGAAACAGCAGACATGGTGAATCTCGATCCGATCCCGGCGGCACCCGACGCGCCGCGCCGCGCCAATCTCGCCGTTCAGCCTGACGCCCACAGCGCGGACAACCCCGATGACGCGCCGGACCTGCTGGAGCCGGCGCCTGACAACAACGACCAGACCCGGCCGCGCGTTCGCCTGTGGGACGAGACGCCGGCCGCCGCAACACCTGCCATCGCGGAGCCGGATCAGCACGCATCGAACCCGCGTCACGACCTGCGCGATGCCCACTTACTGCGCTGGCGCAACCGGATGCAGGCGGTGCTGCCGCGCCTGCGGGCCTGCGAACCGTCACGGACCTGCGGACGCCTGACGCGTGCCGCCGGACTGGTGCTCGAAGCCGTCGGCCTGCGGCTGCCGGTGGGCAGCGGATGCCTGATCGAATTGCCGGTGCACGACCCGCAGCGCGATCCGGCCACGGCCGAGGCCGAGGTGGTGGGCTTCGCCGGCGAGCGCCTGTTCCTGATGCCGCAAACCGAGGCCGCCGGCCTGCTGCCCGGCGCCCGCGTATTTCCACTCGAAGCCGAGGCCGGTGCCCCGGCCGCACCCGCCACCGGCGGCAAGCGCCTGCCGGTAGGCGACGCGCTGCTCGGGCGCGTGGTCGACGGCGCCGGCCGCCCGCTCGACGACCTCGGCCCGTTGGGCCATGCCGACAGCGCATCGCTGAGCACGACGCCGATCAACCCGCTGAGCCGCGCGCCGATCGACACCCCGCTGGACGTCGGCGTGCGCGCCATCAACGCCCTGCTCACCGTCGGGCGCGGGCAGCGCATGGGCCTGTTCGCCGGCAGCGGCGTGGGCAAGAGCGTGCTGCTCGGCATGATGGCCCGCTACACCAGCGCCGACGTGATCGTGGTCGGACTGATCGGCGAGCGCGGCCGCGAAGTCAAGGATTTCATCGAAAACATTCTGGGTGCCGAGGGCCTGGCCCGCGCCGTGGTGGTGGCCGCGCCGGCCGACGTCTCGCCGCTGGTGCGCATGCAGGGCGCGGCCTACGCCACCACACTGGCCGAACATTTTCGCGACCAGGGCAAGGACGTGCTGCTGATCATGGATTCGCTCACGCGCTATGCGATGGCCCAGCGCGAAATCGCACTGGCCATCGGCGAGCCGCCGGCTACCAAGGGCTATCCGCCGTCGGTGTTCGCCAAGCTGCCGGCGCTGGTCGAGCGTGCCGGCAACGGCGCCCAGGGCGGCGGCTCGATCACCGCCTTCTACACCGTGCTGACCGAAGGCGACGACCAGCAGGATCCGATCGCCGATGCCGCGCGCGCAATTCTCGACGGCCACATCGTGCTCTCGCGCGATCTGGCCGAGGCCGGCCACTACCCGGCCATCGACATCGAAGCCTCGATCAGCCGCGCCATGGTCGCGCTGGTCGACGACCGGCAGTTCGACGACGTGCGCCGCTTCAAGCAGATGCTCTCGCGCTACCAGCGCAACCGCGACCTGATCAGCGTGGGTGCCTACGCGGCCGGGCGCGATCCGCAGCTCGATCAAGCCATCGCGCTATACCCGCAGCTCGAGGCCTTTTTGCAGCAGGGCATGCGCGAGCGCGCCGGCTACCAGGACAGCGCGACGCAGCTTCACGCGCTGCTGAGCTGAGCGGCCGCCCCTTTTTGAGGAAACGACATGGCAGAGCACCTACCGCTGAATTTACTGACCGAACTGGCGCAGCAGGATCTCGACGACGCCGCCCGCAAGCTCGGCGCCCAGCAGGCTCAGCGTACCGAAGCCGAGCGGCAGCTGCAGGCACTGGTGGCCTACCGGCACGAATATCGCAACCGGCTGCAAACGGCCACGCAAGACGGCATGGCCGCCGCCGGCTGGCGCAATTTCCAGCAATTCATCGACACGCTCGACGTGGCGATCGGCCGCCAGCGCGACTTGCTCGTCCTGGCCGAGCAGAAAGTCGCCGCGGCCCAGCACGACTGGCAACAGCACAAACAGCGTCTGAATTCGTTCGAAACCCTGGCCAGCCGTGCGCAGGCCCGTGAGGACGTGCGCACAGCCAGGCGCGAGCAAAAAGACAACGACGAATACGCGGCCAAGCTAAGCCGGTCGCGTCAAACTCTGCACGATACAAAGGAACGCGCATGTTGAACGTCTCGCCCGTCAACCAGGGCGGCGCCGCCGCCAGCGCGAGCACCAGCGCCAGCCCGGCCAGCGGCAGCGCCGACGGCACTTTCGGCGCGCTGCTCGATCAGCAGGTCAATGCCGAGCCTGCCGTCAACGCGGCACCGTCCGGCAACGGCTCGGCCGACCAGGCCGGCGCCTCGCCGAGCCCATCGCCCCATGCCTCGACGAGTACCTCGTCGAGTGGCACCAACGGCACCAAGGGCGCCGATGGGTCGACCGGCAAAACCGCTCAGGATGCCGATCAAACCGACCAGCACGACGCGCACCACGCCACCCCGGCCCCAGGCACGCCCGATGCGGCGCTGGCCTGCGCGCTGGCGGCCATGGCAGGTCATCTGCCGGTGCAGGCCGGCGCAGGCAACGCCTCGACGGCGACCGGCACCGGCACGCCGGCCACGGCTCCGGCGGCGCTGGCCGCCACCGGCACGAATGGCGCCGCCAAGCGCCCGGCGGGGCCGGTTGGCGCCGCGCTGCTCGCCGGCGCAAGCGCAGACGCCCAGGGCGACGCCGCCCCGGGCACTCAGATTCGGGCCGATGCGGCAGCCGGGAAAATGCTCGGGCAAGACGGCGCGAAATCGGGCAAGAGCGCGGCTGCCGCGACTTCGCCGGGCAACTCGCGGCAGGCCGGCGCAGCCGCCGACGGGCACGGCGCGACACAAAATGCGCTGCTCGATCAGCTCGCGCAAGCGGTGCAGGCAAGCCAGGCGAATCAAGCCACGCAAACCGCGCAGGCGGCCGCGCAAATCCAGGCCGCCCAGGCCGGCACCAACACTGCGGCCGCCGCGCAGCCCGCCGTCCCGCTGCAGGCCGCCGCACCCCTGGTGATGACGCTCACCCCGCACCTGGACGACAGCGCCCATTGGGGCCAGGCGTTCAGCCAGCAGGTGGTGTGGCTGAGCAGCGCGCACCAGCAAAGCGCGGCGCTGCAGTTGAATCCGCCCGATCTCGGGCCGCTGCACGTGGTGCTCAACGTGGCCGACAACCAGGCCCAGGCGCTGTTCGTCTCGGCCCACGCGGCGGTACGCGACGCCGTGCAGGCGGCCTTGCCGCAGTTGCGCGCGTCGCTGGCCGACAACGGTATCGCGCTGGGCAACACCATGGTCAGCGCCGATTCGTCGCAACAGCAGCAGGCGTTCCAGCAGTTCAACGCCCAGGCGCGGCAAAACGGCTCGCGCCAGAGCGGCCCGGCCAGCCTCGGCGGTGTCGGCTCAGTCACCGGCACAGCCGCCGCCACGGCCGCCGCGCGCATCGCGCGAGGGCTGGTCGACACCTTCGCCTGAGGTCGGTCAGCGAGCCGGCGCCCCCCGGGCGCACCGATTCACTCACCCGACCTCATCCCGCCTCACCGCGCGGCCCCGCATGCCGGCCGCCGCGCCGGCAAAATCGTCTTGATGCGTCTTGCCGCGCCTGGCTTGCCTTTGATTCGCCCTGGCCTGCGCGAATACGCCTAAAGTCCGCTTCGGTTTTTGCCGTTAAGACACGAGTAGGACGTCTTTGTCCTTTCTATTCGGCCGATCGCAAGATCGATTCGTGACCGACAATACTTCCCAGATTCAGGTAATTACGATGGCAAATCCCGCAACCCCGCAACCCGCCGCCGCCAAGCGGCGTCCCTGGCTCCTGATTGGCATCGTATTGCTACTGATGAGCGTGACCGGTACGGCCGCCGCGGTCTATTTGATGCACCGGAACAAGTCCGATGCGCATCGAGTCAAGCCGCCGGCACCCCCGGTTTTTGTATCGATGGAACCCTTTACGGTCAATCTGGCGGATACCGACAGCGACCGTTACCTGCATATCGGGCTGGCACTGAAAGTGAGCGACACCACCAACCAACAGCGCATCGTCGAACACATGCCGGAAGTGCGCAGCCGCATCCTGCTGCTGCTGGCCAGCAAGCAGGTCAGCGACCTCGGCACGATCGCCGACAAGCACAAGCTGGCCAGCGAGATCCGCACCCTGGTCGATCAGCCGTTCGGCGCCGGGCTGCCCGCGCAGCAGGTCACCAACGTCCTGTTCACCGATTTCGTGATTCAGTGAGTCGCTCATGGCACACGAGGAGTTTCTGTCGCAGGAAGAAGTCGATGCCCTTCTGAAGGGCGTCACCGGCGAGCCAGAGGACAACTCCGCGGCCATCGACCTGGCGGGCGTGCGCCCGTACAACCTGGCGACCCAGGAACGCATCGTGCGCGGGCGCATGCCCACGCTGGAAATCATCAACGACCGTTTCTCCCGCCTGCTGCGCATCGCGCTGTTCAATTTCATGCGCCGCAGCTCCGAAATCTCGGTCGGCCCGGTGCGCGTGCAGAAGTACAGCGAGTTCATCCGCAACCTGCCGGTGCCGACCAACCTGAACCTGGTTCATATCAAGCCGTTGCGCGGCACCGCGCTGTTCGTGTTCGATCCGAACCTGGTTTTCCTGGTGGTCGACAATCTGTTCGGCGGCGACGGTCGCTTCCATACCCGTGTCGAGGGTCGCGACTTCACGCAGACCGAGCAGCGCATCATCCAGCGGATGCTGCAACTGGTATTCGACAGCTACGGCGAGTCGTGGCGGCCGGTGCACCCCGTTGAATTCGAATACGTGCGTGCCGAAATGCACACGCAATTCGCCAACGTGGCAACCCCCAACGAAGTGGTGGTTACCACGACGTTCGACATCGAGTTCGGCTCGACCGGCGGCGAGCTGCATATCTGCATGCCGTATTCGATGATCGAGCCGCTGCGCGATCATCTGTCCAGCCCGTTGCAGGGCGAGGCGCTGGAAGTCGACAAGCGCTGGGTGCGCCTGCTTTCGCAACAGGTGCAAAGCGCCGAGGTCGAACTGGTGGTCAACCTGACCGAAGTCGACGTCACGCTCGCGCAGATCGTCAATATGCGCGCCGGCGACGTGATCCCGGTGGAAATGCCGGAGACCCTGACGGCCAAGGTCGGCGGCGTGCCGGTCATGGAGTGCGGCTATGGCATTTTCAACGGCCAGTATGCATTGCGCGTGAACCAAATGATCAATCACGCGCAAAACGAATCATTCAAGGAACCGGATCATGAGTGACACGCCCGATACCGCGCTGGACGACTGGGCCAGCGCAATGGCCGAGCAAAATACCGCCACGGCCACCGCCACGCCGGCCGCATTTCAACCGCTGGTGGGCAGCGGTGCGCCCGCGCTGCACAACGATATCGACATGATTCTCGATATTCCCGTGCAGCTGACGGTGGAACTGGGACGCACCAAGATCGCCATCAAGAGCCTGCTGCAACTCGCGCAAGGCTCGGTGGTGGAACTCGACGGCCTGGCCGGCGAGCCGATGGACGTACTGGTCAACGGCTACCTGATCGCGCAAGGCGAAGTGGTGGTGGTCAACGACAAATTCGGCGTGCGGCTGACCGACATCATCACGCCCTCCGAACGCATTCGCAAACTGAATCGATGAAATCCCCGCATTACTCCACCGCCCGGGCGGCGCTGAGCACCCGGATCGCCCTGCTCGCGCTCGGCGCCGGCGTGGCGCTGCCGGCGCATGCGGCCGGCCAGGCCGCCGCCCATGCGGTCGACGTCCCGAGCCTGGGCGCGGCCGGTTTCATGCAGGCCGCCTTCGGGCTGGTGCTGGTGCTCGCGCTGGTCTTCGGCTGCGCGTGGCTGGCCAAGCGCTTCGGGCTGCAGCGCCCGCTCGCCGGCGGCCCGGTCAAGGTCATCGGCGGCGCCTCGGTGGGCCAGCGCGAACGCGTCGTGGTGGTATCGGTGGCCGGCGACTGGCTGGTGCTGGGCGTGGCCCCCGGCCAGGTGCGCACGCTGCACACCATCGCGGCCGATCAGGTGCCGCCCGACCTGCCCGCGCCGGCGCCCGGCGCGGCTGCCGCCAGTGCCATGCAGTTCGCGCAACGCCTGCAACAAAAGCTGCGCAAGGACCGCTGATGGACGCGTCGTCGAACCTCGCGCCATCGCGCCGCCGCTGGCTGCCGGCCGCTTGCCTGGCCATGGTGCTGCTGGGTCTGCCGGCGCTGTCGTTCGCGCAGGCCGCGCTGCCCGCGCTGACCACCTCGCCAGCGCCTGGCGGCGGCCAGACCTACTCGCTCAGCGTGCAGACCATGCTGCTGCTGACCTCGCTGAGCTTCCTGCCGGCAATATTGCTGATGATGACCGGCTTCACCCGCATCATCATCGTGCTCTCGCTGCTGCGTCAGGCGCTCGGCACGCAGTCGACGCCGCCCAATCAGGTGCTCATCGGACTGGCGCTGTTCCTGACCTTTTTCGTCATGTCGCCGGTGCTCGACCAGGCCTACAACAACGCCTACAAGCCGTTCGAGGCCAATCAGCTGAGCTTCGAGCAGGCCGTGCAGCGCGGCGCGCAGCCGTTTCGCACATTCATGCTCAAGCAGACCCGCGAGGCCGATCTGGCGCTGTTCGCCAAAATCGCCAAGACCCCGCCGATGCAGGGACCCGAAGATGTGCCGATGCGCATTCTCGTGCCGGCGTTCGCCACCAGCGAGCTGAAAACCGCATTCCAGATCGGCTTCACGATTTTCATCCCGTTCCTGATCATCGATCTGGTGGTCGCCAGCGTGCTGATGTCGATGGGCATGATGATGGTGTCGCCGGCCACGGTCTCGCTGCCGTTCAAGCTGATGCTGTTCGTGCTGGTCAACGGCTGGCAGCTCCTGCTGGGCTCGCTGGCGAAAAGCTTCGTTTTCTGAGGGCCGTTCATCATGACTCCCGAAACCGTCATGGGCCTGGCCCACCAGGCCATGGTCATCACCCTGCTGCTGGCCGCGCCGCCGCTGCTGGTGGCGCTGGCCGCCGGCCTGCTGGTCAGCCTGTTCCAGGCCGCCACGCAAATCAACGAAATGACGTTGTCGTTCATCCCCAAGCTGCTGGCGGTGTTCGCCACGCTGGTGATCGCCGGTCCGTGGATGCTCAACCTGATGACCGACTATATGCGCCAGATCCTCGATGCCATTCCCGGCATGGTGAGCTAGGCCGCGCCGGTGTGACGTGATCACCTTTAGCGAAGCGCAGCTCAGCGCGGTGGTGGTCAGCTTCCTGTGGCCGTTCGTGCGCATCCTGGGGCTGATGAGCACCGCGCCGCCATTCAACGAGAGCAATATTCCGACGCTGGTGAAAGTCGGCCTGGCCGCCGTGATCGCCCTGATCGTCGCCCCCACGCTGCCGGCCTTGCCGGCACTCACGCCATTCTCCCTGGCCGGGTTATGGATTCTCGGGCAGCAGGTGCTGATCGGCGTGGCGCTGGGCTTCGTCATGCAAGTGATCTTCGCCGCCGCGCAAACCGCCGCCGATTATGTCGGACTGCAAATGGGCCTGAGTTTCGCGGTGCTGATCAACCCCGGCAGCGACGGCAGCACCGACGTGCTGAGCAAGCTGTTCAATATGATCGCCATTCTGGCGTTTCTGGCGTTCAACGGCCATCTGACCATGCTCGCGGCGCTGGTCGACAGCTTCCAGCTGCTGCCGATCGGCGGCGCGCCGCTGGCCGCCGCCGGCTGGCACCTGCTGGCGCTCAAGGGGGCCGACATTTTCATGATCGGCCTGTTGCTGGCGCTGCCGCTGATCGCCGCGCTGTTGCTGGCGAATCTGGCGCTCGGCATTCTCAACCGCGCCGCGCCGCAACTGAATATCTTCGCGGTCGGCTTCCCGTTGACCCTGCTGACCGGGCTGCTGGTGCTGGAGCTGCTGATGCCGCGCTTCGCGCCGATGTTCCAGCATATGTTCACCACCGGCATCGATCTGATGAATCAGATCAGCGCCGCACTCAAGGGCCCGTGAGCCGCGGCGCGCACTGTGCGCGCCGGCCGGACCTACTGGATCAGGCTGAACAGCGACAGCTGCTGGATCTGCAGAAAGGTTTTCTGCGCGCCCTGCAGCGCCGCCTGCGTCTGTGAAAATTTGGTGACCGCGCTGTTCCAGTCGACATCCATGAGATTCGACAGCTGCGTCTGGTATTGCAGATTGTTGCTGCTGCTTTGCGAGCTCAGCGTGGTGACCTGATCGATGCGCGCGCCGACGCTGGCGCGCACGGTCAGCACGTTGTTCAACGCATTGCTGAACTGCTGGTTGTAGGTTGCCAGCGCATTGGTCAGGCTGGCCTGCGCGCCGGGGCCGTCACCGGCATTCTTGAGCGTCTGGATCAGGCCGCTGAGCGCGACAAACACGTTCGTGCTGACCGGCGTGCTGGGCGTCACGTTGAAACTGTCGCCGTTGGCAGGGCTGCCGGAAAAACTCAGCTGCTGGCCGCCGAAGGCGATCGGCTGGCCCGCCGTGTAGGTGCCGGTGACCGGCGTGGCCGCCGTGTTGGTCAAGTCCTGCACCGTGTAAGTGGTGGCCGAGGTGAGCGGATCGACCGCGAAGGAAATCTGGAATTTGTCGCCGATGGCCGGGTCGGCCGGGTTGGTCACCGAGAGCGGGCCGTAGGTCGCGCTGCCGGTGTTGGCGCTGTTCGCGGTCACCGCGCTGGAACCGCCGCCCGCGCCGGCGGCCGGCGCGATGGTGAAACTGTCGGCGTTGGCCGGCGCACCGGAGATGCTCACCTGCTTGCCGCCGAACGAAATCGCCTGGCCCGCTGCGTATACCCCGGTGACCGGCGCGTTCGCCGTGTTGGTGAGATCCTGCACGGTGTAATGGGTGGTCGGCGGCGTGGTGGTGTTGTCGACCGTGAACGACAGTTGGAATTTATCGTTGGCGGCCGGGTCCGCGGCATTGGTCACCGACACCTGGCTGAAGGTGGCCGTGCCGGTGTTGTTCGGGCTGGCGCTGATCACGTCGCTGGCCGCGCCGCCCTGCACGCGCGCGAAGATGTCGCTGCCGATATCGCTGGTGGCCAGCTGCAGATTGGCGCTGACCTGCACCATGCGCTGCCCCTGGTCGCCCACGTAGACCGCGCCGCCCGGCTGATCGACGAATGGCGCGGTATTGCCCTGATAGCCTGAGAACAGGTACTTGCCGTTGCCGTCCTGGCTATTGGCCAGCGACAGCAATTGGCTGTAGCTGGCCTGCAACTGGCTGGCAATGGCGTTGCGCCCGCCCGTGCTCAGTGTCGGGTCGCCCGCCGCGACGATTTGCGACATGACGCTTTGCATCACGTTGGTGACGTTGCCCAGGATGCTGTCTTCCTGCGACAGCGCGGTCTTCACGGCGCCGTCGTTGGCGCCGTACTGGGTATTGATGGCACTGGCCTGCGACACGCTCACGGCTTCGGCCGCCGCGCTCGGATCGTCGCTCGGCGTGAGCACGCGCGAGCCGCTGCTCAATTGCTGCTGGATCGTCAGCAGCTGGCTGGTCTGGTCCTGCATCGCCTGCAGGCCCTGCTGGTAGATCATGCTGGTGCTGATGCGCATGGTGCTTTGCTCCGCGTGGCGAGGGCTCAGGGATTGAGATTCAGGATCGTATCGAACAGCGTCGACGCGATCTGAATCACTTTGCTGTTGGCCTGGTACATCTGCTGGTAGTTGAGCAAATTGGCCGCCTCTTCGTCCATGTTCACCCCCGACACCGAGGATTGCGCGTTGGTCGCCTGCTTGAGCAGATTGGACTGCGCGGTGCTGGTGGTCTGATATTGCGAGGTCGTCGAGCCGATGTCGGACACCAGCTTGGCGTAGACATCGGTAAAGCTGGCGGTGCCGCCGGCCATGGTTTTGGCCGTTTGCAACGCAGACAGCAATTGGCCGTTGCGGCTGTCCGACACGCCCGACGTGTTGGGCGACACGGTGAACGTGTCGCCGTTGGCCGGCGCGCCGCTCAAATTGACCGTGATGCCGCCGAACGACAATTGGGTCGGCGTGCCCGGCGTGTACGGCACGGGGGTGCCGGCCGCATAGGTGGTGGCAGTGCCGTTGACGGTGGCCGTCACCGCCGCGCCGGCCGGCGAAAAGCTCAGCGTGCTGGGCGGCCCGCCGTTGTAGGTCAGCGTCACGGGCGAACTCAGCGGCGCGGCCAGATAAGTCGCGTCGACCGAGCCGGCGTCGATTGCGCCGCTGCCGGTATTCGCGCTGCCCTTGGCAGTGGCCACCGCCCCGGCCAGCGCGAGCTTGGACGGGTCGGTCATGGTCACGGCGAGGCTGGAGGCGGCGTCGCGAGTCGGCAAGATGGTGAACTTGTCGCCGGCGGCAAGCGGGTTGGTCACGCTCAACTGCAAGCCGTCCGGATAAGTGCCGTTGGTATTTTTCAGCGGCAGCGAGGTGCCGCTCCAGGTCGTGCCGTCGGAGGTGCGCGTAAGCGTGTAGTTGGTGCCGTCGTAAGCCAGCGTGTAATCGCTGGTGGTGAGCTGCGCGGCGTTGGCCACGGTCGCGCTCACGCCGCCGGTGGCCGAGTTGGCGGCATTGGCCAGCACCGTCGGCGGCGCGACCGAAAAGATGTTGCCGCCGGGCTGTCCGTTCAGATCGATGCCCAGCTGGTTCTGGCCGTTGAAGCTGTCGGCCAGCGTGAGCGCCATGGCGCCCAGTGCATTCTGGGTCGGGTTCAGCGTTTGCGCGCGGAAGCTCAGCAGCCCGGCGAGCGCGCCGCCGGCGATGCTGCCCTCGGGCACCGCCACGGTGGTGCCCGAGGGCCCTTGGTAACCGATCGTCGTCTGGGTCGGATCGGACGCCGACGGGACCGCCTTGAGCGAGAAATTCTGCTGCCCCATCACCAGCGTCTGGCCGGTGCCGATGAATACGTTGTAGCTGCCGTCGCTGGCCTTGACGACGTTGGCCTGCACCAACTGATTCAGGCTCGCCACGGCCTGGTCGCGCTGGTCGAGCAGCGCATTGGGCGCGGCGCCGTTGCTGCTGGTCTGGGCCGTCAGGATCGCCTGGTTGAGCGAGGCGATCTGCTTGGCGTAGCTGTTGACTTGCGTGACGTCGTCGCCGATCTGACCATTCACGCTGGTGCTCAGCTGCGACAGGCTGCCGCTGAGCGACTGGAACGTGGTGGCCAGCGACTGGGCCGCGCCCAGCACGGTCTGGCGCGTGGCCGCGTCACCCGGCGCGGAACTCGCCGTCTGCAGCTGCGCGAACAGGTTGCTCAGCGACGACGACAGCCCCGCGGTGGGCGAGCCCAGCATGTTGTCGATCTGCTGCACCTGCTGGTAATAGGTATTGAGCTGGCTGTACTGGGTCTGCGACTGGTTGACCTGCGCCGCGAGGAACTGGCTGTAGACGCGATTGACGCCGCTGACCTGCACGCCGGTCCCCAGGTAGCCGACGCCGGCGAACGAGCCGACCCCTTCCTGGTAACCGACGGTCTCGCGGTTATAGCCGGCGGTGCCGGAATTGGCGATGTTGTTGCCGGTGGTGGTCAGTCCGAACTGCGCGGCATCCAGCCCACTCACCCCGATACTTGTCAGGCCTGCAATGCTCATGGTGTCCCTGGCGATCCGTTGGTTGCGGCCGCGCTCGCTCGCGCGGCCTGTCCTTGTCTCGTGTTAACGGCCGCGCGCGCGAAAAATTGAGCCCGCCGGCGCGGCCGCTCCGGTACCGCGATCACGTCATCTGGCGGATGACGCTCATCAATTTGCTGGCGTAATGCGGATCGGTCGCATAACCGGCGCGCTGCAAGCCCTGCGCGAACGAGCGGGCGTCGCCCGCCGAGGCCACGACCTGCGCATAGCGGGGATTGCCGCGCAACAGATTGGCGTAGTCGGTAAACGCCTCCTGGTACGACCCGTAGGCGCGGAATTTGGCCTTCACGCGCGTGGCCACGCCGTGGATATATTCAGTGGTCATCGCTTCGACCACCGGGCCGTGCCAGTCCTTGCCCGCCTTGATGCCGAACAGGTTGTGGCTGGCACTGCCGTCGGCGCGCCGGATTTCGTGCTTGCCCCAGCCTGACTCGAGTGCGGCCTGGCCCAGCATGAAGTTGGCCGGAATCCCGGTTTTCGCGCTGGCGCCTTGCGCGGCGCCGGCCAGACGGTCGACGAAGTTGCCCGCCACCGTACCGTCATGGCGCGGCGCCGGCACGCCGACCGCGCCGGCCTCCTCGAATGGGCGGCCGGTCAGCGGCACCGGCGCGGGAGCGGCGCGCAGCGGCGTAGTGCCGGGCTGCAGGCCGGCGGCACGATCCAACTGACGCAGCATCATGTCGGCCAGGCCGATGCCCTTGGTGGAGGTCTCTTGCGAGAGCTGCTGGTCGAGCATCTCGGTATATGTCTGCGTCTGGTTGTCGCCTTCGAACAACGCGCCGGGCACGCTGGAGGCATCGCGCATGCTCTGCAGCAGCATCTGCGTAAATACCGCCTCGAACTGGCGCGCGGCCGACTGCACGCCGGCGCGCGGGTCGGTGCGCACCGCCTGGCGCAGCGCGTTGACGCTTTGCACGTCGAGCGCCAGGCGCTGGCTCAGATCGCCCGGCTGTCCGATGAGAGGGGAATCGCTCATACCGCTTCCTCAGATGATTTCCAGGTCGGCGTGCAGGGCGCCGGCCGCTTTCATGGCTTGCAGGATCGACATCAGGTCGCCCGGCGTGGCGCCCAGCGTATTGAGTGCCTTGACCACGTCGGCCAGCGAGGCGCCCGAGCTGAGCAGGTGCAGGCCGCCCGCATCCTGCTGCAGCGAGACCTGCGAATTCGGCACCACCACGGTCTGGCCGTTGGAGAACGGCGCCGGCTGGCTGGCGGTCTGGGTGGTGTTGATCACCACCGACAGATTGCCGTGCGCCACCGCGCAGCTATCGATGGTGACGGTCTGGTTCATCACCACCGAGCCGGTGCGTGCATTGAGGATCACCTTGGCGCGCGCCAGCGACGGCCGCACGTCGATATTTTCGACCTGCGCCAGAAAATCCACGCGGGCCGACGGATCGAGCGGCGAATGCAGCATGATGACGCGCCCGTCGAGCGCATTGGCGGTATTCGATCCAAAGCGCTGGTTGATCGCATTGGTGACCCGCTCGGCAGTGCCGAAGTCGGTCGTGTTCAGCTCCAGGCGCACCACGCCGGGCTGGCCGCCCATCGTGGTCGGCACGCCGCGCTCGACAATGGCGCCGCCGTTGATGCGGCCGCCGGCCAGTTGATTGACCTGCACGCTGCTGCCATTGGACGAGGCGCCGGCCCCGCCGACCAGCAGATTGCCCTGGGCGATCGCATAGACGCGGCCGTCGGCCCCCTTGAGCGGGGTCATCAGCAGCGTGCCGCCGCGCAGGCTCTTGGCATTGCCCATCGAGGACACCACCACGTCGATCTGCTGGCCTGGCTGGGCAAACGGCGGCAAGGTCGCGGTAACCATCACCGCGGCGACGTTCTTGAGCTGCATATTGGTGCCGGGCGCCACCGTGATGCCCAGCTGCGACAGCATATTGGTCAGGCTTTGGGTGGTAAACGGCGTCTGCATGGTCTGGTCGCCGCTGTTGTCCAGACCGACCACCAGGCCGTAACCGATCAGCGGGTTGTCGCGCACCCCCTGAATCGAGGCCAGATCCTTGAGGCGCTCGGCGTGCGCCGGCGCGGCGGCAACGGCCGCCAGCCCGGCCGCGGCCAGCAGTGCCAGTCCCCAGCGGGCCAGGCGCAAACGTTGGAATAAGGTCGGCAACATCATCAGAAAGGTAAAACGTTAAGGAAAAAGCGCTGCAGCCAACCCATGGTCTGTGCTTCGTTGATCGCGCCCTTGCCGCGATAGACGATGCGCGCGTCGGCCACTTGGGTGGACGACACAGTGTTGGTGCCGGAAATGCTCGCCGGATTCACCACGCCGGAAAAGCGGATGTCTTCGGTGCCCTGGTTGATCGCGATCTGCTTCTCGCCGGCGACCACCAGATTGCCGTTGGACAACACCTGCAATACCGTCACGGTGATGGTGCCGGTGAAAACGTTGTTGGCATCGGCGTCGCCCTTGGCGGCGAACTGGTTCGCGCCGTTGACCGAGGTGGTCTGGTTGTTGAACAGACCGCCCACCATCCCGGGAATCGACGGGAAAGAGAATCCCGCGCTGCCCGAGCGGCTGGTGTCGGTGGCCGAGTTCTTGCTGGCCGCGGTCTTTTCGTTGATCACGATGGTCAGGATGTCGCCGACATTGCGCGGGCGCAAATCCTCGAACAAAGGCCGGTTGGCGAATTCCGGCCGGTAGATCGCGCCGTCCGGATCGGGTTTGACCGGCTCGGGCGGCGGCCGCGCGGTCGTCGGCCCCTCCACCACGGGTTCCTGCGGAAAATAGGCGCAGCCGCCCAGGCACAGCAGCCCAAGCACGACCCACCAAGCGGCCCAACGAAATTTCATATCCAGTTCTGCCCGAAAACCTGCCCCGCCGGGCTCAAAGCTGCGTCAGGGTCTGCAGCATCTGGTCCGATGCCGTGACCGCCTTACTGTTGATCTGATAGGCCCGCTGCGCCTGGATCATGTTGACCAGCTCCTCCACCACGTTGACGTTGGACGACTCCACGTAATTCTGGGCCAGCGTGCCCGAGCCATTGGTGCCCGGCGCGGTCACGTTCGGCGCGCCCGAGGCCGCGGTCTCGAGATACAGGTTCTGCCCCTTGCTTTGCAGCCCCGCGTTATTCACGAAGGTGGCCAGCTGAATCGTGCCGACCTGCACGTTGGCGGCCGAGCCGGGCTGCGTGACCGACACCACGCCGTCGGTGCCGATGGTCATGGTCAGGGCGTTGGCCGGGATGGTGATGGCCGGCTGCAGCGGATAGCCGCTGGCGGTCACCAGCTGGCCATTGCTGTCTTTCGTAAACGAGCCGTCGCGCGTGTAGCCGGTGGTGCCATCGGGCAACAGGACCTGAAAAAAGCCGTCGCCCTGGATCGCCACGTCGTTCGGATTGCCGGTCTGCTGCGGGTTGCCCTGGGTGAAAATCTTCTCGGTCGATACCGGCTCGACCCCGGTGCCCAGCTGCAGCCCGGACGGCAACTGGGTCTGCTGCGAGGACTGCGCGCCCGGCTGGCGGATGGTCTGGTACATCAGGTCTTCGAACACCGCGCGGCTTTTCTTGAAGCCGGTGGTGCTGACGTTGGCCAGGTTGTTCGAAATCACGTCCATTTCGGTTTGCTGGGCATCCATGCCGGTCTTGGCGATGTATAGCGAGCGAATCATGCGGCGTTCTCCTGCGGGAATCGGGGGCGGGTGCGCTGGCGGCGCGTCAGTTGAAGCTCAATAACTGGTTGGCGCTTTGGTCGTTGGTGTCGGCGTTTTGCAGCACCTTCATGTGCATCTGAAAATCGCGTGCCTGGGCGATCATGTCGACCATTCCGGTGACCGGATTGACATTGCTGCCCTCCAGCGCGCCCGAGAGCACCGTGACGTTCGGATCGGCCGGCGCCGGCTGGCCGCTGACCAGGCGAAACAGCCCGTCGTCGCCGCGCACCAGCGAGGACGTCGGCGGGTTGACCAGCTTGAGCTGGCCGATCACCGCCACCGAGTTGGGCGGGTCGCCCTGCCCGAGCGCCGAGATGGTGCCGTCCTTGGCAATCGTGATGGCCGCGCCGGGCGGCACTGCCAGCGGCCCGCTGGAGCCCATCACCGGCAAGCCGTTGATGGTCAGCTGGCCGCCGTCCGGATTGATCTGGATATCGCCGGCGCGCGTGTAGGCCTCGCCGCCGTTGGCGGTATTGACGGCCAGCCAGCCGTCGCCCTGCACCGCGACGTCCAGCGGGCGGCCGGTCTGCATGATCGGACCCGGCGTGAAATCGGCCCCCGGGGTCGAGGCGGTGACGAACACGCGGGTCGGATCGCCGCTGCCGCCGACCACCGGCACTTGCCGATAGGCGCTGAGCTGCGCCCGAAAACCCGGCGTGGAGACGTTCGCCACATTGTTTTCGGTCACGGCCTGCTGTTCGAAGGCCTGTTGCGCACCGCTGAGCGCCAGATAAATCACGCGATCCATGGGGTCCTCCGCGGCAAGCGAGCGGCGTGCATTACAGGTTCACCAGCGTCTGCACCAGCTGGTTCTCCGTCTTGATGGTCTGCGCATTGGCCTGGTAGTTACGCTGCGCGGTGATCATGTTGACCAGTTCGGCCGTGAGGTTGACGTTCGAGCTCTCGACCGCGCCCGACTGCAGGCTGCCGAGGTTGGAGCTGCCCGGCACGCCGACCTTGGGTGCGCCCGAAGTGGCCGACTCCACCCACGCGTTGTTGCCGGTAGGCACCAGCCCCTGCGGGTTATTGAAGTTGGCCAGCGCGACCTGGCCCAGGGTGGCCGACTGCCCGTTCGAATAGGTCCCGGTGATGATGCCGTCGGTGCCGATCGTGAACCCGCTCAACTGGCCGGTGGCGTAGCCGTTGGGCTGCAGCGCGTTGACCGCATAGGTGCTGCCGTATTGCGTGGTGCCGTTCAGGGTCAGCGTCATGTTGCTCACGCTCGACGAGCCGTTGCCGTAACTGATGGTGGGCAGCGTGATCGGCCCGCCGCCGCTGGCCAGCCCGCCGGCGGTATTGAACTGCAGCGTGTCGATCAAGCCCGGCGCGGTGCCGATCGGCGTGCTGCCGTCGATCGTGCCATACACGTTCCAGGTGCCCAGGCCGGTGACCGGGTCCGGGCCGCGATTGACGAAATACAGGTTGACCGAATGCTGGTTGCCCAGCGAGTCGTAGACATTGACCGAGGTGCCGTTGGTGTAGGTCGTTGTGTCGGCCGGATTGAACGCCGTGGTCGAGGGAATCGCCGCGGTGCGTGAATCCAGGTTGAATTGCCCGGCGATCGTCGAGGTGGCCATCGGCGCGATGTAGCCGGTCGGAATCTGCAGGTCCTGCGGGCTGACGCTGTTGATCACGCCGGTCGTGTTGGCGCCATAGCCGGTCAGGCGATCGCCATTGGCGTTGACGATGTAGCCGTTCTTGTCGAGCTGGAACTGACCGTTGCGCGAATACACCGTGGTGCCGTTGTCGTTGAGCCGGAACAGGCCATTGCCGTTGATCGCCAGGTCGAGCGACTGGTTGGTCACGGTCGGGTCGCCCTGCGTGAACTGCTGCTCGACGCCGGTCACGCGCGTGCCCATGCCGATCTGATTATTGCCGGAGCCCGACATCGAGTTGGCGTAGATGTCGGAGAACAGCGCCTCGCCCTCCTTGAAGCCGACGGTGCTGGCATTGGCCACGTTGTTGCCGATCACGTCCAGATTCTGGGACGCCGCATCGAGGCCGCTCAAAGCTGTGGAAAAACTCATATCAAACCCCTTGGAAGCGAATGCAGCTGACGCACATGCGTCAGGCCGCGCCTACAAAATTTCCTGGACACTGCTCAGGCTGACCACGCCGCCTGTGCCGAGATTGAGTGACGGCGCGCCGTTGGCGCCGGTCACCACGCTGCTGACCACCTGATAGTTCAATGCCGTCGGCCCGACGTTCTGGCCATTGGCGGTGGCGGTGACTTTCACGGTGTAGCTGCCGTCGGCGACCGTGACGCCGTTGTTGTCCTTGCCGTCCCACGTCAGCACCTGGGGCCCGGCGGCCAGCGCGCCCTCGTGCAGGGTGCGCACCGTCGCGCCGCTTGGGCTGACGATATCGACCGTGACGGTGTCGGCTGCGGCCGGCAGCTGAACGCCGAACGGCGTCGCCTGTCCGCCGCTCACGCCCACCGTGCTGCCCGGCACCAGCACGCCCTTGCCGACCAGGCCGGCGGCCTGCAGGTTCTGCGACGAGTTGATCTGGCCGGTGATCGACGAGAGCGTCGTGTTGAGCTGGTTCAGGCCGCTGACGGTGCTGATCTGCGCCAGTTGCGAGGTCACCTGCGAGTTGTCCATCGGGTTGAGCGGGTCCTGATTGTTCATCTGCGCCACCAGCAGTTGCAGAAAGTTGTTCTGCAGGCTGGTCGCGCTGCTGCCGGAGGCGCTGCTCGAGCCCGAGGCGCCGCTGCTGCCGCCGGTGCCGTTGACGGCATCCAGAAAACTGCTGGAAAACTGGCCGTTCGAGCCGGTAATGGTGGTCATGGCGGCGCTCCGTTATTGGCCGATCGTGAGTGTCTTGAGCATCAACGTCTTGGCCGTGTTGAGCACTTCGACGTTGGCCTGGTACGAACGCGAGGCCGAAATCATGTTGACCATTTCGTCGGTCATGTCGACGTTGGGCATGGTCACGTAGCCTTTGGCGTCGGCCGCCGGGTTTTTCGGGTCGTAGACCTGTTTCATCGGCGACGGGTCCTGGATCACGCCCGCCACGCGCACGCCACCCACGCCCTGGCCGGCCGGATCGACCTGAAACACCACCTGCCGCGCGCGATAGGGCTGGCCGTCCGGACCCGTCACGCTGTCGGCGTTGGCCATGTTGCTGGCGGCCACGTTCATGCGCTCGGACTGTGCGGTCATGGCCGAACCGGCCACGTCGAAAATGCTCATCATTGCCATGGATTCACCCCTATTGCTGGATCGCCGCCAGCATTTGCTTGATCTGGTTGGAAATGACCGTCAGGCCCGTCTCGTAGTGCACGACGTTATCGGCGAACCTGACCCGCTCGTTGTCCAGGTCGACGGTATTGCCGTCCACGCTCGGCTGATAGGGCACCCGGTACGCGAGATCGACGCCCGCCGGCGCACCGGCATTGGTCGACGGCATCGCCTGGCCGGCGAACTGTCGCGCCGAAGTGCGCAGCAGCACAGGCCCGCCGGGTTGCGCCGGGGCGGCTTGCGCACTTTGCGCGCCACGCTCGACGGCCTGCGCCAGCGCGCTGCCGAAAGCAAAGTCGCGCGCCTTGTATCCCGGCGTATCGGCGTTGGCGATGTTGGACGACAGGACTTCCTGACGGTAGGCCCGTAAATCCAGCGCGTCCTGGTTAAAACGCAAAGCTGCATCCAGTTTGTCGACCATGCTGTCCTCGACTGTGGCGCGCCCCGGCGCGCTCCAATGGTTTGGCGGTGCCGCGGGACTCGTCGCGGCAATGCGGGCAACGTCCGCACCAACGCCTCGAGACCTTTTGGCATGTGAGGCATTCTAGATTCGTCACGCCACGATCAATTGCTCGAACAGGCCGCAAATTGCCGTCCAATTCCACCCATGCCCCGCGCCCTTGCGTGGCTAGAATGCAAGCGTGAAAAAGACTCGGCGCAAGACCCGGCGCAACTGCGCCGGCGCCGTACCAGTGGATCCGAAACGATGACGACCAAGCTGCCCAATCCCGCCCTGGCGCGCCGCGCGCGATGCCTGCTCGCGGCCTTGTTCACGCTGCTGTGCGCGGGCTCGCCGGCACTTGCCGCAACCGCGCCGGCGGCCCCGTCGATTGCGTGGCAGGATCCGCAGACGATCCGCCAGACGGCGCTGTCGTTCCTGCAGGCGCAGACCGGCGGCATGCCCGGCACCGTCAAGATCACGCTGGGCGAGGCGGTCTCGAACCGCATGGCGGCGTGCACCGCGATGGAGGCGTTCCTGCCGCCGGGCGCCCGACTGTGGGGCACCACCAGCGTGGGTGTGCGCTGCAGCGGCGCGCGGCCCTGGACGCTTTATCTGCAGGCGCGCATCGCGGTCGATGCGACCTATTTCGTGGCCGGGCGCCAGATCAGTGCCGGACAAACGATTCAAGCCGGCGACCTGATCGCGCGGCAAGGCGATCTGACACTATTGCCGCGCTCGATCGTGACCGACCCGAGTCAGGCGGTCGGTCAGGTAGCGCAAAACATGATTACCGCCGGCCTGCCGATTCGGCAAGATTTACTGCACGGTGCCATCGTCGTGCAGCAGGGTCAGAATTTGCGCGTGGTCGCCAAGGGCAGTCATTTCGAAGTCAGCGCGGAGGGCCAGGTTCTGACGCGCGCCAGCGTGGGCCAAATGGTTCAGGTGCGGATGCGCTCGGGGCAAGTGGTCAGCGGCGTGGTAGCCCACGACCGCTCCGGCGGGGTGGAGGTCATCGTTTCGTTGTGAGGCGCCGCGAGGCCGTGGCGGCCCAAGGACGCGCCCCCTGGCCGGAGGGTAGTGCGCGGGCCGCGGTACGCTGTTAAAGTTCCGCAAGATGCTGCCGTTAAACAGGCAAGATTCTGGGAAAAGACGATGAAAATCCAACAATCCGCCAATAAGGTGACCGGACCGTCCGCCGTCGGCGGCGGCGCCTCGCGCACCACGAACAACGCCGGCACGAGCGGGCCGGGCGCTGCCAGCACGAGCGCCGGCAGCGGTCTGGAGGGCGACGGCGTCAGTCTCAGTCCGCTGGCCAGCCAGATGCAAAGCCTGCAGACGCAGCTGGCGCAGTCCGGCGCGGCCGATATCGACACCGCCCGGGTCGCTGAGCTCAAACAGGCCATCAGCGAGGGCAAGCTCGCCATCAACCCCGACAAGATCGCCAGCGGCCTGATCAATACCGTGCGCGATCTGCTGAGTGCTCAGAAGAAATCATGAAACAGGATTTGTTGACCGCCATTGCCAATGAACACGCCACTGTCGCGGTCTTCGCGGCTGTGCTCGACGAGGAGCAGCGAGCCCTCGTGGCCGGCTCGCTCGAGCCGCTGCCGGCATTGACGGAACGCAAAGCCCAGCTGGTCGCCGAACTGGCCGAACACGGCCGCTGCCGCGACCGGCAATTGAACGAAATGGGTTTCGGCGCAGGACGCGCCGGTGGCGAGGCTGCCGCCGCAGGCGACGCCGAGATCGGCCAGGCGTGGGCCGAACTGCTGACGCTGGCCGCCGCCGCCAAACGCAACAACGATCTCAACGGCAGCCTGATCCGCACGCGCCTGAATTACACTCAACGCGCGCTGGCCGCCCTCAACCTCGGCACCGGCGAACCGCTTTACGGCCCCGACGGCCGCCAGCAGGCAATGCTCGGCGGCGGCAGCGTCACGGCCTGAGACGCGCCGCGCGGGCGGCGCTTTGCCTGCCCGCCACCCCAGACGCCCCCGCGGCGCCCATCCCCTCACGATCTATTGCTTCGATGTGGTCCAGGCCTGCTCGCGCAAACGCACGCGCAGGCGCGAGATCGCCTGGCTGTGCAACTGGCAGACACGCGACTCGCTGACTTCGAGCACCGCGCCGATTTCCCGCAAGTTCAGTCCCTGCTCGTAGTACAGGCTCATGAGCAGCTTTTCGCGCTCGGGCAGGCGCTCGATGGCGTCGGACAGCACATGACGCAGATCGTCGTCGAGCAGTGCGGCCAGCGGATCGGCGTGATGGTCGGCGCTCAGGCGATCGAGGAACGGCTCCTCGTCGTCTCCCTCGAAATCCTCGTAATAGACCAGTTGGCAGCCATGCGCCTCTTGCAGCATCTGCTGGTAGGCCTCCAGCGAGACCTGCATGTCGGCGGCGATTTCGCTCTCGGCCGGCGAGCGGCCCAGGCGCTGCTGCAGGCGCTGCACCGACTGCTCGATCTGGCGCGCGATCTTGCGCACGCCGCGCGAGGCCCAGTCCATTTCGCGCAACTCGTCGAGCATCGCGCCGCGAATGCGCTGGCTCGCGTAAGTCTCGAACTGCGCCCCCTGGGTTTCCTGATAGCGGCTCTCGGCGTCGAGCAGGCCGAGCATGCCGGCCTGCACCAGATCGTCGAGTTCTACGCTGGCCGGCAACTTGGCCATCAACTGCAGCGCCAGGCGACGCACCAGCGGCGCATACTGCGCCAGTAGATCGCTGGTCTGAACCGTGCCGCGCGCCGTATACATGCTGTCCCCCATGGTCAACGCGCGCAAGGCTGCGCGGCAAGACCGACACTGCCGCTGCCGCCGGCCGCGCCATTGCGCGCCAGGGGCAGTGGCGCGCGCGTGGCGGCCGGCCATTGCATCAACGCCGTGGCGAGCTGCCGGAACTGCACGGCGGCGGGCGCGGCCGGGAACGCATCGACCACGCAGCGATGCAGTTGCCGGGCTTGCTGCAACTGGCGATCGACCGGCACGCAGCCGGCCAGCTCCAGCGCGACGGCCAGATAGCGGCTGGCGGTGCCAGCCAGATTGCGGCACATCACGGTCGCCTCCGATTCGCCCGCGCGATTGGCCAGCAGGCGAAAGCGCGGAATTGCATGGGTCAGGTGGGCACGCTTGATCCACGCGTAGGCGCCGGTAATCGATTCAGCGCTCGGGGTGAGCACCACCATGACGTCCTGCGCGTGACAGGCCAACGGCGAGAGCGGCGCGGCCGGACTCGCGGCGGCGTCGATCAGGACGATATCGGGGGCGGTCGCGCCAAGCAGCGCGGGCCACTGCGCGCTGAGCTCGCCGGTCATCTTGTGCGCCTCGGCCGGCAGCACGGCAAGGCCGTCGCGCAGGCGCGTTTGCGCCATCGACAGTGGCATTTCACCGGCCAGCACGTCGTCCAGATGGTGATGCGAGGCGAGCCCGAGGGCCGCGCACGCGTGGCCGGTTTCGTCCAGCAGCAGCACGTCGCGCCCCTGGTGCGCCAGCGCTGCCGCCAACTCGACGGCGACACTGGTCTGCCCGCCGCGCGGGGTGCCGCCGGCGATCGCCACCACGCGCGGCGCGTGCCGCCGCAACAGGCGGCGCAGGCCCTCGGCCTGATCCCGCACGAGCTTATCCAAGGCGCGCCTCCGTGGCAAAAGCGCCGGCGCTGCCGCCGGCGCGGCTGAGCAACGCCGGCATGTCGTCCGCGCCAGGCACGAACGGCGAGTTCTCGCGCGTCGCGCTCAATGCCGTGTCGATCAGGAACTGGCGCTCCGGCACGTGCAGGTTCTCGGGCACCCGCTGCCCGGTCGAGACGTAATACACCGACAGGCGATGGCGGATCACGGTATCGAGCGCCGCCCCCAGGTTGGTGGCTTCGTCGAGCTTGGTCAGAATGCAGCCGGCCAGGCTTGCCGCGTCGGCCGACTGATAGGCGTGCACCACTTCGTTGAGCGTGTCGCCATGACTGGTGGCGTTGAGCAGCAACAGGCGGCGCACCGGCGTATCGGTGCCGCACAGCATGGCGACCTGTTCCGGCACGGTGCGGTCGCGCTGGCTCATGCCGACGGTGTCGATCAGCACCGTGTGCTTGTTGCGCAACTCAGCCAGCATCAGGCGCAAGTCGGCCGCGTCCTTGACCGCATGCACGGTCACGCCGAGGATCTTGGCGTAGATGCGCAACTGCTCGTGCGCGCCGATCCGATAGCTGTCGGTGGTCAGCAGCGCCAGTTTGTCGGCGCCGTGGCGCATCACGAAGCGCGCCGCGAGCTTGGCCGTGGTAGTGGTCTTGCCCACGCCGGTCGGGCCCATCAACGCATAGACGCCGCCGCGCTCCATCAACGCGTTTTCGTTTTCGATGATCGGCAGGTTGCGCATCAGTGCCTGTTTGACCCACGCCAGGCCGGCTTCGCGCCCGTGCCCCGCCGGCAATGCCTCCAGCAGGGTTTTGGCAAGCTGCGCACTGAAGCCGCTGCCCAGCAGGGTACGCAGGATCTCGCCGTGCGCGGGCGTGCGGCGCTGGCGCTCGCTCCACAACAGGCCGGCCACCTGGTTCTCGAGCAGGCCGCGCATCGACTGGATCTCGCCGATCATGGCTTCGGCCAATGCCGGGTCGAGCGTCGTCGCGCGAGCCGCCGTGGGCGCGGGCGCGGCCGTCGCGGGCGAGCCCATTGCGAGCGACGCCAGATCGGACTCGCACAGTGCGACGATTTCTACGCCGCCGGCCACCGTGCGGTTGGACAGGACCACGGCATCGGGGCCGATTTCCTCGCGGATCTGGCGCAATGCGTCCCGGCACGTACCGGCGACGAATTTACGGATGTTCAAGCTTGACCTCCGATCAGGGCAGTCACTTTAATGGAGCGGGTATCGGGCACTTCGGCCGACGACAGCACCTTGAGTTGCGGCAGGCTGCGGCGCAGGAAGCGCGCCAGCAACACGCGTAGCGGATGTTGCACCAGCAGCACCGGCGGCAGGCCCGCCCGTTCCTGACGGCGCATTGCGTCCTGCGTCTCGCGCAGCAGGGTCTCGGCCAGGCCGGGCTCGAGACCCGCGCCCGCGCCGTTGCCGCTGGCCGCCAGCGCCTGGCTGAGGATGCGTTCGAGATTGGCATCGAGCCCCATGACCTGGAGCTCTCCTTGCCCCGGGAACAGCGCTTGCGTAATGGCACGGCCCAAGGCCAGGCGGACCAGCGCGGTCAGCTCGTGCGGGTCGGTCACGCGCGGCGCGTGCTCGGCCAACGCATCGAGAATGGTGCGCATGTCGCGAATCGGCACACCTTCGTCCAGCAGGTTTTGCAGCACTTTCTGCACGGTGGTCAGCGGCAGCGCCTTGGGCACCAGATCTTCGGTGAGCTTCGGCGAGTCCTTGCCGATACGGTCGAGCAGCTGCTGCACTTCCTGACGGCCCAGCAGTTCCGATGCGTGGCCATAGACCAGATGATTCAGGTGAGTGGCCACCACCGTGCCGGCGTCGACCACCGTGTAACCCTGCATATTGGCCTGCTCGCGCAGGCTGGGGTCGACCCACACGGCCGGCAGGCCGAACGCCGGATCGCGCGTCTGGGTGCCGGGCAGCGGGCCGCTGACCTGGCCGGGATCGATCGCCAGCAACTGCCCCGGATGCGCTTCGCCGTGACCGATCTCGACGCCGTTGAGGGTGATGCGGTAGGCGGTCGGCTTCAGTTCGAGGTTGTCGCGAATATGCACCACCGGCGCGAGGAAACCGATTTCCTGCGCGAATTTCTTGCGGATGCCCTTGATGCGCTTGAGCAGTTCGCCATCGCGCGCGCGATCGACCAGCGGGATCAGGCGATAGCCGACTTCCAGGCCGAGCGGGTCGACCAGCGTGACGTCGTCCCAGCTCGCTTCGGCCACGTCCACCGCCGGGCCAGGGGCCGGTGCCGGCGTGGCCGCGCCGCTTTTGGCCAGCGCGTCGCGCTTGAGCTGCCAGCGAGCCAGCGCGCCGAGCGCGGCGGCCAGCAGCAGGAACGCCAGGTTCGGCATGCCGGGGATCAGCCCCATCATGCCGAGAATGCCCGCGGTCAGGACCAGCACGCGCGGATTGGAGAACAACTGCCCCATCACCTGCTGGCCGATATCCTCGTCGGTGGCCACGCGGCTGACCACCACGCCGGCCGCGGTGGAAATCACCAGTGCCGGGATCTGCGCCACCAGTCCGTCGCCGATGGTCAGCAGCGTGTAGGTCTTGGCAGCATCGGCCAGATCCATATTGTGCTGGACCACCCCGACGATCAGCCCGCCGACGATGTTGATCACCATGATCAGCAGGCCGGCCACGGCATCGCCGCGCACGAACTTGCTGGCGCCGTCCATCGATCCGTAGAAATCGGCTTCCTGGGCAATCACCGCGCGGCGGCGGCGCGCCTCGTCCTCGCCGATCAGCCCGGCGTTCAGATCGGCATCGATCGCCATCTGCTTGCCAGGCATGGCGTCCAACGTAAAGCGAGCGCCCACTTCTGCGATACGCCCCGCCCCTTTGGTGATCACCATGAAGTTGATGACGACCAGGATGACGAACACCACGATCCCGACCGCGTAGTTGCCGCCGACCAGGAAGTGGCCGAACGCCTCGATCACGCGTCCGGCGGCGTCGGCCCCGGTGTGCCCCTTGAGCAGCACCACTCGGGTCGAGGCGACGTTGAGCGACAGCCGCAGCAAGGTGGAGAACAGCAGCACGCTCGGGAACGCGGCGAAGTCGAGCGGCTTTTGGGTGTACATGCTGACCAGCAGCACCATCACCGACAGCGCGATGTTGAACGTAAACAGCAGATCCAGCAGAAATGGCGGCAAGGGCAGAATCATCATGCCCAGGATCATCATGATCAGGATCGGCGGCGCCAGCGCGCGCAGATTGCCGCCCAGCAGATTGCCGGGGCGGCGCAGCCAGTCGTTCACGCGCGCGTTCATGCGGCACCGCCTTCGGCGCCTGGCGCGCCGGTCGCCATTTCAGGCGGCACCGCCAGTTCGTCCGGCTCGACCGGGCGCTCGCCGCCCTCGGCGCGCCAGCGGCGCAGCCGATAGACCCACGCCAGCACTTCGGCCACGGCGTTGTAGAGGGTGGCAGGGATTTCCTGATTGAGGTCGGTGTGGCGGTACAGCGCACGCGCCAGCGGCGGCGCCTCGAGCACCGGTACGCCGTGTTCGAGACCGAGCTCGCGGATGCGCTGCGCGACCAGGTCGGCGCCCTTGGCGATCACCCGCGGCGCGCGCATGGTGTCGTCGACGTATTGCAGCGCCACCGCGAAGTGGGTCGGGTTGGTGACGATCACGTCCGCCTTGGGCACCGCCGCCATCATGCGGCGCCGCGCCGCCTGGCGCTGCATTTGGCGAATATGCGCCTTGACGTGCGGATCGCCCTCGGTTTCCTTGTACTCGTTGCGCAGTTCCTCGCGCGTCATGCGCAGCCTGCGATAGTGCTGCCAGAGCTGGAACGGCACGTCGAGCGCGGCGATCAGCAGCAGCGAGCCGACGATGAACGCGCACGACTCGCCCACCAGATGCACGGCGTGGCGCAGCGCCACGTCGGGCGCTTGCCCCATCAGCCCGAACACCTGGTTGCGGTCGCGCAGCAGCACCCACAGCGCGACGCACCCGACCAGAATCGTCTTGGCGATCGCCTTGACCAGTTCGGCCAGGCTCTGCATGGAAAACATTCGCCCCAGGCCCTTGAGCGGATTGAGCCGGGAAAATTGCGGCATCAGGGGTTTGGTCGAAAACAGCCAGCCGCCCAGCATCATCGGCGCAACCAGCGCCGCCAGCGCCATCAGGCCCAGCAGCGGCAGCATGACGCGCACCGTTTCCAGGCCGGAGGCGCCGGCGCGCGCCATCATCACGTGCGTGTTGAGCGCGCTGGCCTGATCGAAGCTCAGGCTGTGCCGCAGCAGCCCGGCGAAATGCTGCGAGAGGCTGCCGGCCATCGCCCACAGGCCGCCAACGCCGGCGGCCAGCAACATGAACGTCGCCAATTCGCGCGAGCGCGCAACCTGCCCTTCCTCGCGCGCCTGTTCGAGGCGCCGGGGGGACGCAGGTTCGGTGCGCTCGAGATCGCTCTCTTCAGCCATGCCCTTCAAAGCCCTTTTTTCACAGTACCGTAGGCGGGGAGACCCACCCCATCAGGACCGATTGTCGTTGAAGACGTCAAGCGGCGATCGGCGAAACAGGGCCGGGATTAAGGTCTTATTCAAAATTTGTTCGCCGGTGCGGCAAGGCCAGCGACCCGTCAACGGTGGAGCTTTGCCTGCAGGAAGTCGATAAAGGCGCGCAATTTCAATGGCATATGCGCGCGGCTTGGCGTGTAGAGATAAAACCCGGGAAAGGGCTGGCACCACTCGTCGAGCACACGTTCGAGCCGCCCGTCGGCCAGCGGCGCACGCACGTAGTCCTCGATCACATGCACCAGACCCACGCCTTGCAGTGCGGCCTCGACCATGGTGCGCAAGTCGTTGGTCACCACACGGCCGTTGAGATCGACCTCGAAAGTGCGGCCATCGCGGGTGAATTCCCAGCGATAAATGCCGCCACTCGAGGCGAAACGGTAGCGCAGGCAATCGTGCGTGCACAGATCCTCGGGCGTGCTCGGTTTGCCGTGCCGTGCGAAATAGGCTGGCGAGCCAGCCACGATGGTGCGCTGCTCGCCGCCCAGACGCACCGCGACGACGTCCTGCGCCAGCCGCTCGCCGAGCCGGATGCCGGCGTCGCAGCCTTCGGCCACCAGATCGCTGATGCCGTCGTCCAGTATCAGCTCAAGCGTGATATCGGCATACGCGGCGCTGAATTCGGCCAGATATGGCATCACCAGCAACTCGCTGGCCACCCGCGACAAGTTGATGCGCAACGTACCGGCAGGGTGTGCGCGCCAATCGTTGAGGGCGTCGAACGCCACCGCCAGCGACTCGAGCGCCGGCATGACGCTGCGCAGGAACTGCGCGCCAGCCTCCGTCAGCCCCACGCGGCGGGTCGTGCGCTGCAGCAGCCGCACGCCGAGCTGGGTTTCAAGGCCCCGGATCGTCTGCGACAGCGCCGACGGCGAGACCCCGAGCGCCGCCGCCGCACGCGTGAAACTGCCACATTGGGCGACGCGGGCAAAAGCGCTGACAGCGGGTAGTTGAGCGGCATCCATGGCGCCTCCTTTTATGAAGTTCAGCTTCATATTCCTTTTAGCAGAACGCTATTTTTCTACATAAACAAGTCGGGGCAATATGGCAACCAATGCAGTTGCGCAAACCCGTCGCAAACCACCCTGAAGGAGACTCCCATGACGATGATGCAAACCTATACCACCCTGGGCCGCTCCGGCCTGCGCGTTAGCCCGATTGCGCTGGGCACCATGACCTTCGGCACCGAGTGGGGCTGGGGCGCGGACCAGACGACCGCGCAGCGCCTGTTCGATCTTTACGTGGACGCCGGCGGCAACTTCGTCGACACCGCCGACCTGTATACGGCGGGCACCAGCGAAGCGTGGTTGGGCCAATTCATTGCGGCGCGCGGCTTGCGCGATCGCATGGTGGTGGCAACCAAGTACAGCTACAACAGCGAGACCGGCAACCCGAACGCCGGTGGCAATCACCGGAAAAATTTGATGCGCGCGCTCGACGGCTCGCTCAAACGATTGAAGACGGACTATATCGATTTGTACTACCTGCACACGTGGGACAGGATGACGCCGGTCGACGAGGTCATGCGCGCCATGGACGACGCAGTGCGGGCAGGCAAGATTCGCTACGTGGGTCTGTCGGATACGCCGGCCTGGTTCGCCGGCCGGGCACAGACCCTGGCCGATTGGCGAGGATTCGAGCCGGTTGCCGCAATGCAGATCGAATACTCGCTGATCGAGCGCAACGCCGAACACGAGTTCAGCGATCTGGCCACCGAGCTGGGCATGGGGTTGATTCCGTGGAGTCCGTTGGCCATGGGCCTGCTCTCGGGGAAATATCGGCCGGCGCGGGACGGCCGTGCGGCGTTCGGCGAAGGTCGCCTGCAAACGGTGAGCGCCAACCCTGGTCCGGGCTTCGATAAACTGACCGAACGCAATTTCGGCATCGTCGCCGAGCTCGAGGCGGTCGCTGACGCGGTCGGTCGACCCATGGCGCAAGTCGCGCTGAACTGGCTGGCCAGCAAGCGCGGCGTGTCGAGCATCATCGTCGGCGCAACCAAGCCGGAGCAACTACAGCAGTCGCTCGCTTCGCTCGACTTCACGCTCGAGCCGGCACTGCTCGCCCGGCTCGATGCGGTGAGTGCGCCTGCCGCGGCCTTCCCGTACTACATGTTCGCGCCGGAGCACCAGACGCGCATTCATGGACAAGTGCGCGTCGCGTCCAAACCGCAGGCTTATCACCGGCCGGTGGTGGTGCCGGCACCGGCCGCGGACTAAGCGCACGAAAACGCGCGCAAGGCCTGCCTCAAAAGCCGAGGCTGGCCAGCAGGTCGTCGACCTGGGCTTGATCGGAGACCACGTCGGAGCGTCCCTCGGGGTTGATCTGCGGACCGTTGAGCAGGGGCTCGCCGCTCTCGCGCCGCTTGTCCAGGGCGACGTTTTCCAGCAACACCTGCAGCAGGTGGCTCTCGATGGTGCGCACCACCTCCATGATCTTCTTGATGACCTGCCCGGTCAGATCCTGAAAGTCCTGGGCCAGCATGATTTCCATCAACTGTTCGTTGGTCGCGCGGGTCTCGTCCGGCACCGCCCGCAAATAGGCACGCGTATCGTTGACCAGGCGGCGCGCGTCGTCCATGTCGAGCGGGCCGCCGAACCACTGCGACCAGCGCTCGTCGAGCGCGCTGGCTTCCTGCTGCAGGCGCTGCTGGATCGGCTTGGCCGCCTCGATCGCATTGAGGGCGCGCTCGGCCGCCTGCTCGGTCATGGTGGCCACGTAGTTGAGCCGGTCGCGGGCGTCCGGCACGGCTTCGGCCGCCTGCTCGATCTGCTTGTCGAGCCCTAGCTCACGCAGGTTGTCGCGCAGCATGCGGGTCAATTGCCCGATGCGGTTGAGCATGCGCTCGGCCTGCTCGTGGTCGCTCGGGACGTGGCCGCCGTCGGGTTCGCCCGGCGGGTGGAGAGTGACGTCTTCGCTCACGTTCAGGCCCCCGCTTTTTCCATTTTTTCGAAGATCTTATTGAGCTTCTCGTCCAGCGTCGCGGCCGTAAACGGCTTGACGACGTAGCCGCTGGCGCCGGCCTGCGCCGCGGCGATGATGTTTTCCTTCTTCGCCTCGGCCGTGACCATCAGCACCGGCAGCTTGGCCAGCGCCGGATCGGCGCGGATCTGCTGCAGCATGGTCAGCCCGTCCATGTTCGGCATGTTCCAGTCCGACACGACGAACTCGAACGAGCCCCCGCGCAGCTTGGCCAGCCCCACGACGCCGTCTTCGGCTTCGTCGACATTCGAAAATCCCAGTTCCTTGAGGAGATTTCGCACGATGCGCCGCATCGTCGGGAAATCGTCGACCACGAGAAACTTCATGTTCTTGTCCACCATCATCACTCCACTATTGCTAACTGGCCCAACTTACCCGGCAGCGCCGTATTGGCTCACCCGTTTTGGCTCACCCGCATTGGCACACTATACGCGCTGCACCCGCTCTCCGAATTTCGCGATTTGCTGCATCACGTGCCGCGCCATCTGGCTCAGCGGCACGATCTCGTCGGCGCCGCCCAGCGCGATCGCCTCGCGCGGCATGCCGAACACCACGCAACTGGCCTCGTCCTGCGCCAGCGTATGCGCGCCGGCCTGACGCATGCTCAGCAGCCCGGCCGCGCCGTCGCGCCCCATGCCGGTGAGGATCACCCCGACCGCGTTGCGCCCGGCATGTTCGGCCGCCGATTGAAACAATACATCGACCGACGGCCGGTGCCGGTTCACCGGCGGCCCCTGATCGAGCAGCGCGACATAGTTCGCGCCGCTGCGCGAGAGCCGCAAGTGCGTGTCGCCCGGCGCGATGTAGGCGTGCCCCGGCAAGACCCGCTCGCCGTGCTCGGCTTCCTTGACGGTGATCCGGCACAACGAATTCAGGCGCTGCGCGAACGAGCGCGTGAAGCCGGCCGGCATATGCTGGGTGATCAGGATCGCCGGGCAATCCGGCGGCAACGGCAGCAGCACTTCGCGGATCGCTTCGGTGCCGCCGGTCGAGGCGCCGATGATAATCAGTTTTTCCGTGCTGACCAGCGGATTGCGCAGCAGCGGCACTTCCTCGCTGGCGGCAGGCTTCAGATAACGCGGCACCGCGCTTTTGATGCGCGCGCCCGCCGCGGCACGAATCTTGTCGGCAATCATCTCGCCGTATTCGAGCAGCCCGTCGCGAATGCCCAGGCGCGGCTTGGTGACGAAATCGACCGCGCCCAGCTCGAGCGCGCGCAGGGTGATTTCGGAATTGCGCTCGGTCAGCGACGACACCATCACCACTGGCATCGGGCGCAGGCGCATGAGTTTTTCCAGGAAGTCGAGCCCGTCCATGCGCGGCATCTCGACGTCCAGCGTCAGCACGTCCGGGTCGTGGCGCTTGATCAGGTCGCGCGCGACCAGCGGATCGGGCGCGGTCGCCACCACCGTCATGTCGGGCTGCTCATTGATGATCTCGGTCATCAGGCTGCGCACCAGCGCCGAGTCGTCCACGCACAGGACTTTGATTTTCTCTTTCAAGTTTCCTCCGCCACACTCGCCTGGCGCGCGGCGCGCGCCGGCGAGGAAAATAGCTCGACCGCGCCGCGCACCTGGTTGCCGCGCAACTGCCGGGCGTAATCCTGCTCGCGCTTGACGACGATCGCGTCGTCGCCGCGCTGACCCAATTTCTTGACCATGACCTTGCCGCTGCGCGGCATGAAGCAAACCTTGCGCGGTTGCGCGCCGAGCAGGTCCTGAGCGGTTACCTTGATCTGCTCGACTTCGAGATAGCGCAGTACGAACTGTGCGTTGCGATCGCCAATGTTGAGCGTGGTCATGCCGGCGAGCACCGCGCCGCCGCCGAACACTTTGGCCTCGAGCCGCTCGCGGCGCGCGCCCGCCTTGATCAGCTCGTTGAGCAGCATTTCCATCGCATAAGCGCCGTAACGCATCGAAGCCGACAACAGGCGGTCGCTGTCGTTTTCGTCGGGCAGCATGAAGTGGTTCATGCCGCCGATGCCGCTTACGGTATCGCGCACGCAGGCCGCCACGCACGAGCCCAGCACCGTGACCAGCATCATGTCGGCATTGGTAACGTAGTACTCGCTGGGCAGCAGCTTGACTGCCTGGCAGCCGAACTGCTGGTCGAAATAGAGGTTGGTCGCCAGCGATTTGGCCAGCACCGGGGCATTCATGGTGCGCGCTCCTCGGCTCGAGCCAGTTCGTAGACGGTTTGGCCGCGCAGGTGGAATTGCTGCGTGACGTAGGTGAAGTTCTCGGAGTGCCCGGCGAACAGCAGGCCGCCGGGCTTGAGCAGCGGAGCAAAGCGCTCGAGGATGCGACGCTGCGTGGTCTTGTCGAAATAGATCATGACATTGCGGCAAAAAATCGCATCGTAGGGACCCTGCGCCGGCCATTGCGGCGCGAGCAGGTTGAGCTGCGCGAACGACACCAGGGCGGCGACTTCGGGCCGCACCTTGATCTTGCCGGCGTTCGCACCGGTGCCGCGCAGAAAGAAGCGGCGCAGGTATTCGGGCGGCAGTTTGCCGCCCTGCTCGGCGGCATAGGTGCCGGCCGCGCCGCGCGCGAGCACCTGCGTGTCGACGTCGGTGGCCAGCACGCTGGCCTGGGCGCGCGGGCCCAGCGCATCGAGCAGCGTCATGGCGATCGAGTACGGCTCTTCGCCGGTCGAACTGGCGCAACACCAGATGGACAGCGGCCTGGCGCGCGAGCGGGCGAACTCGGCCAGCAGCGGGAAGTGATGCGCCTCCCGAAAGAACGAGGTCAGGTTGGTGGTCAGCGCATTGGTGAAGGCTTCCCACTCGCCGGAGTCGCGCTCGGCCTCGAGCCGGTCGAGATAATCGCTAAAACGCATCAGCCCGAGCGCGCGCATGCGGCGCGCCAGACGGCTGTAGACCATTTCCCGCTTGTGCTCGGCCAGCGCGATGCCGGCCCGTTGGTAAATCATGTCGCGAATGCGCGCGAAGTCCGCGACGGTGAAAACGAAGTCGCGGCCGCTGTCGAGCGCCGGCACCGAGTCGCCCCCGGCCGTTCTGGCCGGGCGCGCGCTTGCCGGCAGGCCCGGCGGGGGCGACGAAAGCGGCGGGTTGCGCGGCGAGCTCATGTGCTTCTCGCGCAATCAACCCAGCGCGCGCTTGCGCGCCGGGGCATGCTGCGGTTCGCGGTCGCGGCGGTCGTCGCTGACCGGTTTTCCCGGCTGCCGCAAGGCAACGACGTCGGCCGCACCTTGGCCGATGCGGAACACCGAGACGGCATCCTTGAGGCGATGAGCCTGCTCCTCGAGCGAGCCCGCCGCAGCCGCCGCCTGCTCCACCAGCGCCGCGTTCTGCTGCGTCACCTCGTCCATCTGCGTGACCGCCTTGTTCACCTGCTCGATCCCGCTGCTTTGCTCGGCCGACGCCGCCGAGATCTCCCCCATGATGTCCGTCACCCGCTTGACCGCCTGCACGATCTCTTCCATCGTCTGGCCCGCTCGCTCCACCAGCTGCGAGCCGCTCTCCACCTTGCCCACCGAGTCCTCGATCAGCTCCTTGATCTCCTTGGCCGCCGCCGCGCTGCGCTGCGCCAGCGTGCGTACCTCGCCTGCGACCACCGCGAAGCCACGACCCTGCTCTCCGGCGCGCGCGGCCTCCACCGCCGCGTTCAGCGCCAGAATGTTCGTCTGGAACGCGATGCTCTCGATCACGCTGATGATGTCCACGATCTTCTTCGAGCTGCCCGAGATCCCGTGCATCGTGTCCACCACCTCGCCCACCACCACTCCGCCGCGCCCCGCTATCTCCGACGCGTTGACCGCCAGCTGGCTCGCCTGCTTCGCGTTGTCCGCGTTCTGCTTGACCGTCGCCGTCAGCTCTTCCATGCTCGAGGCCGTCTCCTCCAGCGACGCCGCCTGCTGCTCCGTGCGCGCCGACAGGTCCGTGTTGCCCGCCGAGATCTCGCGCGCCGCCACGGTCATCGCATCGGTGCCGCTGCGGATCCGGCCGATCGTGCCGGCCAGTTGCTGCTGCATGCGTTGCATCGCGTGGAGCAGGCTGTGGTTGTCGCCCGCACGCACCTTGACGCTCACATTCAGGTTGCCGTCGGCAATCTGGGTGGCGATGCCGGCCGCATATTCGGGATCGCCGCCCAGGCTGCGCTTGATGGTGCGAATGATCAGCAGCATGACTGCCGAGGCGAGCGCGCCGACCACTACCAGCACGGCCATGTAGCGCGCGAGGTTGGCATAAAACGCGGTGTTGATGTCGTCGATATAGGCGCCCGTGACGATGTCCCAGTCCCACGGCTGGTAATAGCCGACATAACTCAGCTTAGGCACGGGCTGCTCGCTGCCGGGCTTGGACCAAAGGTAACCGACGTAGCCTCCGCCCTCCTTGCCGGCGCGGGCGATGGCCGGAAACAGCAGCTTGCCGTTGGGGTCCTTGAAGCCGGTCAGATCCTTGCCCACGAGCTGCGGCTTGATGGGATGCATCAGCATCACGCTGTGCGAATTGTTGATCGAGAAATAGCCGTCGGCGCCATAGCGCATGGCACCGATTTTTTCCATCGCCTCGCGCTGCGCATCGGCCTCGCTGAGTTTGTGATCGGCCGCCTGTTGCGCATAGAGCTTGGCGATATCCACGGCAACTTCAGTGATGTGCTTGAGCTCGGCCTTGCGTTGCTCGAGCATGGTGTTGCGCGTTTGCAGCGCCCCCCAGACCACCAGCACCAACATGCCCACCAGCATGACGACCGTAGCGGACCACAATTTCGCATTCAAACTTAACCGCTGCATTTTCGGCTCCTCGTTGGGTAGTTGACCTGTATTTCCGGCGTGGCTTGCTTGCTTCATTTCAAAACGTTTCCCAGTCACTGGCACCGTTATCGGTGCCGGTGCGCACAGGCGCGCGCGCCGCCTCGACCGCCGGCTTGCGCGTGCGGTTCTTCGCCGCCGGCAGCGGCATCACCGCCGGTTCGATCGCGGCAACCGATTCGGGCACTGTCGAGGGCTCGACGGCCGCCGTGCCCGGCGCCGTCATGCGCGCGTCGGCGAACTCGTCGACGGCAGTGACCTTGAACACCGAGACGGCATCCTTGAGGCGATGAGCCTGCTCTTCGAGCGAGCCCGCCGCAGCCGCCGCCTGCTCCACCAGCGCCGCATTCTGCTGCGTCACCTCGTCCATCTGCGTGACCGCCTTGTTCACCTGCTCGATCCCGCTGCTTTGCTCGGCCGACGCCGCCGAGATCTCCCCCATGATGTCCGTCACCCGCTTGACCGCCTGCACGATCTCTTCCATCGTCTGGCCCGCTCGCTCCACCAGCTGCGAGCCGCTCTCCACCTTGCCCACCGAGTCCTCGATCAGCTCCTTGATCTCCTTGGCCGCCGCCGCGCTGCGCTGCGCCAGCGTGCGTACCTCGCCTGCGACCACCGCGAAGCCACGACCCTGCTCTCCGGCGCGCGCGGCCTCCACCGCCGCGTTCAGCGCCAGAATGTTCGTCTGGAACGCGATGCTCTCGATCACGCTGATGATGTCCACGATCTTCTTCGAGCTGCCCGAGATCCCGTGCATCGTGTCCACCACCTCGCCCACCACCACTCCGCCGCGCCCCGCTATCTCCGACGCGTTGACCGCCAGCTGGCTCGCCTGCTTCGCGTTGTCCGCGTTCTGCTTGACCGTCGCCGTCAGCTCCTCCATGCTCGAGGCCGTCTCCTCCAGCGACGCCGCCTGCTGCTCCGTGCGCGCCGACAGGTCCGTGTTGCCCGCCGAGATCTCCCGCGCCGCCGTGTCGATCGCGTCGGTACCCTCACGCACATCGCGGATGGTGCGGCTCAGGCTGTCCTGCATATGTTTGATGCTCTTGAACAGACGCCCGGTCTCGGTATCGTTCCACACGTCGATGCGCGCGCTCAGGTCGCCTGCGGCGATGCGCTCGAAATGATCGATGGCGTCGTCGATCGGCCGGACCACCGCGCGGGTCAGGGCCACGCGCGTGATCAGGCCCAGCGCCAGGCCGATCAGCAGGCCGATGCTCACCAGCCACAGCAGCGTCCGGTAGCGCGCTTGCGATGCCTCGAAGCGGGCCTTGGCGCGCGCGAACTGCATCGCCGAGAGCTTGGCGATGGCGCTGTCGTAAGGCAGGAACAGGCGCGGTATGTCCATCACCGATTTCGAGTGATAGTCGGCGATGTCACTGGCTTCGATTGCCTTGAGCGCCGGCATCAGCCCTTGATCGACGACCGCCTGGCGCGCCACCGCGACCTTGTCGGCAAGCGACTTTTCTTCCGCGCCCTTGGGCGCCGCCTGGTAGCGCGCCCAGGCCTGGTCGGACGCCTTGATGTCGTCCTGGACCAGATCGATGGCCTGCTTGACGTCACCCGGATCAGCAATGAACTCGATGCGGGCAAGCGTGAGCCGGGCTTGCAGTAATTGATTCGAGGTCTGTCCCAGATTGGCTATCGAGCCGGCGTCGACGGAGTAGGTCTGGTTCAGCGAATCGTTGCTCTGCTTGAGCGAGTAGATGCCGAGCACGGCGCCCACGACCAGCAGCACCATGAATAGCCCCAGCGCCATGGTCAGGCGGGCGCGGATCGTCAGGTTCTTGAACATAATGTGATCGATAAAAAGTTAGCTTGTATGTTTGGAGACTCGCGCGCCGCGCAGCTCAAAACTCTTCCCATTCGTCGCCGGCCGGTACGCTGGCAGCGCTCTTGACGATGCGCGGGGCATTGGCGCGATGCGCGCTCATCGGCAGCACGCGTGCTTCGTCGTGCGCCGGCTGAGCCTCGGCGCGCGCCGGCTTGGCTGCCGGGCTCGCCGCCGCGCCGCGCCCGGGCCTCGCCCCCCGCGCTCTGGCCGGGTACTCGACCGCCTTGCGCGGGTCGGCCGCCCCGGCCGCTTCGTTTGCAACGGCGGCGCTGGCCGGCTCGGTCGGATGTGCGTCGGAGGCCTTCTTGATCGCATGGGCCTGGGCTATGTCGCCGGCACTTCCGATCATGAACACCGAGACAGCGCCCTTGAGGCGATGGGCCTGCTCCTCGAGCGAGCCCGCCGCAGCCGCCGCCTGCTCCACCAGCGCCGCATTCTGCTGCGTCACCTCGTCCATCTGCGTGACCGCCTTGTTCACCTGCTCGATCCCGCTGCTTTGCTCGGCCGACGCCGCCGAGATCTCCCCCATGATGTCCGTCACCCGCTTGACCGCCTGCACGATCTCTTCCATCGTCTGGCCCGCCCGCTCCACCAGCTGCGAGCCGCTCTCCACCTTGCCCACCGAGTCCTCGATCAGCTCCTTGATCTCCTTGGCCGCCGCCGCGCTGCGCTGCGCCAGCGTGCGTACCTCGCCTGCGACCACCGCGAAGCCACGACCCTGCTCTCCGGCGCGCGCGGCCTCCACCGCCGCGTTCAGCGCCAGAATGTTCGTCTGGAACGCGATGCTCTCGATCACGCTGATGATGTCCACGATCTTCTTCGAGCTGCCCGAGATCCCGTGCATCGTGTCCACCACCTCGCCCACCACCACTCCGCCGCGCCCCGCTATCTCCGACGCGTTGACCGCCAGCTGGCTCGCCTGCTTCGCGTTGTCCGCGTTCTGCTTGACCGTCGCCGTCAGCTCTTCCATGCTCGAGGCCGTCTCCTCCAGCGACGCCGCCTGCTGCTCCGTGCGCGCCGACAGGTCCGTGTTGCCCGCCGAGATCTCCCGCGCCGCCGTGTCGATCGCGTCGATGCCGCCGCGCACGTCGCTGACGATATTCAGCAGACTGTTTTTCATTGCCCCCATGCCGAACAGCAGCCGCCCGACTTCGTCGCGCCGCTGTGACGCGATCGAGACCAGCAAATTACCGGTGGCGATCTGCTTGCTGGCATCGAGCGCCTGGGCCAGCGGCTTGACGATCGAGCGGCGCAGGATCGTGCCAAGCAGGACCAGCAGCACCACGCCGGCCAGCACGCCGCCGAGCATGATCGCGCGCGTGAGGCGGAATTGCCGCTGCGCCTGACCGTCCAGATAGTCGGCCTGGGTCAGCTCGAGCCGCACCAGCGAATTGAGCTCGTCGCGCAACGGCCCATAGGCCGGCTGCACCGCCTGCGTGTACAACTGCTCGCTTTGCGGCGAGGCCGAGCGCAGCGCCGCCACCAGCTTGAGCACGCCGTCCTGGTTGAAGCGCTTGCGAATCACGTTGAAGCGATCGGCCTCCGGCTTCAGATCGCTCGACACGGTGGGCGCGAACTGCGCCCACAGCTGGTCGATGTCGCTGTTGTTCTGGACGATTTCGTCGGCATTGTCCTTTTGCACATTGAAGTTGGGATTGCTGATCGCGGTGGACATCAACACTGCGTTGCGGTCGAGCTTGGCACCGATGGTATTGAGCAGCCCGACCGGCACCATCGACCCGTGATAGACGCTGGCCAACTTTTGGTTGGAGGCCTGCATGCCGAACAGACCGAGGCCGCCCACGGCCAGCAGCAGCAGCGCACCGGTGACGATCATGCCGGTCAGGCGCGCGCTGATGCTTGTCAATTTGAGCAGCCTGATCCAGCCGCGCGGGCCCGTGCGCTGCAACTGCCCCTGCCGGATTCGCAGGCCGCGCGCGCGGCCCGCACGGAATTTGGCATAGGCGGCGGTGGCCGCCTCGACTTCGCCGGCACGCGGCTTGAGCCGCAGGGACGTATAGCCGACCACCTTGCCGTTCTCCAGCGTCGGATTGACGGTGGCCAGCACCCAATAGAAGTCGCCGTTCTTGCGGCGGTTCTTCACCAGGCCGGTCCAGGTCTGGCCCGCCTTGAGCGATTTCCAGAGGTCGTCGAATGCCTCGGACGGCATGTCCGGATGGCGCACGATGTTATGCGGCGCACCGATCAATTCCTCTTTCGAAAATCCGCTGACCTCGATGAATGACGGGTTGGCGTAGGTAATGCGCCCCTTGAGGTCGGTACGCGAGATCAGATAGTCCGTCTCGCTGATAACGTATTCGTTGTCGGTCACCGGCTGGTTGTTTCTCATCGGTCTCTCTCTTTCCGGCTGATCTTTTCACCTGCGACGCGCGGCGTCGCCCGTGCTGTTGCCCGTGCTGTTACCCGTATCGCCCCCGTACCCCGGCCTTAGCTCGCGACGCGATCGATCAGCGCCATGTCGTTGCTGGTCATGAGCTTTTCGATGTCCATCAGAATCAGCATGCGCCCCTCGACGGTGCCAAGCCCGGTGAGGTATTCGGTGGTCAGGGTCGCGCCGAACTCGGGCGGCGGCTTGATGTCGCCGCGCGCCAGCGTCAGCACGTCGGAGACGCCGTCGACGACCATGCCGACCACGCGATTGGCGACGTTCAGGATGATCACCACCGTCTGCGTGTCGTACTCGACGCGGCCGAGGTTGAATTTGATGCGCATGTCGACGATCGGCACGATGATGCCGCGCAGGTTGATCACGCCCTTGATGAAGTCGGGCGCATTGGCGATGCGCGTGACCGCGTCGTAGCCGCGGATTTCCTGCACCTTGAGGATGTCGATGCCGTACTCCTCGTCGCCCAGCGTGAACACCAGAAACTCCTGGCCGTCGCCGTCGTTCTGCATCGCCATGTGGTGGCGGGAGGCTCCCGCTTCTTGCTGAAGATTTTCCATATTCGCCATGCTCCCGTGGATCAAGAAGAAATCGCCGCCAGCTGGCGGTTATTGCGTTGCAGGGCCGCCACGTCGACGATCAGCGCCACGCTGCCGTCGCCCAGAATGGTGGCGGCGGAAATGCCGTGCACTCTTCGATAGTTGGTCTCGAGGTTTTTCACCACCACCTGATGCTGACCGACCAGCTCGTCGACCAGCAGCGCGAAGCGCCGGCCCTCGGCTTGCAGGATGACGACGATGCCCTCGGTCGGGTTGACGCGCGCCGCGGGCACCTGGAAGGTGCGATGCAGCTCGACCAGCGGCAGGTATTCGCCGCGCACCAATACGACCTGGCCTTCGCCGGCCACCGGGCGAATATCGGCCGCCGCCGGCTGCAGCGACTCCATGACGAAGTTCAGCGGCAGGATGAAAATCTCCTGGCCGACCTTGACCGACATGCCGTCGAGGATTGCCAGCGTGAGCGGCAACACGATGCGCGTGGTGGTGCCCCGCCCGCGCGTGGACTGGATTTCGACGTGGCCGCCCATGTCCTGGATGTTGTTCTTGACCACGTCCATGCCGACGCCCCGGCCCGATACGTCGGTGATCGCATCGGCCGTGGAGAAGCCCGGCGCGAAGATCAGTTGCCAGACTTCGCTGTCGCTCATCGACTCGCTGGCCGGCAAGCCCTGCTGGATCGCCTTGGCGAGGATTTTGTCGCGCTGCAGCCCGGCGCCGTCGTCGCTGACTTCGATGACGATGTTGCCACCCTGGTGCGCGGCCGACATGACCAGTTGCCCAACCGGCTCCTTGCCCGCCGCGACGCGCACCGCCGGCAATTCGATGCCGTGGTCCAGGCTGTTGCGCACCAGGTGGGTGAGCGGGTCGATGATGCGCTCGATCAGGCTTTTGTCGAGTTCGGTGGCCTGCCCGAAGGTGACCAGTTCGATCTGCTTGCCGAGCTTGTTGGCCAGATCGCGCACCACGCGCGGGAAGCGGCTGAACACGTAGTCCATCGGCATCATGCGGATCGACATGACCGCTTCCTGCAGGTCGCGCGCATTGCGCTCGAGCTGCCCCATGCCGTTGAAGAGGCGGTCGTGCAGCACCGGGTCGAGCGAGCTGGCGGTTTGCGCAAGCATGGCCTGCGTGATCACCAGCTCTCCCACCAGGTTGATCAATTGATCGACTTTTTCGACCCCGACCCGGATCGAGCTGTTTTCGTGGCCGGGGGCAGCCGCCGCGGCCTGGCGCTGGCCGGCCGCGCCGGACGGCAACGCGCCGGCGAGTTCGGCGTGCTCGGCGACAGCCTGGGCGGGTTCGCCGGCAGGCGCGGCATCGGGCGCGGCCGGTGCCGCGCGCGCGTGGTCGGCGTCCTCCGGTGTCGATGCCGAGGTCTTGACGTCGATCTGCCCTGGCTCGATCACGAAGCAGCACACGGCGATGATGTCGTCGGCGTCGCAGGTGGTATCCAGCCATAGCGTGAGCGAGGTGTCGGTGGCGCTGCGCGCGACGATTTCGCCCAGATTGCCGAGCTCTTCGGCCAGCAAGTCCTGATCTTTCGTGCTCACGCCGCTGAGCGTGACTTGCAGGCGCTGATGGTCGCTGGACGGCTCGGGCAGGCCCGCCGCGGCCGGCGCCACAGGCGTTGACGGCACGGCTGGCGCAACCGGCGCAGCAGCTGCGGCGGGCGCACCGGTCTGTTGTTCGAGAGCCAGGGCCTGCAGCACGGCGCAGATGCGCGCCATGGCCTCCGGATCCGGTTCGCTCGAGGAGCGATAGGCATTCAACTGTTGGTGCAGCACGTCTTTGGTTTCCAGGAAAGTGTCGATCATTTCGGTGCGCAAGGCCAACTCGCCGCGCCGCGCCCGATCTAGAAGGTTTTCCAATAAATGCGTGGTTTCGGTCAGCGCCGCGAATCCGAAAGTGGCCGCGCCGCCCTTGATCGAGTGTGCAGCGCGAAAGATCGCATTGAGCTGCTCCGCGTCGGGTGCGCTTACGTCGAGCGCGAGCAGCAAATGCTCCATCTCCGCGAGCAGCTCTTCGGCTTCGTCGAAAAAGGTTTGGTAGAACTGCGTTATATCCACCGTTATCCCCGCTCGTTATTGGCTTGAATTGACGCGGCCGACGCCCCCAGCAGCGCACCGACCACTTCGATCAGCATCGCGGGATCGACCGGCTTGAGCAGCCAGCCGCTGGCCCCGGCGTCGCGCGCCGCCTCTTTGTAGGCGCCATCGACCTCGGTGGTCAGCACCAGGATCGGTGCGCTCCCGTAGCCGGGCAACGCGCGCAGCGCACGGATCAGCGCCAGGCCGTCCATGCCGGGCATATGCTGGTCGGTCAGCACCAGATCGAAGCGTTCACCGCGCGCGAGCTCGAGCGCGGCGGCGCCGTCGCAGGCGGTGTTCACCCGGTAGCCAGCCTCGCTCAGGCTGGCCGAGATGATCTGCCGCATGGCTGCGGAGTCATCGACCGACAAAATGGATTGCGTCATGTGCGTCATTTCCTTGCCTTGTCATCGCTTTGGCACAGCGGCGGTGTCAGCCGCGCGCGCCGCCGCTTGCACCGCACTCTGCGCGGCGCCCTTCTGATCCGGAGCATCGACCGTGGCCGCATCGTTCTCGCGCTCCAGGGCGGCTTCCGCCTGATGGTTCAGCACGATGATGCTGATGCGCCGATTGATCGGATCGGCCGGGTTTTCCTTGTCGAGGTTCAACGTCGAGGCCAGGCCCTGCACGCGCACGACCTTGTCGGCGTCCATACCGCCGGCAATCAGCTCGCGTCGCGAGGCATTGGCGCGATCGGCCGACAGCTCCCAGTTGCTGTAGTCCTTGTCGCCGGTGGCGTAACGGGTGGCATCGGTGTGCCCGGACAGGCTGATGCGATTGGGCACGTCGTTGAGCGCCTTGCCGATCTCGTGCAGGATGTCGCGCATGTAGGGCTCGACCCGTGCGCTGCCGTTGGCGAACATTGGCCGGTTCTGGGTGTCGACGATCTGGATGCGCAAGCCTTCCTTGGTGATGTCGATCAGCAGCTGTTTGCGGAATTGATTGAGCGCCGGATTCGACTCGATGGCCTGCAGCAGGCGTGCCTTGAGCCGGCGCAGCTGCTCGGCCTCGTTGCGCTGGCCACTGGCCGCGCTGCGGGTGGGCGGCGGCGGATTGGCGCCATGGGCGATCTGACCTTGGGTGCGCGTCATGTCGGGCCCGCCGCCGTCGATCACGCCGGCGCTGTCGGCAGCGCGCTTACCGCCCATGATCGCGACTTTGAGCGGCGTGCGGAAGTATTGCGCGATGCCCGCCAGTTCGTTGTGATTGACCGAGCCGAGCAGCCACATCAACAGAAAGAACGCCATCATGGCCGTCATGAAGTCGGCGTAGGCGAGCTTCCAGGCGCCGCCGTGATGGGCGGCTGGCGCATTGATGCTGCGCTTGACGATGATGGGGTGGGTGCCCTTGTCGCTCATGATTCACCTGGGCACCGACCTAACGCGCCTTGACCTGGCGCACGTGGTCTTCGAGTTCCGCGAACGACGGCCGCTCGCTGGAGTACAGCACTTTCCGGCCGAATTCGACCGCCAGCGCCGGCGCGTAGCCATTGAGACTGGCCAGCAGCGTGACCTTGATGCACTGGAACACTTTGCTCGACTCGGCCACGCGATGCTCGATGAGCGAGGCCAGCGGGCCGATGAAGCCATATGAGAGCAGCACGCCGAGGAAGGTGCCGACCAGCGCCTGGGCGATCAGCGCACCGAGTTCGGCCGCCGGCTTGTCGGCCGACGCCATGGTGTGCACCACGCCCATCACCGCGGCCACGATACCGAAGGCCGGCATCGCGTCGCCCACTTTGGAGATGCAGTGCGCGGGCATCTCGCCTTCATGCTTGTACGTTTCGATTTCGTGATCCATGAGGTTCTCGATTTCGAACGCGTTCATGTTGCCGCTGACCATCAGGCGCAGGTAGTCGGTGAGAAACTCCATGATGCGGGCGTCGCGCGCGAGCAGCGGGTATTGGCTGAAGATGGGGCTGGCCGCGGGATCGTCGACGTCGGCCTCGATGGCCAGCATGCCGTCCTTGCGTGCTTTGGCCAGCAGCACATAGAGCAGCGCCATGAGCTCCATGTAGAGCGCCTTGGTGTATTTGGAGCCGCGCAAGAGCGGCGGCAGCGCGCGTAGCGTGGCGCGAATCGCCTTGCCGTTGTTGCCGACCAGGAAGGAGCCGATACCGGCTCCGCCGATCATCAGCAATTCAGTGGGCTGAAATAGTGCACCCAGGTGCCCGCCTTCCAAGGCGTATCCCCCGAACACCGCGCCCAGAACGATCGCATATCCAATAAAAACCAGCACTTCCGGGTTCCTCTTGCAAATTCAGGGCATTCAGGGAATCGCTCGCCAAACACGCCTAAAGCCATGCGGACAATATTTTTCTCTCAGAGGTATTACGGCAGTGCGAGGGAAAAACTGAAGGGAGGAAGTTGAACCGGAAGGACGAAATGCGTTGCGGCGCTCAAAGCGCCAGGCATCCTTGCTGGGCTTCGGCCTGTTCGGCGGCGGCCTTGCTCTTGCGCGTCTTGCCGGCGCGTGACGGCGGCTGACACAAACCGCAGACAAAATGATTTCGAGGTTCGTGGGCATGCGCCACGAAATGGCCGCCGCAACGCGTGCAGGGGGTCATTTGCAGCATTTTGCTGTCGAAGAAGCGCGTCAGCGTCCACGCGCGGGTGAAACTCAGCACCGGCTCCCAGGCGTGCAGCTCGACGTGCTCGCGGTAAAGGCGGTAGCTTTTGACGATCGCGTCGATGCCTTCGCAACGCGCCTGTTGCGTGAGGAATTGATGGATGTTGTAGAACAGCGACGAGTGAATGTTCGGCAACCAGGTGACGAACCAGTCGGTGGAGAACGGCAGCATACCCTTGGGCGGCGAGACGCCCTTGAGTTCTTTGTAGAGCTTGATCAGCCGATCGCGGCTTAGCGTGGTCTCCGCCTCCAGCATCTGGAGACGGGCCCCCAACTCGACCAGTTCGATGGCCAGTTGAATCTGCTTGGCTTCGTGAACCACGCTTTTGCTGCGCATAGTGCTTATTCCTGCAACAAACGAATCAATATTCCTTTCGCCGCACTCGATCGGCCTTGACTGACTGTGGCCGTGTCAACCGATCGCTTCGACCGGCTGGCTCGCCAGCAGGATCGATGCGTGCGACTGCTGCACGGCGATGTCCTTGGCGGTATGCGTCAGATTCGAGAGGATCGCGTGATCGTCGAAACGGAAGCGGCACAGCAGCAAATTGGATGAGGCGAGTTTGACCAGTTGCGCGAGCGTAAGGCGGCCCAGAACATCGGCCAACTCTTCGCTGACACCCAGACGGAACATTGCTGCAGCGCGATCCTCGCGAATCAGACGTTGCGCTAGCACCAGATAGGAAAGGTTAATTTCCCGAATCTCGTTGAGTGTTTCGCTGTTACTCATGTAACCCCCGTAGATTGTGGTTTTGGCGACACTGGCCCAATCTCGGTTGCAATTTTGCAGCGATCCGCGGCGGAAAAAAATCAGAGATTCATCCGCTCGGGCTATAAGTTTTTCGGAAATTTTGTGTAGGCATTTTTCCTACAAGCATAGGAAAAATCTCCCGACAGGCTGAAAAGCCTTGATGGGAGGGCCTGAGCGGGCGAGTCGCGGCAAAAACCGCTTTGCCCGTGATGCGCAGCGACCGCGCAGTAGACTGGTTTGTCCGCGCGCCGCGCGAAGCGATGTCTGTATTTCGGCCGGCGCTGGAGAAACTTTAGGCGCGGCTGAAAAAAATTTCTTAAGACATGGGGGGTACTATGCCGGCGCCGCCAAACGAGTAACAGCATCTTTACAGATGGTTACAAGTTGGGCCGGCGCCGGTTCGCGTCTGATGTGTGGCGGTGCCCTGCCGGCGGCCCGCTCGGCGCGGGGCCGGGTGCCGTCGGCGGGTCAGCGCTAGGCGGTTTTGCTCTCGGTCAGGCCGAGCTCGTCGACCATCGATGCGCGCATGATGAATTTCTGCACTTTGCCCGTCACGGTCATGGGCATTTCGCTGACGAAGCGGATGTAGCGCGGGATTTTGTAGTGGGCAATCTGATCCTGGCAGAACGCGCGAATTTCATCTTCGGTGGCGCTCTGGCCCGGCTTGAGGACCACCCAGGCACAGACCTCCTCCCCGTATTTGGGATCGGGCACGCCGAATACCTGCACCGCCTGGATCTTTGGGTGACGGAACAGGAATTCCTCGATTTCGCGCGGATAGACGTTCTCGCCGCCGCGGATCAGCATGTCCTTGACCCGCCCGACGATATTGCAGTAACCCGCCTCGTCCAGGGTGGCCAGGTCACCCGTATGCATCCAGCCATCGCGAATGGCCTCGCGCGTTTTTGTTTCGTCGTCCCAGTAGCCGAGCATGACCGAGTAGCCGCGCGTGCAGAGTTCACCTTTTTCGCCGACCGGCACGATGGCCCCGCTGGCATCGACCAGCTTGACCTCGAGATGAGGCTGCACGCGGCCCACGGTGGTGACTCGTTTTTCCAGCGGATCGTCGGTCGAACTCTGGAACGAAACCGGGCTGGTCTCCGTCATGCCGTAGGCAATGGTGACTTCGCTCATGTGCATTTGCGAAATCACCCGTTTCATGGTTTCGATCGGGCAGGGCGAGCCGGCCATGATGCCGGTGCGCAGCGACGAGAAATCGTACTTGGAGAAATCGGGGTGATCGAGCTGGGCGATGAACATGGTCGGCACCCCGTGCAGGGCGGTGCAACGCTCCTGCGCCACGGCGCGCATGGTGGCGGCCGGATCGAATGCCTCGCCGGGAAACACCATATTGGCGCCGGTGCTCACGCAGGCCAGCACCGCCAGCACCATGCCGAAGCAGTGGTAAAGCGGCACGGGGATGCACAGGCTGTCTTGCTCGGAGAAGCGCATGGCCATCGCGATGAAGCGGCCGTTGTTGACGATATTGTGGTGCGTGAGCGTGGCGCCCTTCGGATTGCCGGTGGTGCCGCTGGTGAACTGGATGTTGACGGCTTCGTGCGCATCGAGCGTCGCGGTGATGGCATCGAGCTCGCCGACCGCTGGGTTGGCCGTGCCCGCGACAATGTCGTCGTAGTTGAACATGCCGGGCGTGCGGGCCTCGCCCATGCGGATCACGATACGCAAGTCGGGCAGCTTCTGCGCATGCAGTTGCCCAGCTTCGCATTGCGCCAGTTCTGGCGCGAGGGTCTGCAGCATCGCCAGATATTGCGAGGTCTTGAACGATTCGGCGGCGATGATGGCTTTGCAGCCGACTTTGTTGAGCGCGTACTCGAGCTCGGCAAGCCGATAGGCCGGATTGATATTGACCAGAATGATTCCCAGGCGCGCGGTGGCGAATTGCGTAACCAACCACTCGACCCGGTTGGGCGACCAGATACCGAGCCGATCGCCCTTGCGCAGGCCAAGCCGGTGCAGGCCGAGCGCCAGGGCATCGACCGCCTGGCTGAACTCGCGCCAGTTCCAGCGGATTTGCTGTTCGCGAAACACCACCGCCGGCCGCTCGGGATAGCGTTGCACGCTCTGCGCCAATAATTGCGGGATGGTCGCCTCCGAGAGCGGCACCGTGGTATCGCCCTTGACGTAGGATAGGCCGTTACGCGGCGCCAAGCCGGCATTTTCTTGATCCATACTGCGTCTCCTCCAATAACAGCAGGGGCCGGCCGCCACGATGGCGCGCGGGCAAGTGCGATGTATTTTTCTGTGGCACCCGCCCTGCCCGAATGCCGGACAGGGCGGATTCAGCCATGCTCGTATCAAGCATAGCCTGCCTAGGTTGTTTGACGTTTACGTTAACGTAAAAATAGCTTGACGAGGATCAGGGAAGGTCCGGATTTCCGATCCTGTATTTGCCAGGGGCGCGGCCCGCCGGCCGGCCCGACTCAGTGCTCGACGCGCACCCTGAAGCCGACCGAGCCCTGCTCGCCGGGCAGCAGACGTCCCGAGAATGTCCAGCGTATTGGCGTCGGATCGCTCGTGCCGTGTGCCTCATCGAGCGTCGCCACCCGGCATGCCAGCGCCGCCGGCATCTGCTTGCACACCGCGCTTTGCGGCACCAGCGTGGTGTGCTCCGGCACGACCTCGTGAATCGCCAACTCGTGCAGCGGCTGGTCCGAGCGGTTCATGAATTCGATCGTGTAGGCTAAGGTCTCGCCGGGCTTGGCATCGCCCTTGTCGACCAGCGTTCTCAGCCGCAACGGGCCGTTGTCCGCCTCTTTGTCCGGCACCACGCGCAAGGCATGGCGGGCCTCGACGGTGCCCGCAACATTGCCCGCCGCCGCTTCGATGCGACTGTCGATGCGGCTGTCGACCGCCTCCGGCGCGACCTGCAGCGGAATGTTGACGATGATCCGGCGCCCCGCCTCGAGCGCCGTGCCCGCCGCCAGCAATGCGTCGTGCCGCGGCGAGCCGTCCCAGGCAGCCTCGAGCCCCTGCTGCAGATCGCTTTGCGCGTCGAACACCGGCGTGCCGTGTTGCTTCAGGCCAGCCGGCAGGCGGTATTGCAGTTGCACGCCGTCGAGCGCCTTGAGCGCGACGAGCGTGACCCGGTAGGTCAGTGCCTCGCCCGGCTGCCTGTCGCCTTCGGCAGTTGGCGCCAGCGCGGCCGTCATCGCCCCCTGGCCCGGGACTTTGGCGACCAGCAACGGCGGCGCGGCCAGATCCTGCTGGCTGACCAGCGTGGCGCGGCCCGCCGCCTTGACCAGAATCGCGCCTTGCGCTTCGGCCTTGACCCGCACGGGGATGTCGAGCACCGCGTGCTTGCCTCCCACCAGGCCCAGCAGCGATTGCACCGGGTCGAGCAGCTGCGCGCTCACCCCAAACGCGCCTCCCGTGCCCCGCCATTGGCCGTTGAGCGTGCCGGTCCCGATTTGCACCAACCCGCCGATCAGCGGCGGCCTGCCCTGATCACTCAGGTCGGCACGGTACATCGGTGCGCCCGCTTTCTCCAGACCCGCCGGCAAGACCAGCGACCATTGCAGCCCCAACGCCGTGTGCGAGCTTTGCATGCGCAGGCGCAACGTCAATGTCTCGCCGGCGGCCACGCCCGCGTTCGCGCTCAATGACCGGTCACCCCGGTAGACAGTCAATGAACTCCCGCCCAACACGCCCGCCCCGGAGCGCACCCGCAGGTGGCGCACGCCAGTCCAGGCTGATGCGTAGCCTGCGCTGCTGACGAGGAATTTGAGCTGGTAGCTTTCGCCGCTTGCGGTGGGCACCCACGCCTTGGCATCCGGCAGCTCGACGTCGAATCGACCGTTCGCGTCGGGTTCAATGGGAATATCGTTTGTGCTGTGGTATTGGCCGTCGCGCCAGTCGCGCCACCGGAATTTGACGTGATCGGCGCTCGGGTGCGTTTGCCCGCGGATGTGCAGCGTCTGGCCCGCCAGCAATTCCTCGCTGTCGGTTGCCGGCCACACCCATTGCGGCCTGGGCATCACCGCCCTGAGATCGAGCGCCGCGATCTCGTGCTGCCCCGCCAGCGGCTGCCCACCGCTGTGTCCGCGCGCGATCACCTTCACTCCTGGGATCTGGCCCGGCCGCGACACCGTCACCGGTATGTCGATCACCGCGTGTTTGCCCGCCAGCATGCCCGGCGCGTCCTCCCCGCTGACCAGCAAACGCGTGGTCGCCCCGAACGCCGCTCCCGCGCCGGTCCAGCCTTTGTTGAGCCGCGTGGTGTCGATCGGCTTCGCGCCGTCGCCCGGATCGCTCAGCGCGGCCCGATAGCGCAGCGTACCCGCCTGCCCTTGCAGTTGCGTCGCGCCGGCCAGACTCAGCGACAGGTCGATCTGCTCGGCGGCAGACGCGGCCGCCAGTTTCAGACGATAAGTGATTTGGTCGCCAACCGTGACATTCGCACCACCCATCAGCGGCTTGCCGTGTTGATCGAATACCGTCAGCGTACTGTCCCGGAACACCTCTGCGGGACTCGACGGGCGCATGACGACGGATTTTGCCTCGGACGGCTCCGACCAGAGGCCCTCGTTCTTGCGCACGCGCAGACGGATGTCGTAGTGCCCACTCGACCACGCGGCCGATTCGGCGATCGCGATCGTATGGTCCTGGGTTCGCGTGTTTTGCAGCGCAACCGCTTGGCCGTCTGTCCAGTCACCGCCCTCACGGCGCCATTGCGGCTGCACGACGTCGACGCCTGGCGGCGGCCTGAGCGTGACGCTGACTTTGCGTCCCGGCGCCGAGCCGGCGGGCGGCTTGCTCCACTCTGGCGGCAACGGCTTCACTTGAAAGCTGCGAATCTCCGAATCCGGTGACCAGTTTGCGCTACCCCGCCTGACCCAGAATATGACCATGTACTGCGATCGGTCGGTTGGCAGCCAATCCGCAGTATCGGGGAGAACCACGCTGCGGTCACTGCCAAGCTTGAGGTCTCCGCTGACGTGCCAAAGACCCTTTTCGCCTCGTCGCCAATAGGCCTGCAGGTGCGTTGCCTCCTCGCCCTTGTCCACGGCGAGCCTGAATGGCTGACCTTGCAGCCTGATGCCGGGATTGTCGTCAGCCCAGCGCGCGCTGGGCGTGACGTCGATGTGCTGCCGGTTGAGAAGAATGAGGTCCGTGCTGCCCCGGCTGGCGGTGATTCTTATGTCGTGCCAACTGGCCCTCAATGCTTTCTCGGACAGGCACGAAAATTTACCATCGCTGACCGCACAGGTACCGAGGTCGATCGAATTCGGCCATACCGTCTCCATTTTTATTTGTTTCACACCTCCGTCAACCCAGCCATTTACCCGCAGCCGTTTGTCTTCGAGGCGCAGCGCCGTGACACCCCCAGCGAGGACGTCGACAGTTTTACTGCCGACATAGGTTTCAAACTTGCCGTCGTAATAGACGTAAAACTCCAACGTCTGGCGTCCGGCGGGCAAGTTGTAGACGGAAAACCACCCCAAACCCTGACCGGCCAGAATGTAGGGGCCGACCCCATCTTTCTTGTACCAGGCCTTGACGGTGCCGGTCGCGCCGTTACCCCGCCACGCGCCGGTGATGTCGACGCGCCCCTGGACGTGTTTGTGCGGTGTGGCGGTAGACACGCCACCGGAGAGCGGACGGATCTTGAAGTATCGTGAACTCACGCCTGGCTCGGTGTTGCGCCACGGATAAATTTCCGTTACCGCCTCGTACGTCTGGCCGGGGACCAAATTCAAGGACAGCTCGCCCGCATAAAGGGGTTTCGCCGTATCGATCACCTCATAGCCCCGTTTTGGCACCCGACCGTCGGGATAGTCGCGCCGATCGCAACTGCCGTTGATGTCGCTGAATCCGTAGGACGCCCCATCGCCGGGCGCGATCACCGAGAAATAGCAGGATTCGAAGCCCCACGAGTTATGGCGCCAGGTCATGGCCACATGGATCAGGTCGCCAATGTTGAATTGGGCCGGATTCGCCGCCGTGGAATGCGCCAGATCGCCGATTTGCTCGACTTTCACCGCAGAAGCCGACGACGCCCCCATGGCCAGCCCGACGGCGAGCAAGATGCCCGGTAACAGCCCCCGGATTGAGCGACTCCGGATCGTGTCAACGCACCACTGGGTGCAAATTTTCAGCAGGCGTGACCGCCTCTCGATCAAAGACATCATCCCGTCGACCATTTTCGTTGAGCGTGAACTTTTCCAGGAAACGCCTTGCGCGCTTCCCGAGCGCTTGGCCTGCGGAAGATAGCAACGATTACACGTCACCGACTTTAGGACGATTCCAGTTAAATAGTGCGACTAAACGGCATTTTCCTAATGCGTATTCCTATTTAGTCATGCCAATCAATGGTGGCGTCTCGGAGTGAATCGGCTGGGGTGCCGGTGTGTAGTGCGAGCTGCGGCGCGCGCGGGACTCACGCGCATCGGAGTTTTCCGATGTCTCGAATTGTCAAGACGGTGCTCCCGTCAGTTCACGCATGAGCGTGGCCCGATGGACATCACGCTTCGCACCAAAAAGACAAAAGGCAGCCGAAGCTGCCTTTTGTCTTTGCTGACGCGCGCCTGTGAGGCGCTCGTTACGTCAGGCTTTTTTCTTGCGGAACCGCTGAATCGTCGCGAGTTGCGCGACCGCCTCGGCCAACTCAGCCTGGGCTTTCGCATACTCGATGTTCGACCCCTTGTTGGCAAGCGCTTCCTCGGCGCGACGCTTGGCTTCGGCAGCCTTCGCTTCGTCCAGGTCGTTGCCGCGCATGGCCGTATCGGCCAGCACCGTCACGCTGTCGGGTTGGACTTCGAGAATACCGCCGGCGACGAAAACAAACTCTTCTTCGCCCGAGGCAGTCTCGATACGCACCGCGCCCGGCTTGATACGCGTGATCAGCGGCGTGTGTCCGGGCAGAATGCCCAGTTCGCCGGCCTCGCCCGGCAGGGCCACAAAACGGGCCTCACCGGAGAAGAGCTCGTCTTCCGCGCTGACGACGTCTATATGAATGGTTGCCATGATTGCTCCCGTTGAGTTTGGTGCAGGCGGCGCCGGCAGAGTTGGATCATTCGCCGGCGCCTTCGTGAGTCACCTGTGCGCCTTGTTCAGGCGGACACTCAATCGATTACTGCAGTTTCTTGGCTTTCTCGAAGGCTTCGTCGATCGTGCCGACCATATAGAACGCCTGCTCGGGCAGGTGGTCGCACTCACCATCGACGATCATCTTGAAGCCGCGAATCGTTTCCTTCAACGGGACGTACTTGCCCGGAGCGCCAGTGAACGCTTCGGCCACGTGGAACGGCTGCGACAGGAAACGCTGGATTTTCCGGGCACGAGCCACCGCCAGCTTGTCTTCCGGCGACAGTTCGTCCATGCCCAGAATCGCGATGATGTCGCGCAGTTCCTTGTAGCGCTGCAGCGTGGCCTGCACGCCGCGCGTCACACCATAGTGCTCTTCGCCAATGACGTTCGGGTCGATCTGGCGCGAGGTCGAGTCGAGCGGATCGACCGCCGGGTAGATACCCAGCGAAGCGATGTCACGCGAGAGCACGACGGTGGCGTCCAAGTGACCGAAGGTGGTCGCCGGCGACGGGTCGGTCAAGTCATCGGCAGGCACGTAGACGGCTTGCACCGACGTGATCGAACCGGTCTTGGTCGAGGTAATGCGCTCTTGCAGACGGCCCATTTCTTCGGCCAGCGTCGGCTGGTAGCCCACGGCCGAAGGCATCCGGCCCAGCAGCGCCGAGACTTCGGTGCCGGCCAGCGTGTAGCGGTAGATGTTGTCGACGAAGAACAGCACGTCGCGACCTTCGTCACGGAAGTGCTCGGCCATCGTCAGACCGGTCAGCGCGACGCGCAGGCGGTTGCCCGGCGGCTCGTTCATCTGCCCGTACACCAGCGCGACCTTGTCGAGCACGTTGGAGTCTTTCATTTCGTGGTAGAAGTCGTTCCCTTCACGGGTACGCTCGCCCACGCCGGCGAACACGGAGTAACCGCCGTGCTCCTTGGCGATGTTGTTGATGAGCTCCATCATGTTGACGGTCTTGCCCACCCCGGCGCCACCGAACAGACCCACCTTGCCGCCCTTGGCGAACGGGCAGATCAGATCGATAACCTTGATGCCCGTCTCGAGCAGTTCGGTCGACGGCGCCAGTTCGTCGAATGCCGGTGCATTCTGGTGAATTTCACGCTGGCTGTCCTGGGGGATCGGGCCGGCTTCGTCGATCGGCCGACCCAGCACGTCCATGATGCGGCCCAGCGTGGCCTGACCGACCGGCACGGTGATGCCCTTGCCGGTGCTCTTGACCATCATGCCGCGGCGCAGCCCTTCCGAGGAGCCCAAACAGATGGTCCGCACAACGCCGTCGCCCAACTGCTGCTGCACTTCGAGCGTCAACTCCGAGCCATCCATAATGAGCGCGTCGTAGATCTTCGGCAGGTGGCCGCGCGGAAATTCCACGTCGATCACGGCGCCGATGCACTGTACGATCTTGCCTTCTACCATCGCAGTACTCATCGCTTTTCCTTTAGATACTTGAATTCATTTCGCCCGGAGGCATGTCAATGTCAGACTGCCGCCGCGCCGCCCACAATCTCGGCCAGCTCTTTGGTGATCGAGGCTTGTCGGCCCTTGTTGTAGATCAATTGCAGTTCGTTGATGACGGTCTTGGCGTTGTCGGAGGCCGCCTTCATTGCCACCATCCGCGCCGATTGCTCGGACGCCATGTTTTCCGTCACCGCCTGATACACCAGGGCCTCGACATAGCGCACCAGCAGCGTGTCCACCACGGTCTTCGCGTTCGGCTCGTAGATGTAGTCCCACGCATGCGACGTCTTGACGGCCGCCTTGCCGTCCTCGCCCGCAGGCTGCTCCGGCAACGGCAACAGCTGCTCGATCACCGGCTCCTGCTTCATCGTGTTGATGAAGCGCGTGTAGGCCAGATAGACGGCGTTCAGCTTGCCCGCGGCGTAGGCATCGAGTTGCACCTTGACGGCACCGATCATTCGCTCCAGATGCGGCGTATCGCCCAACTGCACGACGTGCGACACGACTTTCGCACCGATCCGCCCCATGAAACCGAACCCCTTGCCGCCAATGGCGGTGGCCTCGATCGCCAGGCCGGCGCTTTCGATTTCCTTCATTTTGCCAATCACGGCGCGCAACACGTTGGTGTTCAGGCCACCGCAAAGCCCCTTGTCGGTGGTCACCAGGATGATGCCCGCGGCCTTGGCGTCCGAATTACGCACCATGAACGGATGGTGGTATTCCGGGTTCGCCTGGCTCATATGGGCCGCAATCGTGCGCACCTTGTCGGCGTAGGGCCGAGCATGGCGCATGCGTTCCTGCGCCTTGCGCATTTTCGACGCCGCCACCATTTCCATGGCCTTGGTGATCTTGCGCGTGTTTTGCACGCTCTTGATCTTGCCGCGAATTTCCTTCATTCCCGCCATTGCTTACTCCTTATATGAAGAGCGGCCGTCGATGCTGCCGATGCGCCGCTCTCCCGCTGGTCCGTTGAATATGAATCGTCTTCAACCGAATCAGTAAGCGCCCGTCTTCTTGAAGTCCTTGATCGCAGCGTGCAGCGCGGCTTCGTCGTCCTTCGAGAGATCCTTGGTCTCTTCGATGCGGGCGATCAGCGCGCCATGGCTGGTCTTGAGGGCTTCACGCAGACCGCGTTCGAACGGCAGCACGGACTTGATGTCGAGATCGTCCAGATACCCATTGTTGGCGGCGAACAGCGACACGGCCAGCTCCCACACCTGCAGCGGTTGATACTGCGGCTGCTTGAGCAATTCGGTCACGCGGCGACCGCGTTCGAGCTGGCGACGGGTGGCTTCGTCGAGGTCCGAGGCAAACTGCGCGAATGCCGCCAATTCGCGGTACTGCGCCAAGTCGGTACGGATCCCGCCGGAGAGCTTCTTGATGACCTTGGTCTGCGCCGAGCCACCCACGCGCGACACCGAAATACCGGCGTTGATGGCGGGACGGATACCGGCGTTGAACAAATCGGTCTCGAGGAAGATCTGCCCGTCGGTAATCGAAATCACGTTGGTCGGCACGAACGCCGTCACGTCACCGGCCTGCGTTTCAATGATCGGCAGCGCGGTGAGCGAACCGGTCTTGCCCTTGATTTCGCCGTTGGTGAACTTTTCGACGTATTCCTCGTTGACGCGCGCGGCGCGCTCGAGCAGACGCGAGTGCAGGTAGAACACGTCGCCAGGGTAGGCTTCGCGACCCGGCGGGCGACGCAGCAGCAGCGAGATCTGGCGATAGGCCCAGGCTTGCTTGGTCAAATCGTCATAGATGATCAGCGCATCCTGGCCGCGGTCGCGGAAGTATTCGCCCATCGTGCAGCCGGCATACGGCGCGATGAATTGCAGCGCGGCCGATTCGGAAGCAGTGGCCGCCACGATGATCGTGTACTCCATCGCACCGTGCTCTTCGAGCTTGCGCAGCACGTTGGTGATCGACGAGGCCTTTTGGCCGACCGCCACGTAGATACACGTGACGCCCTTGCCCTTCTGGTTGATGATCGCATCCACTGCCACCGCCGTCTTGCCGGTTTGGCGGTCGCCGATGATCAGCTCACGCTGACCGCGGCCGATCGGCACCATCGCGTCGATCGACTTGAGACCGGTTTGCAGCGGCTGCGACACCGATTGACGCCAAATCACGCCCGGCGCGATCTTTTCGATCGGATCGGTCAGTTTCGCGTTGATCGGACCCTTGCCGTCGATCGGCTGACCCAGCGCGTTGACCACGCGGCCGACCAGCTCGGGACCGACCGGCACTTCCAGAATGCGGCCGGTGCACTTGACCGTGTCGCCTTCGGAAATGTGCTCGTATTCACCCAAGATCACCGCACCCACGGAATCGCGCTCGAGATTGAGCGCCAGACCGAAGGTGTTGCCCGGGAATTCGAGCATTTCGCCCTGCATCACGTCGGACAGGCCATGAATACGGCAAATGCCGTCCGTCACGGAAAGGACGGTGCCCTGATTGCGAATCTCGGCACTGCTCTCGAGACCTTGAATCCGGCTCTTGATCAGCTCACTGATTTCAGAGGGATTGAGTTGCATATGTGCTCCTGATATTCAATTCTTGCCGTCTTGGCGTAGCTCGCTACACCGTCAGCGCCGTTTGCATATTCGCCAGGCGGGCACGGACCGAAGCGTCCAGCACTTCGTCGCCCACCACCACTCGTACACCGCCCAGCAGCGACGGGTCGACCGTCACGCTGGCATGCAGCTTGCGGCCGAACTTGTGCTCGAGCGCCGCGACCAACTCCCGGAGCTGCGCATCGTCCAGCGCAAATGCACTGGTGATGAGCGCATCGGCGGAACCAGCGCTGGCGTTCTTGAGCTCCTCGAACTGTTGCGCCACTTCCGGCATCACCGACAGACGGTCGTTTTCGACCATGGCGACGATGAAGTTGCGCAGCATGGCGTTGCCCGGCGATTTCAGCGCGGCAAGGATTACCTCGACCACCTGCTCATGCGTCACGTTCGGGTTGTCTGCCAGGGCCTGCACGTCGGGATGCTGGGCAACCGCGGCCAACTCGCGGACCAGTTCCGACCAGGCGTTCACGTCACCGGACTGCGCCACGCGGAACAGGGCTTCGGCATACGGGCGGGCAATGGTTGCAAGTTCAGCCATGATCAGAGCTCTGCCTTGAGTTGGTTCAACAGCTCGGCGTGCGCCTTGGCATCGATCTCGCGTCGCAGGATCTGCTCGGCTCCCTTGACCGCCAACGCGGCGACTTCGCCACGCAGCGACTCGCGAACCTTGATCGCCTGCTGTTCGGCTTCTGCCTTTGCGGCGGCAATGATCCGGGCGGCTTCGGCCTGGGCGTTCTGCTTGATTTCCTCACCGACGGCCTGAGCGCGCTTTTCCGCCTCGGAAATGCGCTGAGCGCCTTCCGCGCGGGCTTCCGCGAGTGCCTTGTCGACCCGTTTGCTGGCGAGCTCGAGGTCGGCCTGGCCTTTCTCGGCGGCCGCAAGCCCGTCAGCGATTTTTTTCGCGCGTTCGTCGATAGCCTTGATCAGCGGCGGCCAGATGAATTTCATCGTGAACCAGGCCAGGATCAGAAACACGACGGTTTGCGCAAGCAGTGTTGCGTTAATGTTCACGGTGTTTCCTTTCGGTGTTGCTTGTCGATTGGCGAAACAGCGCACCCGGCATTAGTCAGATCTAATTTTGGGCGCGCCGTCATGTCCAGTGGCCGCACAATTTTGCGCGGCAGCCGAAAGAAATTCAGGAAGCGAGCTTCGAGAGCAGCGGGTTGGCAAACGCGAACAGCATTGCCACGCCCACGCCGATCAGGAATGCCGCGTCGATCAGACCGGCCAACAAGAACATCTTGGTTTGCAACGGATTCATCAATTCGGGCTGACGCGCGGCGGCTTCAATGTATTTGCCGCCCATCAAACCGATACCGATACAGGCGCCGACAGCACCCAGGCCGATGATGATGCCGATGCCGATGGCGGTCAAACCCTGGATGTTGGCGATGAAAGCTTGCATGATTACTCCTTTTGGTTAGAGACTTGAAACTTGAAAAAACCTGAATTCGAAAAACTCAAAACGATTCATCTTCGGCAAGCGCCAGATCATCAATGATGATCGTGCGCCTGGCCGATATATACGAGCGTCAGCATCATCATGATGAACGCCTGCAAAAACACGATCAGGATGTGGAAGATCGACCACGCCAGACCCGCGATCACATTGCCCACGAAACCCAGGAACGTCAGGTTCGCCCCGAAGGTCCAGAGGCCGCCGAGCAGCGCGATCAACAGGAACAGCAGTTCGCCGGCGTACATGTTGCCGAACAGCCGCATGCCGAGCGAGATGGTCTTGGCCAGGAATTCGATGACGTTAAGCAGCAGATTCGGCAGCCACAGCGCGAAGTGATTGCCAAACGGCGCCGTGAAGAGTTCTTTCATGAACCCGCCGGGACCTTTGATCTTGAAGCTGTAATAGAGCATCAGGATCAGCACGCCGAACGAAATGCCGAGCGTGCCGTTCAGATCGGCCGTCGGCACGATCCGATGATGCGTGATGATGTTGCCCAGACCGACCCACTGGATGATGCGGCCCGGCAGGTCAACCGGCAACAGGTCGAGGAAGTTCATCAGCGACACCCAGACGAACACGATCAGCGCCAGCGGCGCGATGAAGGTCCGGTTGCCGTGCACAATGCTCTTCGACTGATCTTCGACCATCTCCACGAGCATTTCGACGGCGCCCTGGAACCGGCTCGGCACACCGGAGGTTGCCTTGCGCGCGGCCAGCAGCAGGAACAGGCACGCGATGATGCCGGTCGTCACCGACCAGAACAAGGTGTCCCAGTTGATGATGTGGAAATCGATGATGCTCGTCTGCGTCGCATTCGCAAAATGTTGCAAATGGTGCGCGATATATTCCGACGGATTCGGCCCTTCCATTCCGGCTTCTACTGACATAGCGATCAAACACCCAATTATGAAAATCCGACTCCGCGACGACCTGCACGAGCGGTATGCCGCTACTTGATGGCCAGTGCCAGCCAATGGGCCTTGAGCACCAGCACGAATGTGGTCAGCAACGCTACCCAATGAACCGCCGGGTACAGCGTCGCGATCGCCACAAACAGCGCAATCGTCGTCATTACTTTGATCGCCTCGCCAATCACTAGCGAGGACACGGTGAGGCGATCACGCGATACTTTCAGCCGCAGGGCGAAAAACACCCCTGGCACCCAGCCAACCATTCCGCCCAGCCAAGCAGAGACCGCCGCATTTCGCGGCGATGCCGACAGCGCCCACCATACCAATGTCACCAGCAGCGACACAATTACCTGGGCGGTAATCACCCTGAATGGAGTAACGCGAGACGGGCGGCTCACATTGGGGCCGAAGAGGCGCTCGGCCTCCGCTCGCGTAAGCGGAACGATCTTTTGCTCCTGCTCGTCGTCTCGCATATCCGTACTTACCGGGTCATGTTGGCGCGGTGTCGGCTGCGCACCAGACCGCTGACGATCGGCCATGGTTAAGCTCCCTTCCCCGCCCGGCTTTCACAAAACATCGGGCTCAACAAGCAGATAAATCCGCGAGATTTTACGGGAAGTTACCAGTCGCAGTCAATCAAACGATTGGACAATTTCGCCGAACTTGTGCAATGCGCGCACCGATTTGGCGCCAAATGCCGGGCAACGTCAAAAACCCTGCTGCGACGCGGCATTGCGCGGCCTTGCCAGCGAGAACCTGCGACAGCTGCATCGTGCCGCGACATATTGAAGCGCCGATTTCAGCCGACGAATCGCAGCACACCCAACCCAATCAGAGTAGTCGCAATGAAAAAGGGAATGGAGACTATATGAAATTTCCACCATATGCGCGCGGTTCCTGCCATGCGCAATGCGATCAGATTCGCCAGCGATCCCACCGCGAAACCGAACCCGCCGACGCTCACGCCATAGGCAAGCACGCGCCACTGGTGACTGTATTCGGCGAGCAGAATCGCCGCCGGCACATTGCTGATAACCTGCGAGACCAACGCCGCGCTCCAATAGACATGCG